>JBJXGA010000477.1:0-24023 GCA_046152955.1 Planctomycetales bacterium | reverse complement strand
GGACCACAATTCGATCTACTCGCCCCAAACCTCCCAACCTCGGCTTCGCCGAAAGTTGACCGCCCTACGAGCGTCCCCGAAAATCTGCCGGGTATCGTCGGCGAAGACTTACATCGCAACCGGCTCGGTCGAGTGGGATTCGTCCAGGGAGTTGGACGCCCCCGATTCTCTGAGGAACGCGCAAGAAAAATCGAGGGACCAATTTCGACCGGCTCTCCGATCGCGTATGATTTTCCGGTTGCGATCCTTCCTGTGTTCTCTTCGACGAGGCCGTTTGATGCCGACTGGTTTTCCTCTCCATCGTCTGCGGCGCCTGCGGGGGCGCCCTGTGCTGCGGGAACTGGTGCGCGAAACCGAGTTGTCGGTTCGCGATCTGATTCTCCCCGTTTTCATTCGGCATGGCACGAACATCCGCCAGCCGATCAGTTCCATGCCCGGACAAGCGCAAATGACGCTCGATTTGCTGGCGGACGAGGTGCGCGAAGTGGTCGGGCTAGGGATTCCCGCCGTGATCCTGTTTGGCATTCCCGCCTCCAAGGACGCCACCGGTTCGTCGGCGCTCCGCGATGACGGCATCGTGCAACAGGCAGTCCGGCGAATCAAAGAGACGACCAGCGAACTGTTGGTGGTCACCGACTTGTGCTTCTGCGAATACACTGACCATGGACATTGCGGTTTGTTGGTCGAGCGCGAAGATGGCGAGGTGGAAGTTGACAATGACGCGACGCTCAAACTGCTCGCCCGCCAGGCGGTCAGTCATGCCGCCGCGGGGGCCGACGTGATCGCACCCAGCGGCATGATGGACGGCATGGTGGGGGCAATTCGCGCGGGCCTGGATGGCGCGGGGTATTCGCACACCCCGATCCTGAGTTATGCGGCAAAGTACGCCTCGGCGTTTTACGGTCCCTTCCGCGAGGCGGCTCAAAGCGCCCCCCGTTCCGGGGACCGGCAGGCGTATCAAATGGACCCGGCCAACGCTCGTGAAGCGCTCCGTGAAGTGGCGCTCGATGTGGCGGAGGGGGCCGATCTGATCATGGTCAAACCGGCTCTCAGTTATCTCGACGTCATCTACCGGGTGAAGCAGGCGCATCCGGAGGTTCCGCTGTGCGCCTACAACGTGAGCGGGGAGTACGCCCTGCTCCAGGCGGCTGTCGCCCAGGGGTGGGTTGACGAGCGACGGACGACTCTGGAAATCCTGACCAGTATCAAGCGCGCGGGGGCCGATATGATCATCACCTATTCGGCCAAACAGGTGGCCCGCTGGAGCCGCGGCTGAGTCCATCAGCCGCCGTGTTTGTAAAGTCTGTCCCGCCCAGCCTTTGACGCGGAACCGACCAATCCCGTTGCCGCGAAGGGTGGACGAGCCTCCATCCTCGTCAGGGATCAGCGTCCGCATCCGCTCCGAGATCATCCGCCTGGCGCGCCAGGCGGTTGGCTGTCGCCAGGTCTCCCGCGAGCACCGCGCACACCGCGACCAGACGGCGCGATTCATCCTCGGGGATGAGCCTCAGGCACTCGTGCGCATAGCGCAGCGCCAACGGCGCCTGACCGTCGTGGAGTGCCGCCAGGCATTGGCGGCGATTTCGGTCGTACGCCGTCGCGGCCCCGCGCAGCAGTTTCAGATCGCACTTGCAGCGACGGCAGGTGTCGGACCAGGGTTGTGAGGCGCGGCAGGTGGGACAGCGCAGCGGTGTGTCATTCGAAGGGGGCATGGCATCCGGTCGGCAAGAGGCGCGGCGCGCCAGCGGTCCGTCGCCGGGGGGGACGCCGCTGGCGCACCCTGAACGGAACGCACCACGCGCCGATCATCGATCCTCCAGGTAAAAGACCAGGTCTTCGACCTCGTCGACGATTCGCCGAATGTCCGGTTCGACGCGGCGGCTCACCGCTTTCCGCAGATCCGACAGCAGGGCGGAGAGCTCCGCGGCATCCTCGGCGTTGGCGGTCCGTTCGATCTCCGCGGACTTGGCGATCAGCGTCTGGGCCGCCTCGATTGCTTCCCGCAGCGACGGATCCAACGGCGCTTCTTCCTGGACCACAGAGGATTCTATAACGTCCACCTCGGTCGGGGACTGGGACTGGTCGCCAAACACTTTGTCCAGCCGTTCCATCGCGTCCACCCGTTGCTGCTGGCGGAAGCGTTCCATCATGCTGTCGATCACCACGTGGCGGGCCAGTCCGGTCGCCCGTTCGACGGCGGTGACTTTCAGGATGCCGTTGAGGTCCAGGTCGAGCCGCACCAGGATCTGGTTGTGAGCCGGAACCTGCGCCAGCCCTTCGATCGTGAATTCCCCCACAAGCGAGTTGAACCGCGTGTCGGAGTCCTCTCCCTGAAAGACGCGGATCTCGGCCGACTTCTGGTTGTCGTGGACCGTGCTATAGACCTCGGTTCGGGAGGTCGGGAGCGGCGTGTTCCGTTCGATGATCGGAGAAAAGCAGTACTCGGACATCCGGTCTCCCAACATTCCCAGCGCTTCCAACCCCAGGGAGTGCGGAGTGATGTCGACCAGCACCGGGCCTACGTCAATTCCGGCAATCAGCGCCCCCTGAACGGCGGCCCCCATCGCCACCGCCAGATCGGGTTCGATTTCGGAGTGGACGGGGCGCGCCATGCGGGTGGAGAGCAGACGGTGGACCAATGGCGTGCGAGTTGCCCCGCCCACCAGCAACACCTTGTCGATCTGCTGCGCCTGCAGCATGGCGTCGGACAGCGCCTGATCGACGCACCGCAGCGTCTTGTCCAGGAGCGGCTCGATCAGCTCCTCGTATTCCTGCCGGTCGATCTCCAGTTTCAAGTGCAGCGGCATCCCCTTTTTCTCGGCGATGAACTCTTCCTGAATCAAACCCACAGGTTCGAACGAAAGCCGCTTCTTGGCCTCTTCTACCGCGTGCAGTAGCCGCGAGCGGGCGCTGGCCATCGTCCGCAGGTCGAGGTCGTGCACTTCCTGAAACCTGTCGCACACGAAATCCAGCAGACGCTGGTCGAAGTCGTCACCTCCCAGTTGCGTATCGCCGTGGCTCGACAGAATTTCGACCACCCCGTCTTCCACCTGGGCGATCGACACGTCGAACGTTCCGCCGCCGAGATCGTACACCAGCAGCCGTTCCATTTCGGCCGGTCGCGGATCATAGGTGAGGACCGCGGCGGTCGGCTCGTTGATGACCCGCACCACCTCCAGGCCGGCCAGTTCCCCCGCGGCGCGCGTGGCGTCGCGCTGTCCTTCGGTGAAGAAGGCGGGAACGGTGATCACCGCCTTTTTGACCGGATGCCCCAGCGCCTGTTCGGCGCGCTGCTTGAGGGTCCGCAGGATCATCGCCGAGATCTCCTGGGGGGTGTAGGACTGATCCCCCAAGGGCACGGTGACGTCCTGTCCCATTTTGCGCTTGATCGAGCGGATCGTCCGTTCGGGGGCCAGGACGTATTGATTCCGGGCGGCGCGCCCCACCAGCAGTTTCCCCTGCGGATCCAAACCCACGACCGAGGGGAGAATCGGATCGCCGTTCTCTTCGAGCACCACCGGCCGGCCGTCGCGGATCACCGCCACTTCGCTGTTGGTGGTTCCCAGATCGATGCCAATGATGATGTCCGCGGGGGCTTCCTGCGCTGCGGCCATGTGCAACTCCTGCTGTTCAATGAAAAGGAAAAAACGGTGCCAAGGGAAACGAACGGCCAGTCCTTAAAGAGGGTTTTCGAAGGGAGCCTGGCGCGCGGCACGCACCTCGGCGCAGCGGAGGAGCCGCCCGTTCCAGGTGTATCCGCGGCGCAACTCGTCCACGACCGACCCAGCCGGAGCGTCGGTCCCCTCCACCAGTTCCACAACAATCATCTGTTCGGGATCGACCGGGAGTCCCACCGCCGGAATGCGGGCCACCCCTTCGGACGCCAACGCGCGGGTCACACGGTCCTGAACCAGTCCGCACCCTTCCTGCAGCGCTTCCAGCAGCGCATGCCGCTGGCGGGCTTGCCGTGCCACCAGTCCCTGCGCCTCCAGGTGATAGCGCCGTGCCAGTCGGCGACCCAGCCACGACTGCGAGGCGTACAGCGCGTCCAGATCGTCGGCCAATACGCGCGCCGGCTCTTCCGCCAGCCGCTGGCTGGCTCGTGCGAGCTGTCCCCGCATCCGATCGAGCGCCTCGTCCAGATCGGCCAGCGCGGTGGCCAGCCCCTTGCCGGCGTTCCAGGCGGCCTGCGCCTCCTGGGGCTGAATTCCCCGCAGCGCCTCCAGCGCCTGGCGGAGTCCCTGCATCAGCGTTTCGGT
Organism: Planctomycetales bacterium; assembly: GCA_046152955.1. Taxonomy (GTDB): domain Bacteria; phylum Planctomycetota; class Planctomycetia; order Planctomycetales; family Planctomycetaceae; genus SIAF01. The sequence continues at coordinate 19,764 of JBJXGA010000477.1, read as the reverse complement.
CTGGTCTTCCAGCCCCCGTGCGCTTTTGGTCTGCAATTTCAGTTCGTGCCGCAGCGACGTGAACTCCTCCGCCAGCCGGTACAGACCGAAATCCTCGTCCGGGGATTCACTCTCCGGGGCGTCCCTCACGTCGACCGCAACCCGGTCGGCCTGGGCGCGCGCGTCCCACAGCCAATCGCGCAGCCGATCCAACAGCGGTTCATCGTCGTGGGCGAACGTCATGGAGTCTCCGCCAGGGACAGCAGCGCTTCGAGGGGGAGTTTCACGTCAGTCAGTCTTCCCCGAACCGCGGTGGCGATCGCTTCAATCGAATCGCTGCACTCCATGTTGAACAGTTGCCGCTGCAGACGCTTGCTCGGATGACGGAGGTCTTCATACGCGGCGCGGATCGCGGCGAACTTCTCCGGAGCGCGATCGGGTGGGAACTCGCGGACCAGTTCCAGATAGCGGGCGCGGATTGTCGCGTCGTCAGCGTCGCTGGGAACATTCAGCAGGGAATAGGGATCGCTCATGATCGGGCCTCAGCGCTGACTGCGGGATCGGGCGCGGCGCCGCCGCGGGAATTCGTCATCGTCTTCCTCGTCAGCCGGTTCGCGGCCAAACATACGGTACAGTTCATCCAGGATGTCCTGAAAGTCGGGAAGGCCCTGGCTCGAACCTTCCTGCGAGAACGGGAACGGGAACGGAGAGTGCCGCTGGTTTTCGATCAAGTCCAAAACCATCCCCAAATGCAACTTGATCTTGGGAATCAGCGACTGTTCGTCGGTCTGCGATGATCGCTGGGCCAATTCCAGCGCCTGCTCCAGATCTGCCTTCCATTGCGACAGCCGCCGGAAATTGGGTTTCCCCTCGACCTCTCCGCGCACACCGTAGAACAGGAACACGGGACTGGCGGGAAATTTCTTGGCCCCCCGCCGGGCGATCTTCGCCAGGCAGGCCCACTCGTCGCCAGCCAATTCCAGCAGGCGGCAGACGGCGATCAGGTCGGATTCCTGATACTGGCTCCGCATCGTCCGTTTGATGTACTTGACCACGCTCCGGATGTACTCCGTGCGGTCGGGCAGGTCGCACTTGCTCTCGAACAGTTCCAGCAGCAGCCTGGCCATCCGCCCGGCCGATTTGGCCTGACAGCGCTTGGCCAAATCCCGCTGCCAGAGATGCGCGAAGCGCTCCTGGGCCACTTTGGGGAGCGGAAAGCGCTTGGTCTCGATCAGCATCGCCAGCCACAACGGACTGGGCTCGCCGAGCTCTTTTTGCGACCGCTCCAGAATCGCCTGTGCCTGGTCGTCTTCACCGGCCCGAAATTCCAAGGCGGCGGCGACCGCCTGCAACTGCAGCGTGTCCACCTCGTCGGCCATCCGAGCGGCCTGGGCCAGGGCGGCCCGCGCGTCGCTCCAGCGTTCCTGTTGTGCCTGTTCGCGAACCAATCCCAACTGCACCCGATATTCCAGTCGCTGCAGATCGGCGTTGAGTGGTTTGAGTTCGTGGGCCCGCTGCGCGTAGGGGAGCGCCTGCTGGCATTCGAGGCGCTCCAGATGGAATTCCGCCAGGTACTGGGGAGCCTCCACCGCGTCGGGAAAGGACATGGCGATCCACCGCGCTGCCGTGGCCGCTTTCTCCGGCTCGTTCCAGCACTGGAGCATCCGGAATTTTGTCAGATGCGTCTCCAGGTTCCCCGGATCAAACCGCAGACTCTCTTCCATCGCACCCAGCGCCCGATTCCGGTAGTCATCCCGCCTCGATTCCTTCCGGTCCGGATCATCGTCCTCCTCGTCGTCTTCATCCCCGAACAGCCAGGGGTCGTCATCGTATTCGTCGTCGTCCTCCTCGTCGTCGTCATCCATCCGACTGGAATTCATCGCCAGCATCGCGCCGATTTGGCGGCACACGAGCGCTTGTGCCTGTCGCCGTTCTTCGGGGGAGAATTGCTCCAGCGTCGGCAGCTCCTCCAGGTACATCCGCCAGAGGCGTTCGGCTTCGTCCTCGCCGTAGCTCACGCATTCCCAGGCCAGGGCGTTGAAGCGGTTCCATTGCGGGTCGATTGCCAGGGGCTCCGCCGTGCGAGTGAAGGCCTGAATCAGATCAAAATTGAAGCTCCCTTCCGAATCCCTGGCAGCATCCAGGACCGCGCTCACCAGCACGCGCGTCAGGCGCTCTGAGAGTTGGGGATCGATCCGCTTGAGCGATTGCTGCAAGGGGCGGAGCAGACGCCACGCCGGGGACCATTCCTTGCGGGCCACCACGACACGCAATTGATCCAGCCGCGGGAGAATCGGTTCCCCGAACACTTGCGTTTCGACCACGCTCAATGACCAATCCTGCATTCCTGTGCGAGGGGGCGCACCTCCGGGAGGTGGCTCCCCGGTGGCGGCCGATTGCGCGCTGCGCAGTTTCCGGGCAATCCGCTGCGCCATCCGGTCGGGTGCCAGCCGGTCCCAATTCGCTTCCACCTGAGCGCTTTCTCCGCGGCGGTGCGCGGCCAGACCACGGACGAACAAGCGCCAGTCGGCGAACGGAGAACCGCGCGGGATGTCGCGCAGCAATTCCCACGCCCGCTCTTCGTTCCCCGCCTCCAGCGCCTGGAGCGCCTCGCGAATTTGCATGCCTCCGGCGCGGAGTTCGGGCTTGGAGGCCGGGGTCTTCTCGGGATGCAGCACCGCCTGGTCCGCCAGCCTCACCAGCAGCAACTCCTGCATCTGCGGCGAATCGATCCGCCCGGCCAGCACGTGCGCCTTATCCCCCAGTCCCAGCGCTGGCAGCAGCAGAACCAGGTTCTCGATCAATTCCCGATCAGTGACCCCGAACTCCAGCAGGTGCCCGGCCACTTCCGCGGCAGCCGCCGGCATCCCCTCCCGCTGCAACTGCTGGGTCCGCGACAGATAGGCGCGCTCGACCAGCCGGTGGTTCTCCGGGGTGCTCGCGTCGCGATACAGAATTTTCGCCTCTTTCAGGGCGTCTTTGTAACGCCCCGCCTGCATGTGCCGCTGGAATTCGGAGTGCAGATCCGCCGGATCTTTGCTTCCGCGACGGGAACCTTGCTGTCGATGTTTTCGGGACATGTGGATCGACCATCCTGGGTCGGAGGGGTGGCCGACAGTGGGGTCTCCCCTTCGGCCACAAGCATCCTATGGACCAACTCGCCCTATCGTATCGAATCTAGCCAAAGAAAACAGGGATTGGCCCGGCTGGCGTGCTCGATTTTCCAAAATCAAACGGCTCAGTCGGTGTAGACAAATTCGTTGAGATTGAACACGACCCGACAGAACTGCGCCAAGGCGGCGCGCCGCGCGGCGGGGGGACTTTCCCGGTCGGGTTCGGGGGACTCGCGCTGCAACCGGGCCGATTCCAAATCGAGAAATCCCACCGCCGAGCGTTGTTCGGCGGCAGTCGGTGGACGCCCCAGCGCCAGTCGATAGGCGCGCTCCGAAATTGCGACAGCCCCGGCCCGCTCTCCCTGTTCCACCCAGTCCTGTCCCCCCTCGCGCTCCAGCCTAAGGGCAAAGTGCCGCGCCTGCTCGTTGACAAATTGTCCATTGAACAGCGTCAGCGCCTGGGGAGCGACGCTGGTCACTCCCCGCTTTGCCGAACTGCGGGTCGTGTCGCACAAATCCAACACTTCGATCATGGGCACCACCAGCGCCCGTTTGATGAAAGCATAAACAGTGCGACGCGACGCGGCTTGCTCGTTGTAGGGGGGCCACACCTTGTCCGGATCGCTGTTGGCGGCGAGCGCCTCGCGGGGGATGAAAGGGAACACCGGCGCTCCCCCCTGGCGGGAGTCGAGCCGCCCGCTGACGACCAGCATCGCGTCCCGAATCGCCTCGACCTCAAGTCGGCGGTAGGGAACCCGCCAAAACAGCCGGTTCTCCGGATCCGCCGCGCCGTAATCGTCGCGCCATGCCTTTTCCATCCGATATGTCTGGCTGCACAGAATCTCCCGGTGCAGCCATTTCAAGGACCAGCCGTGTGCCATGAATTCAGCCGCCAGGTAATCCAGCAGTTCCGGATGCGTCGGAGGCGCCCCCATCACCCCGAAATCGCTGGGGGTTCGCACCAGTCCTTCGCCAAAGTGAAATTGCCAGACCCGGTTGACGATGACCCGCGCGGTGAGGGGATTGTCCGGCGACGCCAGCCAGCGGGCCAGCGTCAGCCGCCGCTGCGACGTCGCCGACGAGGAGGGAGGAAACACCAGGGGCTGGGCTGCCAGCACCACCGGCGCCCCCGGTTCCGCCACGATCCCCGGACGGGTCGCCTTGCCCCGCAACAGGAGGTGCGTCGTGGGGGGAGTGGGGCCCGGCTCATGCAGGAAATAGGCGCGCGGCAGGTCGGGGGTTTCCCGCCGCAAGGCGCGAATTGCCTCCGCGGCGGCATCGAGCTGGCGCTTGGCCTCGATTGACAGTTCGCGGTCGATGGCGGCATCGAGCGCCGCGGCGTGTTGTTCGACCAGCTTCTTCTGGGGTTCGCTTCGCGCTTCGGCCCGCGCCTGAAAGGCAGCGACCGCATCGGGGGGGAGACCGGTGCCGCCGGAGGCGAGCAGTTGGCCGCGCACTGCGTCGCGCGCGGTGTCGATCTGCGCCTGATGGCGGGCGATCTGCCGGTCGCGCTCGGACTGTGCCGCGAGCTGGGAAGCGCTTCCGGCGGGCGCGTCCAGATCCGACCTCCCATTCTGAAACCGTCGCAGAGGGTTGAAGATCGCCGTCATCCGGTAATAGTCGAGCGCCGTCAACGGCTCGAATTTGTGATCGTGGCAACGGGCGCACCCCAACGTCAGACCCAAAAAGACCTGGGCGGTGGTGCTGACGATGTCATCGAGTTGGTCGAAACGATCCTCGGCGGGATCCGCCGGTTCATCGTCCCAGGGGCCCAGCCGATGGTAGCCCAGCGCGATCACTGTTTCGGAGCTGGCGTCGGGCAACTCATCCCCGGCCAGTTGTTCCGTCAGGAAACGGTCGTACGGTTTGTCGGCGTTCAGGCTGTCGATGACGTAGTCGCGATACCGCCACACGTGCGGCTTAGCGCCGTCGCGCTCGTAGCCATTCGTTTCAGCATACCGGACCAGGTCCAGCCAGTGCCGGCCCCAGCGCTCGCCATATCCGGGCCGTGCCAGAAGTTCGTCCACCAACTGCTCGTAATCGTCGGCAATGAATTCGGCCGGCAAACGGTCCAATTCGTCCGGCGTCGGCGGGAGTCCTGTCACGTCGAACGTCAGTCGGCGAAGCAGTGCCGCGGGGGGCGCGGCGGCGGCTGGCTTCCATCCCCGTTCTTCCAGCCTGGAAAGGATGAACGTGTCGATGGGGGATCGAACCCATTGGCGGTTTGTGACTTTGGGGACAGTCGGCCGCCGCACCGGTTGAAACGACCAGTGCTGCCGGTCAGAGTCTGTCACTCGAGAGTTATCGTCCACAGCCGAACGTTGGGACGCTGCGGCCGATTCCGCTTCGTCGGCCCGGCCGACGGCCCCTTCGAAAACGCACAGAGCCAGCCAAAGGATTCGCTGCCAGAGTCGAGGGGCTGCAAAGTGCATGGCATGGGACGACGCGGAACAAGGAATTCCAATCGGACGCCCCCATTTTGTGTTTCCGGGTCCGCTAACGCAAGTCGCCTCTGACTTTCCTTGAGGAGACGGACGTGCTGTTGATAGCGACTCCCCACCCCGCGGTCGGATGACCCGCCCAGAGTCGTCATATCCCCCCCATCCGAACAAACCGTTGCCCCCCAATTCTGCTGTGGAAAAATGGGGTAAATAGTAAATCCATGACTTGCAAAATGGCGATAATAGGTTGTGCTGGCAGTTTGGGGAACTCGTGCGGGTCGATTGGCAAACTTCGTTTTTATCCGCGAGTCACGGGCCATTGGCTGCGGACTTCAACTTCTCCCGGTCTTCTGTCTTCTTGGAGGGAATCGTCATGGATTTCGCAAGCAATTCGATCAACACCCCGCTTCCCGATGAAGTCGCTCCGCGCTGGGAGCGACCAACCCTCATTTTCGGCGCGTTTGTGGTCGGTCTGGTGATTGGGTTCGTTGCCGTGTACATCGTCGCTGCCCAGCCCATGCTGGCGCAGCTCAAAGGACTGGAACGGCAAACCCAGGGGCTCCAAGCCGAAATGCAGTCCCTGACCGGGAGCCGCGGAACCGCCCGCGACGCCGGTCACCTGCTTGCCGAACTCAACGCGCTCCAGAGTCCATTGGCCGAGGCGCGGCAAATGCTCGCGGGGATTCGCCAGTTGCGGCAGGATCTGATTCGCGAGGGGAACCAGTCCCCCGCCGCGACCGCCGCTTTGGCTGAGATTGGTCGTCTGCAGGATCTCGTTCTCGAACAGCAGCCCCTCACTGGTCCGGCGGGTCGGGCGGTGGAGCAATTGGGTAAGTTGCAAGCGCGGCTCGTTCAGGAACACGCGGGAACCCCGCAGGCGGAAGAAACGCTGCGAGATCTGGAGCGCGTCCGTCAGAATCTGTCGGAATTGGTCCAGCTCAAGCAGCAGTTGGCCGACCAGGGTGACGACACGGCGACCGCCCGTTCCATTGCGGGAGAATTGCTGGCGCTTCAAAAGCAGTTGGTTGCCGCCGGGCAGGATGTCTCGTCAACCTGGACGATCACCGGGGAGCTCCTGGCCCTGCAGCGGCAATTGGCGGAGGGAAAAGAAGGGAACGTCGCCGCCCGTTCCGCAGCGGAGGAACTGCTGGCGCTACAACAGCAGATTGCCTCGCAGCGTTCAGAGGCTTCGAATGCCCGAGAGGCCGCGGCAGAGTTGGTCGCCATTCAGCAGCAACTTCTTGACCACCAGGCGGGAACCGGCTCAGCCCAGGCGGTCGCGGGCGACTTGGTTTCGCTCCAGCAGCAGTTGATCGCCCAGGGGGGGCATGGCGACGTGGCGCAGTCAACTCTGGGGGAACTGCTGACGCTGAAGGATCAGATCGTGGAGCAGGGGGCCAATACCGAATTCGCTCGGACACAGGCGAATCGAATGTTCGTGCTGCAGGACGAACTGAAATCGCACTCGGAAGATGCCCCGGCGGCCTTCGGCGCCCTCGATTCGCTGGTGGAGATCAAAGATCGCCTTGTCGACCAGACGCCGCAAGTCGCGGACGCCGTTCAGAATCTGGAGCTGCTCACCGATTTCCGCGAGGAATTCGACTCCCAGATTCGGTCGCTGTCACGGATGCGGGAAGGGCTGATGGAAGTGGTCTTGCTGGAGTCAACGATTGGACGGATTGTCAAGGTGCTGGAACCGCTGTCGCAGATCGCCAACGTCCGGCGACTGGGGGACCAGGAACTGCGGGCAGCCGCCAAGCAGATTCTCGACAACCGCACGACCCGCCTCAGCAGCAAACCCACCCCGCCGCGCTCATTCTCGCAGGCGGACGCCGACGGCCTGCGGCTGCCGGACGACGCGGCTCCGTTTGAGGAAGATTTGTCAAATCTGGGGGCCGAGGGTGCGGTTTCGAAGGTGCCTGAGCCCGTTTCACTGCCGCTGACGGAATGATCCTGGGAGTCAGTGGGAGCCAGTGTGCCGAGTTCGTCAGTCGCGGCCAAGCGACGGAATGTAACCTAATGATTTTATAGATAGTTGCGCCAATCAGCCTGCCTGGGACACGGCTCCGTGTCTCAGGCAGGCTGTTGGCATTCTGGCGATTGCCAGTTTCCCCCTCCAGGATTTGGGCTGCTGCTGGAAAAATATTTTCCAAATTTCAGTTTTTTTTGGATTCGCGTGATTGACGGGTCATGCGCCACCGTGTAGGATCACGATAATAGCGGCTTTACGGGTTCAAAAAACCGCAGTTGGCTCAGATGCGCCTTCGTCTCTCAACACTCCTGTTTGTAATGTCTCTCTCGGCGATCCTGGCCTTTCCGGGGTCAGCCGATGCGGGGATTGTCTCGCGCGATTTGTTGGAAGATGTGGGCGTCGCAGTTTGCCAGACTGTGCAGGAATTTGGGCAATCCATTGTGGGGTCGCTGACGGGGGAGAGTTTTGCAGGGGGGGATTCAGGTTTCGTCGATGAGAATGCCCAGGACGGGGGTTCGTCCGCCCGCTGCATGGGGGCGATCTCTGTGTTCGCCTTGGGGGATGGCGGGTTGGGTTCCCCTCCCAGTGATCCGGTGAGCAGTTTGGGAGTTGCGTTTCTCGGAGTCGGTGGCTACCATCAGGGTCGGCTCTGTTGGGTGGCTTGGTTGCGGGTCGATTATCGTCAAGATTGCCCATCGGTCGCGTTGTTAGGGATTTTTCGGCCGCCGCGAAGCGAGGGGGTCGATTGCATAGCGATCAGTTGATTTTCCTCGTTCATACGAATTTTAGATAATCCAGGAGTTGTGCGACATGTTCAAACGCTTGAAATGGCTGGGTGTGGTGGCTGTTGTGGCCCTGCATTTGGCGCAGTCTCGGGAGGCGTCGGCTGGTCTGGTCTTCAGCGGCACAGTCCAACAGTGGCTCAACATCTCCAATAGCGCTTCGAATGGGGTTGCTGTTGATGACAAGCTGTTCAAGCTGACTTCGGCTTCGCTCTCGTTGTTGAACCGTAACGTCTCGTTGTTCCATACCGGAACTCATTACGGAATGCGGTTGGATTACAATCCTCCCGCCGGGGTGGCTGGGCCGCTCACAAACACGCTGGCGTACACGGTGACGATTACAGACGCCAACTTTGTTTTCGACGACGTGTTCGTCGACTCGACGACTGCCGGGACCGGCGTCAAGGTGTCGAAAGAAATCGTGGGAATTACAACGATTGTCAGCACCGATGGCTCGATCGCGAATACCAACTTGGCGGCCGGTCAATCGTCGTTGTCGATCGTCGACACGATTACGGTGGCCTCTGCTGCCGGGAACATCGTCAATGCGCTGAATGAATTTACCCAGAAATCGGCGCACGTTCCGGAGCCGTCGAGCCTGCTGGGGATGATCGGCATGGCCGCCGTCGGACTTGTGGCGCGTCGTCGCCGCACAGTCGCTGCTCGGGAAGTTGTCTGAGTGTGGTGAATTGGGGCCTGTGAGTTTTTATTGGACAGATTGGCTCGCTAACGGATAGGGAAAGTTCGTTGATGTCTGGACGAGCGTGGATGACAAACGCGATGGCAGTTGGCTGCCTCCTGGGAATCCAGGGGGTGGTGCAGGCCGGGATCGTTTCGTCCACGCTGGCTTCCTTTGGTTGTGATTCGCGCGAAATCATGACGGTTGACTCGTTCGATTTCGACTTTGGAATTGGCGATCAAACAAGTGCGAGTTCCGTGGAGCCGTCAGTCAAAGAGCGGGGTGACGCGACGTGGCATCGATCGTTGGATGGAGTTCCCGCCCATGTCACAGGATCGAGCGATTTTGCGATGTTCGATTCCGGAGGGATGGGTTCGCCTGCAGGAGATTCCGCGGGGGGATTTGGACAATCCGCAGTCATTGCGGAGCGTTTGAAGCCGACAGGGACTGGCTTGACTTTATGGATCGGATTTGAAGAGTCCCGTTGGTTCCCTCCTCCTTTTAGCAGCGGGATTTTTCGACCTCCGCGATTGGTCTGAGTCATTCGAATTTGGCTTGCTTTGGATGTTCATTTTGATTTCGAAAACTCAGGAGTGTTTGACAATGTTGAAGAATTTGAAGTTGTGGGGAATCGTGGCGGCTGTGGCGTTGAACTTGGCGTTCGCCGGTTCGGCGTCGGCGGGATTGGCGTTTGAGGGGACGATCGCTGAATGGGCTGCCGGTTCAAATCCGGTAGTCAACGGCGACAAGGATTTCATGTACCTTGATGCTTCAGCGGAGATGGTGGCTGCCAATCCGACGGTCTCGATTGCCCAAGTTGGCACGCAGTACACGGCGTCGTTCAGTTTTGGCGTTGGCGGTCAGGATGGTCCATTCAGTGGCTGGATTCAGTACTCGGTCACGATCACTGATCCGAACTTTGTGTTCAATGGGGTCGAGGTCGATTCGACCCATTTGGGTAGCGGCAACTCGTCGGTACAAAAGGACATCGATTGGGGTGTCCTGGGTGTCGACGTGTCGATCACCAGCTCCAACGGCAGCACGGACAGTACTTTTGCCACCGCTGGACAGGTGACTTTGCTCGTTACCGATTACGTGACGATCGACGGTGCCTCGAATATCGCGTCGTTCGTCAATACGTTCACGCAGACGGAAAACGTTCCCGAGCCCGCCACGTTGGCGATGCTCGTCGGCATCGGCGCGATGGGTCTGTTCCGTCGCAATCGTCGCAACGGAAACTAGTCCTTCGAATTGTGGTTCCTGGGACGGTTCCAGGGGTCACTGATGAAGACCGAATGATTTTGGACACGCCTCCCTCTGGGAGGCGTGTCTTTTTTGTTGGCCGGTTGGCGGTTGGCCAACCGTGGCAGAATCGGATTGCGGGAAATCGAAAGGTTTGCTACCTTCCCGCCGCTTTGCGGCCTGCCACGAGAGTGAGACCCGAGTACAGCCGGTCCACCCGCCGCTGACAGAAGATCGGAATGGATTCCCCGAGTTCGAAAGGATGCGACATGCGCGCGACGCGTCAGGTGTTGGGACTGATCATTGCCGGGTTGCTGTTGGCCCTGGCCGGTTCCTCAAGCGCCTCTGCCGGGTTGGTCTATCACGGGACGCTCTCCGACTGGATGGCGCGAATCCACCCGGTTGTGAATGACGACAAGGACTTCATGGCGCTGGATGCCTCCCCGGAGATGCTGGTCGCCGCGCCAGACGTTTCCATCGCGCAGGTGGGACTTCAATACACCGTCACGATCAGCTTTGGACCAGGGGGAGTGGATGGCCCGTTCTCAGGTTGGATCAAGTACTCCGTCACGATCACCGATCCGACGCGCGTATTTGAGGGGGCCGCGATCGATTCCACTCACCTCGGGAGCGGCAATTCCCTGGTCCGCAAGGATCTCGACTGGGGCGCGCCGGGGGTCAACGCCTCGATTGTCAGCCTGAATGGGACGACCGACACGACGCTGGCGGCTGCCGGACAGGTAAAACTGGTGATCACCGATTACGTGACGGTCGACAGCTCCTCCAACGTCGCGTCAATCGCGAATACGTTCTCGCAGAGGGTTCTCGCCCCGGAACCAGGTCTCCTGGCGATCCTCGCAGGATACGGCCTGATCGGGCAGATCCGCCGCCGCAGATCGTCGTGGCGCTCGTCGGAACTCCTCTCCCGTCGCAGTTTGTTCCAGGCCCGTTGACGCCCACCCGGTCGGCGTCTCGTGGGTGAATTGTCCTGGAACAGGGGGACGACGGGATACTCCGATTTGAGAATCTGCAGGCTTCCGGGGAGTTTGGAGAATTTTCCAACTCTGGGCCACCCGACTTGGTTGACTTTCCAGCCATCGCTCGTATAACTCCTCACACTGGTAGGCGTTCCCGGGATGCGGGATCGCCAGGGTGTTGCCGTGTCAACGGGTCGCGTTTTGAGCAAGTGATGCATCGTGATTTTCGTCGGAGAATGCTGACCCTGAAAGGAGTCGAAATGTCAATGAGTGTGAAGTGGTGCGGGGCGCTGTTGGTCGCTGCGGTGCTGCAATTGGCGATCGCCAATTCCGCATCGGCCGGTTTGGCGTTCCAAGGATCCTTGAGCGACTGGCTTGCGAATACGGATCCAGTCGTGAATGGGGACAAAGACTTTCAGGCGCTGGATGCCTCCGCCGAATTGCAGGTGGTCAATCCGTCGGTGTCGATCGCCACGGTCGGAACCAATTACACCGTCACATTTGGCTTCGATGTCGGGGGGCTGGACGGGCCCTTCACTGGATGGATCAAATACTCGGTGACGATCACCGATCCCAATTGGGTGTTTGATGTGACCCATATCGACTCGACGCATCTGGGAAGTGGCAGTTCGTCGGTGCAGAAAGACATCGACTGGGGAGGCCCGGGAGTCGATGTGTCGATCACCAGCCTCAACGGCACGACCGATACGACGAGCGCCGCCGCGGGACAGACGGTGCTGGTCATCACCGACTATGTGACGATCGACGGCAGCTCCAATGTGGCCTCGTTCGTCAACACATTCACACAGAAGCCGGTGGATACCCCGGAGCCCACGACGGTGGCGATGCTTCTGGGACTGGGACTGGTTGGCCTGTGTGGCCGCGGTCGGAAACAGGGAGTTTAGTTCACTGACGTGAATTGCGGACGCGGCGTTTACCACGTCCCTTGGAGAAATTGAGACACGTTTCCCGTTCGGGAAACGTGTCTTTTTGCGTTTCCAGGGGACGATCGTTGCTCTCTGGCTGACTGCTTTGCGATCCGGGTGATGCCCTCAGCATGCCACCCTTTTGGTCAGCGCTTCGCCACGGACGAGTTCGCGCCTCCCACGCAATTTTCCGCCGCAGATTGACAAATCGCCAGCGCCACGCGCATAACAACGGTCGCAGGTTTCCCGTTCTCCCCCCGTTTTTCGCGCCAGGAGCATCCGATGAACTCGCGCCTCTGCCAGTCGCTGACCCAGGCTTTTCTTGTCGTGGCCTTGTCCGTTGGCTCCTCCCACGCGGCTGACAAGCCGGCTGGTCTGGATCGTCAGGGGAAACCCGACCTGAAATCGGCCGGGCCTTTGGCGTTTGGTCCACAGGGAGTGTTGTTTGTTGGCGATCCCAAAGGAGCCGCGCTGTACGCCATTGGTATTGAGACGCGCAAGGTGACCGGTCCTCGCCCAGGTCTGGTGCTGGAAGGTTTGGATGGAAAGCTCGCCGGTCTTCTGGGGACAAAACCCGAAGACGTCTTGATCAACGATCTGGCGGTCCAGCCCGGCTCCGGGATCGCCTACCTGAGCGTGTCGCGCGGCAAAGGCCCGGATGCCGCGCCGGCCATCGCCACCGTCACTCCCGATGGCGGACTGAAACTGGTGTCGCTCGACGACGTGGCCTACGCGCAAGTCTCGTTGGCGAATGCTCCCAATCCCGAGGAAAAAGATCGTCGCGGGAACAGCCTGCGGCTGGAGTCGATCACCGACATGCATTACCTCGAGGGGCGGGTGTTTATCGCCGGTTTGTCGAATGAAGAGTTCGCCTCCAAGCTGCGGGCGGTGGAGTTCCCGTTCACGGCGGCCGACCTGGGAACTTCGATCGAGATTTACCATGGCGCTCACGGCGCGGTAGAGACCCGTTCGCCGGTGCGGACGTTCATCCCCTTCAACCTGCATGGCGAGCCGCACCTGATGGCGGCCTACACCTGTACCCCGCTGGTGACGATCCCGGTCTCGCAGTTGAAGCCCGGCTCCAAGCTCCGGGGCAAGACGGTCGCCGAATTGGGAAACATGAACCGCCCCCTGGACATCATCACCTACGAAAAGGAGGGGCACCAGTACCTGTTGATGGCCAACAGCGCCCGGGGGGTGATGAAGGTTGCCACCGACAACATCGACGACCAGGCGGGGATCAGTGAGCGGATCAACGGCACGGCCGGCCTGACCTACGAGACGATCTCCAGTCTGAAGGGAGTCGAACATCTCGACAAACTGGGGGAAGGAATGGCCCTGTTGCTGGTGCGGACCGAAGCCAAGTCGCTCAACCTGCAGTGCATCGAGTTGCCCTAGGTCCGAGGTGGTTTCATGTCCCTTGCGGCACGAGGCGCGGCCGCGGCGATCGTCGCGGTGATCGGAGTGGCAGGCCTTTTGGCCGGGGAGCCTCTCCGCGCTCCGACGATCCGCTTCGTCCCGTCGGCGGTTGGACAGGAGGCGCATTTCGAAGTCGCCTATCTCGATCGAGAGCGACTGGAAGCGCTTCTCCAGAGTGAGCTGCCGGAATCTGAGGCGTGGTGCCGTGTGTTTGACGTCCATGTCGTCGATGACGCCGTGGCCGATCAACCCCCTTTGGCGGGGCGCTATTCCCTGGCTGAGGGAAAGCTTCGCTTCACTCCGAAGTTTCCTCTGCTTCCCGGATTGACCTACCGGGGAATTGCCCGCCCGGACGCCTTGAGAGACACAAAAGACATTCCTACGCCCGCGAAAGAGGGCTCCCGGTTGCGCCCGGCCTCTGCGGTGACGCTGGAGGTGGTGCTCGCCGATTCGCGAGAGCTCCCCCCGCCTGCCGTCGCGGCAATTTACCCCTCAGCGCCGACGTTGCCTGAGAATCATCTCCGATTCTACATCCATTTCGCCACCCCCATGCGCCGTGGCGAGGCTTACGACCAGATCCAACTGCTCCGGGAGAACGGTCAGCCGGTGGCACTCCCGTTTTTGGAACTGGGGGAGGAACTGTGGGACGCCTCGGGTCAACGCTTGACCCTCCTGATCGATCCCGGACGGATCAAGCGTGGCGTCAAGCCGCGCGAAGAAGAGGGGCCAGTATTCGAAGTGGGAGGCCGATACGCGCTGGTGGTTGCCGCCGGCTGGCACGATGCGGCGGGGCGCCCCCTCGCCAAACCGTTCCGCAAAGAGATTCGAATCGGCCCCCCCATCCACCAGGCGATCGATCCGGCGGAGTGGAAATGGACCCTCCCCGCTGCCGGCTCGCTGGCGCCGCTGGTGCTGCGTTTCCCGCAGCCGCTCGATCATGGCTTACTACAGCGGACGCTGACCGTGCAGGTGACGAATCGGTCCGGCGTGAAGGGGCGCGTGGCGATCGCCGCGAACGAGCGGCAATGGGAATTTCGCCCCGAGCAGCCGTGGGACGCGGGGGATTTTGAATTGGCCGTCGCGACCGTCCTGGAAGATGTCGCCGGCAATCGGATTGGGCGGGCATTTGAAGTGGAGGGGTTAGAGGCCGCCGGTTCGCTCCCCCTGCCGGAAATCGTGCGGTTGCCGTTTGTCGTGTCGCCAGCCGTGCCTCGTTCGAAAGAGTGACCGCCCCCCTTCACCAGAACCTGTTTCTGTCCTCCTTGAAAAAGCCAGAAGTCGTGCGTTTGAATCGTTTCCATTCCTCATTCCATTCCGGAGACCGCCATGTCCATTCCCCGTTCCTCAGAGTGTCCTGATTGTCAAGTCCCGCTCGATCGCCGGACGTTCCTGCGGAGCGTGGGGGGCGCGGCCCTGGTCGGTGCCGCGGCGCCAACCCTCTGGAACGGCGCAACAGCCCTGGCCGCCCCCACACCCAAAAGCGCCGCCGAGACTGCCGTCGTCCGGTTTTACAATACGTTGACCGCCGCGCAGCGAGAAACGATTGCCTTTCCGTTTGACCACGACCTGCGGACGAAGATCAGCGCCAACTGGCACGTCACCAAGCCCCAGGTTGACGATGATTTCTATTCCAACGAGCAACGGACGCTGGTCGACGAAATCGTCCGCAACGTCACGAGTGAAGAGGGCTATCAGCGGTTCCAGCGGCAGATGACCGATGACTCGGGGGGACCGGGGAACTACAGTGTCGCCGTCTTCGGGACGCCGGGAACCGGTCCCTTCGAATGGGAGCTCACCGGGCGGCACCTGACGCTGCGCGCCGACGGCGACAGCGTCGATCAGGCGGCGTTCGGCGGGCCGATCGTGTATGGCCACGGGGCGGAGGAGCCGGGGAAAAACCTGTTCTTCGATCAGACGAAGCGGGTGAACGAAGTCTTCCGCGCCCTGGACGCCAAACAGGCGGCGCGGGCGCTGGTCGCCGAGGCCCCTGCGGAAAGCGCCGTGCCGGTGCAGGGAGAGAAAGGGACGTTTCCCGGCTTGCTGATCGGCGAACTTTCCGCCGACCAGAAGCAGCTTGTGGAGGGGACGCTCAAGCACCTCTTGGCGCCATACCGCAAGGAAGACGTCGACGAAGTGTTCGCGATTTTGAAGAAGGGGGGCGGGATCGACAAACTGCATCTCGCCTTTTACCAGGAGGGAGACCTGCTGGAAGACAAGGAGTGGGACATTTGGCGCGTAGAGGGTCCGTCGTTCGTCTGGCACTTCCGCGGCGCACCGCACGTCCATGCCTACATCAACATCGCGGTGAAGTCGTAGGGCCACGGGAGAGGGACAGGCACATTTTCCCGGCAAACTCAGGTGAACGACCGATACGCCCGCGGTGTCGCTGCCAATAAGCGCGGGAAAATGAGCCAGTCCCCACCATCGCGGTGAAGTCGCAGGGACAAGCGATCGCCGTCAGACTGGCGGAGGCTGATCTGCCAGGGGTTTGGGACGCGCCGGCAGGGCGCCCAGCGCCAGCCCCAGCCCCGCCAGCAGGATCACCGCGCACAGAGCAAAGCTCAGTCGAAAACCGGCGGCGGCCCCGTATTCCTGGCCCAGGACGCCGGCCATCCACCCGAACAGCGCCCCCGCCGGGGCCGCCGGTGCCATCATCATCGTGACGTAGGCCATGTTCCTGCGGAAGTCGCGCGGCTGCGACGCGGAGAGGATGTAATTGGGAGCGTACACTCCCACCAGTTCCCCCGCGCCAAAGATCCCGAACGCCAGCAGATAGGGGTAGCCGGTGGCGAATATTGCCCAGACCTGCGACAGCACGAATAGCAAACCGGTGACCAGAATCCCCGCGCGGGGAGTGCTCTGCGTCAACAGCCAGCCCAACAGTGTCCCGGCGCCGACCTTGAAGGAAAAGCGGATCGCGTTCTGATATCCGGTGAGTGAAGATGGATCGGCGTCGAGCACCTGCTCCGTATAAAGGTTCATGTTGGCCGTGATCGTGTTCCCCACGTACAGCAGAATCGTCACGAGCGTGGCATATCGGAGCACCGGATTGGCCAGGAACTCGATGGCCCCTTTCAGCAGGGGCATCCGCGGTGGTTCAGTCGGATCGGCCACCACATGCAGTTGCCCGGCCAGGATCGCCGCCAGCAACATCACCGGGATGCCGGCGACAAACAGCCAGACGTAATTCAACGGAAATTCCCCGACATCCAGTTGGAATCCCCAGAGTTCTCCAGTCAGCAGCCACTGGGAGCCCAGTGATCCGGCGACCGCTAACAAGGGGCCGGCGCCGAACGCCAGCCCCAAGGCGAATCCGCGCCGCTTCTCCTCTACTCCGCGCCCGATCGCCTCCCACAGCAGGGCGATCGCCGTGGGCATGCTGGCGCCAATGACTGCCCCTTGCAGGATAATCGCCGCCACGCGCAACGCCGGGGAAGCATCCGTCAAGAGGGCCGCCGCGGCTACGGCCATCGCTCCGGCCGACGCCAGGTAACAGGCGATCAGGCTCCGTTTCAGATACTTGACCCCCGGCAGCCACCACGCAAGAAAAACAGGGGTGGCCGTGAGGATGAAAAACGCAGTTTCCGGAAGATTGGCAACCAGCGGCGAAGCGCCCAGATTGTTGAGCAGCGAACCTTGCGTCATTCCGACGTACAAGACCGGCGCGGCCAGATACTGCAACCCGGTGCAGGCGGCGAACACCAGCACGTTGCGCGTCTGCTGTGACGGGAGCAGAAGCTGCGCCACGTCGGTCGCCGGGGGAGAGGATTCCTCCGACGACGAATTGGCGGGAGTGCTGTCAGGCATGTTGGGGTTATCCAATCCAAGGGACCAATCAAGGGGTCTTGGGGAGGGGGAGCCGGACCGCCTGGCCGGTGCGGGCGGAGATCAGGCACGCCTCACAAATTTCGACCGCGGCCCGCCCCTCAGCCCCCCCCACTTTGGGAGGTCGCCCTTCGTGGATGCTGTCCACGAACTCCTGCACGACGCCAATATGCGGATAGAGCCGAATCGGGGATTTGGGTTCCTTGAGATAATCGAACCGTTCGGGGGTCTCAATCCGCTCCCATTTGTCTCCTTTCCCCAAGTCGAGGTATTCGAAGTTTTCCAGGTCGATCATTCCATCGCGCCCGGCGACCTGGAACCGCACTTCGCTGCTGGGAAATCCGGGAGTCGGAAGCTCCGACGTGATCCACATGTGCCCCATCGCCCCATTGTCAAACGCGATCTGAGCCATCACGCTCTGGGCGGCGGCCGGCAGATCGCTGAAGGTCTGGACCTGGGCAAAGACCTGCACGGCGTTGGCCCCGGTCAGCCACCGCAGAAAATCGGTGTTGTGCGTGGCCATTCCCATGAATAGCCCCCCCCCGGCCGGGTCGTTCATCCATTGCCGCGATTGGGAAATCTCCCGCGTCACCGTGATCGGAAAACTGGAGACGGTTCGGACCATCCACACCGGGCCGATGACTCCCTCGTCGATCAACTGCTTGGCCCGCTTGGTGATTTTGCGAAACCGTTCGGTCTTGACCACCGCCAGATTGACCCGCGCCTTCGCGCAGGCCGCGATCATCGCATCGCAATCGGCCACGGTGGGGGCCATCGGCTTTTCCGCCAGCACATGTTTTCCCGCCGCCGCGGCGGCCAGCGTCAAATCGCGGCGATATTGATCGGGAGTCGCCAGCACAACCGCCTGCACGTCGTCGCGAGCCAGCAGCGCCTCTGGAGTGGGCTCGGCAGCGACTCCATAGTCGCGGGCCAGATCCGTCGCGCGCGTGCCCCCAGTGACGGCGACCAACCGCGCTCCCTGGACGTGCCGCGCGATCGCTTCGGAATAGGTCAGCCCCATAAATCCGCTGCCAATCATGCCGATGCCGATGGATTGCCTGTTCATCACTGCGCCAAGCTCCTGGTGAGGAAACAATCGGAACGGGGGGAGCATACCGCAACAAACCGGGGAATGCATCTGAGTCTTCCTTCCCTTTGCCACAGAGCGCCGCTCCTGCTACGCTCCCGGAACCATGACCGAGGTTGTCGCCAGCGGGATCGTCTATCGCAATTCGAAGCCCTATCTGCGGGCCATTCACGCCTGGCATCCGTCGATCGTGCGGCTTCCTTCGGGAGAGTTGCTGGCCAGCTTTGATCTCGGGCAGGCGGTGGAGGGGTTGGACTACCGCACCTATCTGGCGCGGTCGATCGACGGCGGTGAGTCCTGGTCGATCCCCTGGCCGCTGGCCGAGGATCCCTCCGCGGGAATCACGACCACCCACAGCGTCCGGATCAGCCAGGTGGCCGATGGGACGCTCCTGGCGTTCGGCGGACGATTCTATCGTCACGACCCGGATGAAGGGCTCGTCAACCGAGAAAATCTCGGTTATGTGCCGATGGAACTGATTCTGCTCCGAAGCCACGACGGAGGCCGGAAGTGGAACGGTCCCGAGGTGATCACTTCTCCGATCGCCGGGCCGGGGTTCGAAACGTGTCACCGGATCATCGAATTGGCCGACGGGCGCTGGCTGGCCCCCACGTCAACCTGGCGCGGCTGGAATGGAGATTGTCCCCACGGCATGCAGGCGGTGGCGCTCGTCTCCTACGACCGCGGGCACACCTGGCCCGAATGGTTACCGGTCGTCAATCAATACGACCAGGGGATCATCTCCTGGGAGCAAAGCCTGGTCCAGTTGCCCGATGGCCGGCTGCTGGCGGTCGTCTGGTGTTTCGACGAAGAACGGGGGACGAGTCTCCCCAACCGTTATGCCCTCTCCGATGATGGCCGGCGCTTCGGTCCGCCGCGCGAGAACGGCCTCTTGGGTGAAACGGCCAAACTGCTCACTCTGGAGGATGGCCGGATCCTGTGCCTGTATCGCCGGACTGACCGTCCTGGGTTGTGGGGTTGCCTGGCGCGGATCGAAGGGGACGCCTGGGTAACGCTTGACCAGGCCCCTCTGTGGCGCGGACCGGCCTCGGGAATGGCAGGCACCGGACCCGCCAGCGACGAACTGAGCGGCTTGAAATTCGGCTTTCCCAGCATGACCCTCCTTCCCAGCGGAGAAATCCTCGCCCTCTTCTGGTGCGTAGAAGAATGCCAGCACGTCATCCGCTGGCAACGCCTGCGGCTGGCAGGAGAAGGTAGAGAGTAGAAAGGAGAGAGGAGAAGGTGGATTGTGGATTGTGAATTGTGGATTGTCGGTCGCGCGCCATTCCCAACCCGAATCCGACTCTCTACCATTCCCTATC
>JBJXGA010000474.1:0-16968 GCA_046152955.1 Planctomycetales bacterium | reverse complement strand
CAGCACCGGATCGAATTCAGAGGCAGTCTTGGGAGAGTAGGAGTTCATCGCCAGATAATTCAGGCGGACTCGAGGCGGCACCTGTCGCCAAGCTGCGGCAAAGTCCAAGAGCACTGCCCGATCGAATTCAAAAGTCCGCATGCCGCCTTCCCGTTCGGTAGTTTTCCCATTTCCACGGAGGTGCCTGGGTCCCTGGTGTATTGGTATCACGCATGCCGGGACGGAACCAGCCTGGCCTGCGCCAAAATAGTCTCGATGACCAGCGCAACAGTGCCGAATGAAACGATAACTTGAGGTCGAATCAGCCGATCAGAACAGCGACAGCAGGGGTCGCCCGGCGACGATGTGTTGCACCCGTCCCAGGGGATCGACGACCTGCGTCTGGTCGTCGTAACCCAGCGCATGATAGATCGTCGCCACAAAGTCGGTGACGGGAACGGGGTCGTCTTTGGGATCGGCGGCCAGGTTGTCGCTTTTGCCGTGGACCTGTCCCCCCTGAATCCCGCCGCCAGCCAGGACGGTGCTGTAGACCCGCGCCCAGTGGTCGCGCCCGGGGGGATTGTTGCCGTTGATCGCCGGGGTCTGACCAAATTCCCCGGTCCAGGCGACCAGCGTCGAATCGAGCATTCCGCGGTCGGCCAGGTTGTCCAAGAGCGCGGCAAACGCGCAAACCGGGCGCAAATACCAGATGCAGACGATGGACAACGCCCTGTTAGAGCTCTCTTAGCGAGGCGAAAACAGATACGACATGGCCCAGACGAACGCCCGCGAACCGGGGAACTTCAAGCAGTGCACCGGGCACGATGCCCAGTGCGGCCGAAAGGCCTTTCCTGGCCGCAGGGATTTCGGTCGGCCAGGGATGGCCGCCCTACCGGTCAAATCAAAACGGCCGGACCACTAGTCGCACGCCACGGCTTCAATGATGCTCGCGGCCGACCCGGCGACGGCAACCACACGCCGCAGCTCAAAACGGGCCGACAACAACAGCGCGGCCCATTCGCACTGGCTGCGCTCTCGACCGCCGGTCACCGCCAGCATGTTGATGTCTCCCATCAGCAACCGCTCGACCTCTGGATCGGCACGGACGATGGTCGCCGGCAGGACGGTTTCGATCACCAGGAGCCGACCATCGGGGGGAATCGCGGCGCGGCAATTTTCCAGGATGCGGCGGGAATTGTCGTCGTCGTAGCCATGCAAAACGCACTTGAGCAAATAGGCGTCGGCGTTTCGGGGGACCGCCTCGAGCAGGTCGCCGGCGACGAGTTCGCAGCGTTCGGCAAGCCCGGCGATCTTGAACCTTGAAACGGCATTGGCGATCGCCTCCTGCCGGTCGACGAGGATCCCCCGCGCCTGGGGATTTACACCGAGGATTGCAGCCAACAAGCTGCCACTGGCGCCGCCCAGATCGGCAATAACGCGAAACGGCGAAAAGTCGTAGGCCGCGGCGATGGGGGCCATGTCGGCGGCGGTCGGTTCCGCGAACACCGCATGAAAGATCGCCGGGGCGTCGGGCTCCATCGACCAGCGGGATTTGACGCCGGCCCGCTCCAACGCCCCCTTCGCTTCTGATCTCCCCCCAGCTCGCACGCATTCGGGCAGATATGTCCACTCATCGGCCAAGAGGTCGGCCCAAAACACGATCGAGGCCCAACTACTGTCTGGCACATCGCGGCGCAGCGGCCGGCCGACCTCGGTCAAAACAAAGCGGGAGTGCGAAACCTCCTGGACGATGCCGATGCTCGCCAACGCACGTAAGAGCCGGAACAGCGAGTCGGGGTTCGACTGCGTTGTCACTGCCAGGTCGTCGAGCCCCTTCTCACCTTCACCCAGCGCGTCTGCGACGACCAACCGGACTGCCGCGCACAGCAGCTTACCCCGGAAGTAGCCCTGAGCCATATCGACGAGCGATCGTTGGTTAAGTGGGGTCATGGTGTTCGTCGGCAGTGGTCAGTCCCTACAAACTTCAGACGGCGGTGGAATGAGACAACTGTGTCGAATCACGCATACCGCCGCCGCCGATTGAAATTTGGAGGGAGGAGAGAAAAGGGGACGCACAAAGATGTTTCGAATCTACCGGGAATGTTCGGGGCCGGGAAGTTTCAATCGTACATGGCGCGTTGTCTTCGCAACAGCAAACTGTAATGCCAACAGGTTGCTTTAACAGCTCTTTGCGTGTCCCCGACTTTCGATCCGCCTGATTGTTGCGCGTCCTGAATCGAAGTAGAATTGCATGGGAGCATGCGGCACGTCATGGAACGGGCGGCGGCGATCTATGTCTGGCGACTGTCGCGAGCATCGATCGCCACATGCGGAACGTCAATGCAACCAGACGCGAGCACGATAGCGATGCGCTACCTCTTGGCAATCATGGGAATCCTCGTGACGGGCATTGGCGGCGGCGTTCTGGGATGGGTTGCAGGATTGGCAATGGACCGCTATCGCTGGCTTGGATTGGGGCCTGAAGAATTCTGGCGAACCGACCCGGAGAATGTCTGGACCTGGGGCTTCATCATGGGATGGACGATGGCTACTGCTGTTTCGATCGCCGTGTCGGTCAGGCGGTTACATCGTTGGACTCAATTTCCCAAACCGGAAAAACCGTGAGGTCCAGGCAGCCGAACCCCATGAATGATTGGTTCTTCTCAACAGCTTGTCCGATCAAAACAGCGACAGCAGCGGTCGCCCGGCGACGATGTGTTGCACCCGTCCCAGGGGATCGACGACCTGCGTCTGGTCGTCGTAACCCAGCGCATGATAGATCGTCGCCACAAAGTCGGCGACAGGGACTGGGGCGTCTTTGGGGTCGGCGGCCAGGTTATCGCTTTGGCCGTGGACCTGTCCCCCCTGGATCCCGCCGCCAGCCAGGACGGTGCTGTAGACCCGCGCCCAGTGGTCGCGTCCCGGCGGATTGTTGCCGTTGATCGTCGGGGTGCGGCCGAATTCCCCGGTCCAGGCGACCAGTGTGGAATCGAGCATTCCCCGATCGGCCAGATCGTCCAACAGCGCGGCAAACGCGCGATTGAGCGGCGGGAGCAGCCGGTCGCGGGTATGCTCCAGATGATGGGAATGCGTATCCCAGCCGCCGAAAATCACGGTCACGAGCGAAACCCCCGCCTCCACCAATCGGCGGGCCACCAGGCAGCTTCGCCCCAGGCGGTCGTCTCCATAACGATCTCGGAGCGCCGCCGATTCGTTGTCGATCGAGAACGCCTTCCAGGTGGAACCGGCCCCCAGCACGTCGAGCGCCTGCGCCTGATGCCGTTTCCAATCTCGGGCGAGAGGTGTCCCCTCTCCGATCCGGACCGGATCCAGTTCGCGCTGCAACTCCAACCGCCGGTCCAGGCGCGACCCCCGCAATTCCTCGCGAAGCGTGAATCCGGCCGGCAACGTGCCGGGCAGCCCCGCTTCCCCCGTCGCTGGTGACCGGTTGAAATCCAGATCCAGCCGCATGTAGCCGTAATCCATCACCAGCGGGTCGAACTTGCGTCCCAGAAATCCGGCATGCTGACCGGCCCATTCCCGGCCGGGACCATCCTGCGTGACCCACATTGGCAACTGCACCGACGCGGGGAGCCCGTGCCGCATCCCCCGTAACTGATTCATGACGGCGCCGATCGCCGGATAATCGCGGCGATCCAGAAACGGCTCCCCTTCGCGAATCACATTGGGCCACCCCGTGAGGTTGTAATGGACCCCCGCGCCGTGAAACAGCGCGTTGCCGCCATGAAACACCGAGCGAATGATCGCCAGCCGGTCCGCCTGCCGCGCCACGTCGGGAAGCAGTCCGCAAATGTCGATCCCCGGAACGTTCGTGGCAATTGTCGGAAACAGGCTCCGGGCGCTCCCCGGCGCCTCGGGCTTCATATCAAACGTTTCCTGCTGCGGCGGCCCCCCCAGCATATACAGCAAAATGCACGCCTTGGCCGTCCCGCCGGATGAGGACGAGGAACCAGCCGGTTCCCCGCGAGACTGTGACGCAAGAAACTGCGGCAACGACAGCCCAATCGCCGACAGCCCCCCCGCCTGCAACAACGTGCGTCGCGAAATCGAAGTCCCAGCGCAAAGCATACGCATCACCCCACCCGCCGCTACTCCGAATTCACTAACCCCTAATCCCTATCGCCTACCCCTTGCCCCCTACAACTCCGCCATCGACCGATAATCTCCCACCAAATACTGCGGTCGCCCTGCCAGGTCCGTGAACTGCGTCGTCGCCACGTCGATCCCCAGCCGCTGGTACAGCGTGGCAAACACCTCGCGGAAATGGACCGGGCGAGTCTGCGGCTGCTCTCCCCAGCGGGTGGTTGAGCCGAGCACCTGACCGACTCGCATCCCGCCACCGGCCACCAGGGCGCTGGCGACGTTGGGCCAGTGATCGCGGCCGGCATTGGCGTTGATCTTGGGGGTGCGGCCAAATTCTCCCCACGCCACGACGGCAATGTCATCCAGCAGCCCGCGCTCCGCCAGGTCAGTGATCAGGGCGGAGAGTCCCAAGTCGAACAGCGGGAGCGTTCCTCGCGCTTCCTGGAACAGGTCTTTGTGCCAATCCCAATTGTAGTCGCCGCGGAGCATCCGTCCGAACGGCCAGCGGGTGAACGCCAGCGTGACGCAACGGGCGCCCGCTTCGATCACACGGCGGGCCAATAGGAATTGGTCGAGCAGCGTTCTTCCTTCCCGTTCATTCGGATAGTCGCGATCCAGCCCGTAATGGCGCCGCCCGGCGGCGTCTTCCTTAGAAAGGTCCAGCGCCTCCGCCAGCCGCGGCGAGGTGAGCACTTCGAATGCCTGGCGCTGAAACTCATCCAGCCCGTTCATCGCCCCCTCGCGATCCACGCGGCGGCGAAACTGGTCGAACCCGGACAACAGCGCCTGCCGATCGGAGAGGCGACGAAGACTCACTCCGTTGAGCATGATGTTGCGTCGATCGACTGCCTGGACCTCGAAGCCGGCGTGCGCCGCTCCCAGGTATCCGGGCTGGCCAGGGGGCGTTCGCAAAATGAATCGGGCGTCGGGATCGAGTGGCGTCAAATCGACGCAGGGGGGCACGCCAGGGACTTGCGGTCCCAGACTGCGCGAGAGGATCGAACCCAGCGACGGCCAGTCGCCGGGGGGATACCCGGCAACGATCGGCGAACTCTCCATCGGCGGATGCGATTCCCAGCCGGTCGAACACCAATGCGTGTTGTGGTCGTCCCGAAATCCGATCAGCGAACGAATCACGGTATACTTGTCGGCGCAACCAGCCAGCCGCGGGAGCAACTCACAAACGTCGAGTCCCGGCACGGCGGTGGAGATCGGCTGAAATTCGCCCCGGATCTCCGCCGGAGCGCCGGGCTTGAGATCGAATGTGTCCAGGTGCGTGGGACCGCCGGGGAGGAGGATCATGATGATCCCCCGCGCGGATTTCGCGTTGCGCGCCCCGCTGACAGCTTCGGCCCGCAAAATGTCGGGGAGCGCCAATCCTCCCAGCGCCAGTCCGCCGATCCGCAGGCAATGGCGGCGCGACATGCCGCGGCAGTCTTGCGACTTCGTTCCGGCAATGGAAAGCATGGAATCAACCCAAGTGGCCAGTGAACGCATCAACAATCACAGTTGTATCGACATTTGCGACGGCTCGCAATTGCTGGTTCAGCCCAGTGCTGGTTCAGCCCAGTGTGATTCACGTCGGAGGATCAAAAAAAGAGCCACGAAAGACCCAGGGCACCCATGGGCCGCAACCAAAAGGGATTTGACCACCGATAACACGGGTGGGCACGGATAATCACCTGTGACTCGATCCTCTGATCATCCGTGGTTTTTTGGTTCTGTCTAAAGCGATTGCACACTTGGCTTGGCAACCCAGGCGCCTCGACTACCTGGCGGCGGCTTTGACCTCGGTGGCCGGGAGGGCGTCGCACAGTTGCAGGGCCAACAGCGGAAACGCCGTGCCGCTGTAGGTGATGAAGTGCCATTTGTCGGTGTTCAGCGACCTGGTCCACCAGCGGCCGCTGGCGCGCTGATTCGCTTGAAGCCACTGGACTCCCTTTTGAATTCTGGGATCGGCGGCGGGGATTCCCGACTCGCGGAGGACGATGATCGCCAACCCTGTCTGGTGGCCGTCGCTGGGGAGGGTTGTGAACTCCGGTTCGCCGCGCAGCTTTTCGGCCCGGTTCCCGCTCCCCCATTGCTCGGGGGCGCCAAACGTCCGAATCGACCAGCCGCCGTCCGAGCGCTGTTTGCCCAGGACCATGTCGACCAGTTCCTTCTTCTTCTCCGCCGAGAGCAACTCGGGGAGCCGCGCGGCAGCCCACAGCAGCAACGTGCGGTCGTAGTCCTGTTTGGGAACTTCGGTGCGCAGGTACGATTTCAGCCGCTCCACTCCGGCAATCAGTTGCTCATCCTTCAGATTGGCCAGCCAGCCGGGAGCGGTGCCAATCGCCATCGCCGCAACAGTCGCGAGGTGGTAGGCGCTCGATTCATAGGGGGGCCAACAGTCCAGGGAACCCCATGTTCCGCCCGCTCCTTGCACCTTGAGCATGGTCGCCAAGGCACGCTCGGTTTCTGGGGAAAGCTTGCGGGTAATGTGCGCGTCCCACTCGGCCAGCCCGGCCGCAATGTAGATCGCCTGGGCCGGAGCCACGCTCTGTTGCTGCTCTTCAGGCGATTTCTGCGCATACTGATCGAGCTGGGCGATGAAGTGTTTGCGGATCTCGTCGTTCGGCGCCCCCAGTCGCTCGCTGAGCAAGGGGCGCACCGTCATGTAGATCCCATTGGTGTGACAAGTGACGCATTTGCGACTTCCGTTCCAGGCAAGAGCCCCCTGTTCGAGATAGTCCGACGCCAATTTGACCGAGACCTTGTCGAGCTTCGGCTCGTCGGCAGACGCGAGGGGAACGGTGATCGACTCAAACTGGTATTGGAAGTCCTCGGCGACCGCCGTTGCGGCCCAAAGTCCACACAGGCAATACGCGGTCAATCGAATGATCTCTTGTCGGACGGACACGGCAGCACTCCTGTGACTTTTTTTACGGACGGCACACATCAACAACCTTGGATGCACATGCTAATCGGTCCCCGGCCTGATTGCCAGCGCCCGGATTCCGCGGATTTCCTAATTTCCAAACCCGGCGACCGATTCTCCAGGCAGGCACTGACTCCTGCGCCGCCGGTCCAAGCGTTACCCCGCAGTCCTCTTGATTCAATGTCCGGGGCCGTTTATGACTGACCGGCCTATCGAAGGGGTATTCGAGGTAATGTGCTCCGCGGGAAAAGCTTCCAACCTGTCAATTTGTTGGAACCTGTCATGCTGAGGAGAACTTGACAGGCTGAAAGCCGATCCCACCTGGACCGCACTCCGGCGGCCATCCCTTTCCTCTCACCAGGAACAATGTTCATGCGAGTTTTCCAATTCGCGGCGATCGCTTGTCTGGCACTGATTGCGAATCAAGCGACGGCGACTGACAAGCCCGCTGCCAAACTGCCGCCACCAGACCCGGAGCACATCCGCAAGATGATTCCCACCCGGATCGAGGCATCCTATGCCGGTGGGGAACTCGTCGAATGGCGCGTCGAGGATCGAATCGCCTACGTGGTCCGCCCCACGGGAACGATCGATCGGCAGAGGCGTTGGATTTGGATCTTCCCCTTTTGGTTGGGGATCAATGACGGTCACGGCCGATTGCATCACCGCTTGTACGTCGAACGCTTTCTGGCGCGCGGGTTTCACGTCGCCGGTATCGATGTGGGAACGTCCTGCGGAAGTCCCACAGCCGCCGCCTTGTGCCAGAAATTCTACCGGCGAGTCCTCGCCAACTACGATCTGCATCCCCGCGCGCGACTAGTCGGCCAGAGCAATGGGGGCGTGATGGCGTATGCCTGGGGATTTCGGAATCCGGAATGCGTCGATCGGATTGGCGGGATTTGTCCGGCGACCGATTTCCGAACCTGGCCGACCCTCCCCAACGTCATTAACTTTCCGGACCAGGGGCTGGGCTTCCAGCTCTCGCTGGAAGAACTGACCACCCGCACCGCGGAGTTCAACCCGGTCGACAACCTCGCGCCGCTGGCCGCGGCGGGGGTAAAGCTGCTGCATATTCATGGCGACTAGGATGAACTGGTGCCGCTGGACCCCAATTCCACCGTGGTCGCAGGGCGCTATGAACAACTCGGAGGGACCGCTCGGATCGTGGTCATTCCAGGATTGGGACATGGGGGACAAGTGCTGTACGAGTCGGAACCGTTGCTGGAGTTCCTGCTGGCCGAATGACGCGCAAGTCGAGCGCCCCCATGCAGAGATCGAGAACGCCCCAAAAGCATTGCTCAATGCAGTGAACCAAACCCGGTTCGCGGACCAGCGGAAGGAGTTCCTCCGCAGGGGATCCCCATTGATCCGGGAGCAATCGTTTGGGAACTGGTGGTTGCGGCTTGACGCCACTTGAACGATCGCTTAACTTGTATTGAACGATCGCTCAACTGGATTTTCCGATGGCCAAGAATCGAAGCGCCCCAAAAACCGGCGCCACTGCCCTTCCCCTCCCCGGCGAGGCGGGCGCTGAACCGGACACCCGCGCGCGGATCGTGGCCACCGCATTCCGCCTGTTCCACGAACAGGGGTACAACAACACGGGCGTGGCGACGATCCTCCGCGAGGCGCAGGTCAATGTCGGCAGCCTGTACCATTTCTTCGACAGCAAAGAGACGCTGCTCGTAGCGGTGCTGGAGTATGCTCTGCTCATCCTGCGACCCGCGGTGATCGATCCGGCCGAACGCCGTTCTGAGGATCCGCTCGAACGGGTGTTTGAGCTGCTCCAGCAGTACCGCGAGGGACTCCTGGCCCTGGGATGCCGGATGGGCTGCCCCATCGGCAATCTGGCCCTGGAAGTGGCCGACGACCATCCCCAGATCCGCCGCCTGATCCACGAGAACTTCCTCAACTGGACCAGGGCGGTCCAGGCCTGGCTGGATGCCGCGGGACCGCGGCTGCCGGCGCGCCTCGATCGCCCCCAATTGGCGCGATTCGTCCTGACCGTGCTGGAAGGGGGGATCATGCAGGCCCGAGCCGCCGGCGATCTGACCCCCTTCGACGACAGCGTGGCGCAGTTGCGCGCGTATTTTTCGGCCCTGCAACAATTGGCGCGGAAAGAACGCGGCGCTCGTGCGCCGCGAAAACTCCCGCCACGATCCGCACGCTCCCGGCGGCGGACGTCCCCTCCTTCCCATGATTGACCGAAAGGAAACCTCACGATGGTGCGTTCCTCCACGCTGCTGCTCCTGGCTCTGGCCTGCGGACTTGCAAACTCCCATGCAGGGGACGACCCTCCCACCAAGTCCCCAGCCGCTCCCTCACTGGAGCCGCTCGTTACCGAGGGGATTGTCCAGGCGCCGGTCGCTGAACTGTGGAAGGTGTTTAGCACGGCCGAGGGATTCAAGCGGCTGGGAGTCTCCCAGTGCGAGATGGATTTCCGCGTCGGGGGATTGATCCGCACGCATTACGACCCCAAAGGAAAACTCGGCGATGACGGAACGATCGAAAACGAAGTGCTGGCATTCGAGCCGGAGCGGATGATGGCCTTCCGCATTCATCGTCCTCCGAAAGGCTTGCCGTTTGCCGAGGCCACCTGGAAACCGACCTGGTCAGTGGCCACGTTCAGCGACCTGGGAGACGGCCGGACACACCTGCGGCTGGTGGGAATGGGATATCCCGCAACTGAAGAGGGGAAGAAAATGCGGAACTTCTTCGATCAGGGGAACAGCTACACTCTCGCCTTCCTGAAAAAGCAGTTCGACGCTGCACAGCCCGCACTACCGGCTGTGGCGCATGCGGACGACCCCCTCGCGCCGATTTCACTTTCCACCATCGTGGAATTGCCGCGCGCCGAGGTCTGGAAGCGATGCACCACCGCCGAGGGATGGGAGAAATTCTTCGGCGCTCAGGCGACGATCGAACTGATTCCGGGAGGGAAGTTTGAAATCCTGTTCAATCCCAAAGCCCCCGAGGGAGAGCGCGGCTCCGAGGGATGCCAAGTGCAAAGCTACCTTCCGGAGCGGATGTTGTCCTTCTCGTGGAATGCGCCTCCCAAATTTCCTCACGCCCGGTCCCAACGGACCTGGGTTGTGGTGGAATTCGAAGAACTGGCCCCTGGACGAACTCGCGTCCGTCTGGAGCACCTGGGATTTGCGGAGCGCGCCCGCCGACAGCCCGACGAGCGTGCTGAATGGGAGGAAGTGCGCGCTTATTTCACCACTGCCTGGCCCAAAGTGCTCGCAGCGCTCTCCAGCCAGGCGGCTCCTCGCGCCGCCAGTCAGTAGGGTGGTCGACTGGATTCTGCCATCACGCGTCACTGCGAATGCGACCCGTCCTTGGAATCGGTCTCGGGCAAGGGGACGGACGATTCCCGCTGCTTGTACCACAAATCCAGTCCTTCACGCTGCCGAAACGGTTTCAATCCAAATAGGGTCGCCTGAACCAGTATCGTGAGCATGCTCCAGGCACGCAGTTGCGACAGCTTGCGGCCGGAGGTGATGACCGTTGCCCGCGGCACGACGACACGCCCCAGACGCTTGAGACGGCGCATGAAATCCAGCTCTTCGCCGGCGAAATACTGCTCATCGAAGCCACCCGAGGCGGCAAACGCTTCGCGTGTGCAGTACAGGAAGCAGCCTCCCACCAGTTTTAGCCAACGCCCGGCAGCGGTAGCCAGCGGATGCACGATTCTTGCCCACCAGGGGAGGGGACAATCAAATTCAAACATACACCCGCCCCCAACGGCTCCGGCACGCAACTCCCGCAGACAGGCCGCGACCGCTTCCCGCGTCGGCAACGTGTCGGCATCCACAAAGAACAGAATCTCACCGCCCGCGGCGCACCCCCCGGAATTGCGCGTGGCGGCAATCTGCCGATGGCGGACGGAAATCACGCGCGCCCCCTGCTTCGCGGCAATGGTGGAAGTGCCATCGGTCGAGGCATCGTCGACAACGATGACCTCCCAGGGTTCGCCGATCGACTCCCCCACCTCCTGAATCGCCGCGAGCGTCCGGCCCAGCAGGAGCTCTTCGTTGTGCGCGGGAACAATGAACGAAATCATGCGAGTCACACTCGAAACGCTCAAACGGAGACCACCTGCTGCGACACGCGATGGGACAGTACCCGGCGCGAGAAGACTTCAGCGGGCTCTCCCGGAAACGCTCGCCACGCCCTTGACAGGGCGTGCCACCCCGTTCGTGGCCTGTCCTGAATCACGCCAGTTCGCGAATCGGAGTTCCCTCTTCCAGCACGTGAACGGGGCGGCCAGCCTGGTTGACAAATTGCAGCTTGCGGTCAATTCCCAGGACGTCAAAAATCGTGGCCATCAGATCCTGAGGTGTGATCGGTTTGGTCGCGGGCAATTCGGCCGTCGCGTTTGAGGCGCCGACCACTTGCCCCATTTTCAGTCCCCCTCCCGAGAGGGCCAGCGTACTCAACGGCGCCCAGTGATCGCGCCCGCCGTTCTTGTTGATCCGCGGCGTACGACCGAATTCCCCGGTCACCACCAACAGAATTTGGTCATTCAACCCCCGGTCAAAAATGTCCTGGACGAAGGTCGCCACGGCATGATCCACCAGTGGTCCGCGGCGCTTCACTCCCTGCTTGAGATTGCTATGCATGTCCCATCCGCCGAAGCTGACAGTCACGAAGCCGCAGCCCGCCTCGCACAATCGTCGCGCAACCAGCATCTGCTGCCCCAGGTCTTTGCCATACTTGGCCACCAGCCGTGGGTCTTCCTTGGTCAGGTCGAATGCGTCAGGGGCGTTCCCCAGGATCAGGTTGAACGCCTGTTCCTCAAACTTGTCCAATCCGTTCATCAGCCCCCCGGCGTCGGCGGCGCGTTGGAAACGGTCCAACCCTTCCAGCAGCGACCGTCGATCCTCCAGCCGCTCGAGCTTCGTCTGCAGCGTCAGGTTCTTGCGCGCCTGTCCCTGGGGATCAAACGGCGCAAACTGCGTCCCCAGATAAGCTGGCCCGTCGGAACCGATCCCCCCCAATCGAACATACGTCGGCATGCCACTGACGGGATGGTTGGCCCCGCGGACCTTGGCGGCAATCGCCCCCAGCGCCGGCCGACTCGCCTTCCCCCCGTTGTCGACCTGCTTGTTGTCGTATCCGGTCATGACCCAATGGGTGCCGCCGCCGTGGCTGCTGTTCTTATGGGTGAACGACCTCACGAACGCCAAGCGATCGGCAACCTGTGCCATTTCGCGAAAGGTTCCCCCCAGTGTGACACCTGGCAGAACGGTAGACACCTCCCCCGTCACACTTCGGATCTCTTTCGGGGCGGTCATCTTGGGGTCAAACGTTTCGATATGCGTCGCTCCCCCACCCAGCCAGAGCCAGACGACGGAGGTCTGCTTGCCCGACGCACCCGGTTCGGCGGCAGCGCGAGATGCCAGCAATTCCGAGAGGCCAAGCCCCCCGATCCCCAAGGCTCCCACAGTGAGAAAATCGCGACGAGTTGCCCCTCCGCAGTCTCGAAACCGCCGGTCCCCCAACAGACTGAGCATGATGCCCTCTCTCAGGTACGGGATTGATGGCCGAGCCGGATCAGCCCACTTCCTCTCGGTCACTTGCAGCCGCAGACGATAGTTGGCGTTCCGCTCGGCTGTCAAGAAGGGTCGCCCGACCCGCAAAATCGCCTGCCTAAATTGCAGGCATCTGGACACTGCACAAAGAACAGGCACCCTGCCTTACCGGAATTCCTCCGCCTCCAACCCGTCGTAATGCTCGCGCCAGGCTTCGAAAGTTGCCACAAAACTGGCGGAAACTCGCGCGGAGAGGATCGTCGAAAAACAGGAGAATTCCCGTGGATTTCCGATATACTCCACGGCAAATCGAATCACCCCCGACCCCGCACTGCCGGACCAAGCCCTGCGATTTCCCCACGTCCAGAAGGGGAAGAATTAACGACTTGTCGTCATGCCGATTTTTCTTTCCCGCAATCTGTACACAAAGCGATAATGTCATCATAATGACGGCATCGGTCGGCGGTATCGCCGGGAACGGCCCAGAAAAGGAGTGAAGCCATGCTTGTGTTGTCCCGAAAGCCGGGTGAGCGAATCCTGATCGGCAATGACGTCAAGATCACTGTCATTCGCATTGGCCCCAATACGGTTCGGATCGGAATCGACGCCCCCGGAGACATGAACATCGTCCGCGAAGAATTGTGCCTGGAGCAGGGTGCGACCCTGGTCGGCGCCAGTGCCGCGCCGATGGCGAGCAAGCCCGCGCTGCCGCGTTAATCGAACGTGCATTGGCGACCGAGTGGACGAACTGACCGGTGACTCTGCCAGTCAGTTCGTCGACGCGCCAAGCCAGCGTGTTTGGTGCCGCTCCCACGGATCAACCGCACCGAGCAAGGCACCTTTCAATGACTCAGGTTCGATCTGAGTCATTGAGCTCGGTATTCTCGTCGAGAATTTTCAAATACGCGGCATACGCATAGACTCGGTCGCGGCGCCGGCCGGTGATTTCCTTGAGAACGCCCGCTCGGGACAGCACGTCGAGCGCCTTGATCACCGTCGGCTTGGTCGTTCGCAGCAGCTTGGTGACCGCTGCCAGTGTCAGCATGGGATGGTCGGCGCGCCGATCAAATAGGCGGATCGCCGGCACCGTGGTCCGCGGGTGCCCCGTCACGAGACGGCAATCCCGTTCCAAGAGCGCGAACAGGCGTCCTGCCGCTTCGACCCCATCGTCGGCTGACCGGCGAACGCATTCGAGGAAGAACTCCGTCCAGCCTTCCCAAGTAAAGAAATCTTAACCAGCGACTGGCGCAAGCCGAGAATCGTTGACTAACAATTCGAACCGCACTCCCGACACCGCACAGCGGGACATGTTCCGCTTTCTGATTGGCCACGGCCTTGGTAATATTCCGGCATGTGGCTTGGGGGGCGATGTTTGCGCCGCGGCCTGGCCACCCTGGGTTCGTCAGTGATCGACAATGATTCGGCACAACTTCACGGAGAGAAGTCGATGGGCGCCATTGCAGATTCCATTGTGGCCTATGCACAGCCATTGCTCGACCAGACCGATGGATCCAGCGAGCAGTTGAACAAGGCCCTGATGATCAGCCAACTCTGCTGGAACATGTCGTTGGCGCCAGAAGACAGGCGGGAGTTGTGTCTACGGAAAATGCGGATCGACCTGGGCATGGATGACACTGATTTCGGCGAATTCAGGAAAGTTGTGATCAATCCCATGATTCGGCGGCATCTGGAAATGTTCCCGCATCTCCACCGGCGGCATATGACTGATCCATGGCAGAATGAACGCCCGCCGTCGGCCAATCAGACGAACGCGGCGTCGAAGGAGAAGTACCCTGGCACCGAACCGTATGCCCCCTGTCCCTGCGACAGCGGTCGCAAGTACAAGTTCTGTTGCAAGAAAATCGCCCGTTGAGGCGAGACCACTTTTGTGGCACAGAAGACAATGCACAACACTGATTTGTCACTCAGCCGACGAAGTCTGATCCAGCTTGGCGGGTTGGGGATGCTCGGGCTGAATCTGCCGCAGTTGCTGGCGGCGGAAACCGGCTCGAAGCGACGGCAGTGCTCGTGCATTTTCATCGTGCAGTATGGCGGCGCCAGCCATCATGATTTGTTCGACCTCAAGCCTGCGGCTCCGGTCGAGATTCGCGGTCCGTACCAGCCGATCGCCACCGCCGCGCCCGGCATGCAAATCTGCGAGCTGCTGCCGCGCCTGGCGGGAATCGCCGATCGGTTTACTCTCATTCGCTCGATGACCCACGGCAATCCTGGCCACGACGGGGGGATGCACGTCTGTCAAACGGGACGTTCCAACCCGATGGAGAGCACGCCGTACTACGGATCGGTCGTCGCCAAACTCCGGCCCGCCTCTGCGAACATTCCCTCCTACGTCTGGCTGCAGAATCTGGCAGGGGACGTGCAGCCACGGTATCTGGGAGGTGGCATTCTCGGCTCGGCCTTTGGGCCGATGCGCGTCGGGACGGACCTGGACAATCCCGCGGCCCCCACATTTCGGATGAAGGCGTTTGACCCGCCGGATGGATTGTCGGAACAGCGTCTCGCGTCGCGCGGCGGATTGCTGCGGGCGCTCGATGCAAAGCCTGGCCAGCAGTCCCCGCAACCGGTCGCGTTTCAACAAT
Source organism: Planctomycetales bacterium (assembly GCA_046152955.1). Lineage (GTDB taxonomy): Bacteria > Planctomycetota > Planctomycetia > Planctomycetales > Planctomycetaceae > SIAF01. Next base: position 1,834 of record JBJXGA010000474.1, on the reverse strand, counting down.
TCCAGGAGCGGGCGATCGATCTGGTCACGGCCCCCGACGCGCGGCGCGCGTTCGACCTGGCGCAGGAGCCAGCGGAGCAGCGGATCCGCTATGGGAGACACCCGCTGGGACAGAATCTGCTGATGGCGCGGCGCTTGATCGAAGCCGGGGTGCGGCTGGTCAGCGTGACGGCCTGGGCCGGCACGCCCCCCGACGAGAAATTCCGGAACGTGCAGACGTGGGACATGCATGGCGAAGGGGCGGGGCTGGGGAGCATGTTCGGGACGGGGGCGTATGGCCTGGGTTGGGCGCTCCCAAATCTCGATCAAGCCGTCTCGGCGCTGCTCGACGATCTGCACGAGCGTGGCCTGCTCGAGGACACACTGATCGTCCTGGTCGGCGAGTTTGGCCGCAGCCCGCGAATCAGCAATGCCGGGCGCGATCACTGGCCCGCTTGCTACTCGGCCCTCCTGGCTGGCGCCGGCATTCAGGGGGGGACGGTGTGGGGCGCCTCCGATGCACAGGGGGCTTATGTCAAGGATCGGCCGGTCTCCCCCGAAATGTTCGGCGCCACGCTATTCCACGCCCTGGGCATCGACCCGGCCACGCGTTTCGGTCCCGACGGCTTCAGCCTGCGCGTCAGCGATGGTGAACCGCTACTCGAGTTGTGGTCGTGACGTGGGGTTTGTCAAGTCGGAGACTCGCTGATGAACCGCTTTTACAGCGATACGCAACTCAGGGAGATGGCGGCTGAATTCGACCGGAATGGGTATTTGCGCGTCGAACGGGCATTGAACGATGAACAGATCGTGCGTTTCAACGCCGCCGTGGACCGACATCGGCAGGCGTTCCCCGATGACTGGCTGGAGTTGAGCGACTCGTTTTGCGAAGGGACCAACGTGCTCCCCCACACGGCGGATTTCGATGAAGCCATCGAAAACCCAAAGACGCTGGAAATTCTGCGAGCGATCCTCGGAGAAGCGATCACATTTGAGGAATTTGCAATCATGCTCCGCAACCCGACCGCCAACCTGAATGAAGTCAAAGGCTGGCACCGGGATCTCGTCCGCGAATACGACCGTCGCCTGGAAATCGACGCCGTCTCGATCATGATGTATTTGACCGACGTCAGCGACACCGATCATTGCTTCGCCGTCATTCCCGAAAGCCACAACCGCCTCGTGGACCTCAACCCCCGCGACATTCCGCCCGACGCCGGTGTGGACTTGACCGGGCCGGCAGGGACGGCGGTCATTTTTCATGCGCGGGCGATCCACAACGCGCGGCTGAAACAAAACAGCACGCAGCGCCGGACGCTGCAAGCCTACTATTCCCGGTGGAGCAACCAGCGAACGAACGAGTGGACCGAGATTCCCCCACGCCTGTACCAGAAGCAGGATCCGGCCCTTCCGCCGCAGTTCTATGCGAAGTGGAACATCAGGAACATTCTCGAAGGAGTGGGAAAACGTCCCGCGGACCTCGACCCCAGCCTCCCCATGACGCAGGTCATCAAAGAGGTGCAGCGCCGCGGAAAGTTGAAAATGGGCTAATGGAGGGGGACGGCGCCACAGCGGTTGCCCGCGGGTCGCTGTTGCCGGTATCATCAAGGATCGTCAATGCGGCGGCCGGGGCGGGTCGATGGACTCGCGCCCATTGTGGCGCCGACACTTTGGATCAGGAGCGATTACCATGATGGAATTGCACGGACCCGGCCAAGTACACACCTGCGACGGACTGTCACGCCGCGATTTCATGCAGGTGGGATCCTTGGGGGCGGTCGGGCTCGGAATGACCGAATGGGCCGCCCTGGAGGCTGCCGGCGCGGTCGATAAGAATCGCGATGTCAACGGCATCA
>JBJXGA010000472.1:0-33418 GCA_046152955.1 Planctomycetales bacterium | reverse complement strand
CCACACGCCTCCGCTCCCGGAGAGATACCGATTCCCGTGCTCATCGATGCTCATCCCGTCGGGCGCCTGCCGCTTGTCCATCGGCACCGGGGGATCGAAGAACACCCGACCGGGGCCAACCGTTCCGTCGGCCAAAATGGAATACGATCGCCAGTTCATCGGCCCGTCGTCCGCGACGTACAGCGTCTTGCCGTCATTGGACACCTTCAGCCCATTGGGCACCTGCATGTCTTCGATGATTTTCTTCACCTGGCCCGCAGTGTTCAGCAAGTACACGGCGCTTGTCGCTTTTTTGTCAAAATCGGGATCGGTGAAATACAAATCTCCCGTGGGGGACTGCGCCACATCGTTCGGTTGGTGCAGCGTGGTGTCGTGCAGCAGCACCTTGGTATCGGCAGGCCCGGCCGGACCGATGCCATAACTCAGCACGCGGTGACCATACGCCTGGGCGCCAATCAATCGACCGTCGTTCCCCAGGTACATCCCATTGACCCCCTCGGTCTTGTCGAGCCAGACCGTCACTTTGCCCGGCGCATCGAGCCGCAAGATCTGCGTATTGTCGGGGCCGAAGGCGGTGAAGTACCACTTCTTCGTTCCCGGATCCCAAGCCGGACCTTCAAAGAAGCGCTCGTCGCTGAAAACCGAGACCAGTTTAGCCCCTTCGGCGACGGTGGCAGGAATCGGAGGGGGACTGTCAGCCGCCAGGCCGGCACGCAGCACAGTCAACACGGCCAGGAGCGTCGGTCCACAACGCCGCAGCGAATGGCGAAAACACATGGAGATTGCCTTTCCTCAGGAGTCAATGGTCACGGTCAATGCAAGTGGTCCTTCGCACACGCTGTGATTGCCGGATTAGTCCGGAGCGCGCGCCCGCGCTTCGAGGTCAGCCGCGGCCGGACCGGGTGGAGGCCGATCCGCGTCGATCGCCAGTTCACGCAAAAACTGCGAGGCATCCTTGGTCTCCACACCGGCCAGCCCCGCAATCGCCTCAGCCGCCGATACCTGGACGCGCGCCTTGTGCGCCAACTGAAACCGGCGGTCCCCCGCCGAGAGCCACCACAGCGCTCCCGCGAAGCAGACTGCCAGCAGCGACAGTCCCGCCACAATTCCAGTTGCCCCGCCCTGCCTTTCGGCTGCCGTTTTGATTCTGGGGGGCTGCCATTGCAATTGCTTGCCAATCAACAAGGGCGCGGCGTGCAAGCCCTGGCTGGTCTCGTAGGCGCAACGCTTGAAAAAATAACCGGTGAATTCCACACGCTCGCGGATGGCCTCTCCCTCCGGAAATTGATCCGGACGGCTGAGGAGGATCAGGCGATACGGACTCTTTCTTCCGGCATCGTCGGTGAACAGCCAGCCATCGAAGAGTTGGTCGAAACCTTGGTCGTTTTCGCCGGCCGGCAAAGGGAGCAACCGCCGCAACTCTCCACGCAATGAGACCAGCTCACCCCTGTAGCGCTCCGGTTCATTCATCAGTTCGGCATAGGAAACGTCCCGGCGACCGGCTTGCTGCAGCGCCTGGGGCGGCGCTTCCCGGCTTTTGGACAGGACGCCGAAGTATGCCTCCCGTTCCGCGCTGCGGATTCCAAGACTCTCGTCGCGGACTCCGGCGAATAATGCCGGGGGAAGCCGCGGATCAAAACTCGGGGACGAATCCTCCCAGCCTGCAGTTCCATTGGGACTCTCAGCCAGCTCCGCACGCTCCACCTCGGGCGCCGGATCGCCGGGAACAAGACGAAACTCGCCAGGATCCAAAGGCTCCGCACGGCTCACTGCGGAAGCCTTGGGCCTGTCCGAATCTTTGACTGCGATTTCCTTCGACCGCCCCGCGCCGGTGAGCCATTCCCAATTCCTGGGCTTCGACGCTTCGGAGATGCCGATGATCACCAGTCCGAGCAAAAACAACAACCACGTCACGCGGCGTCGATCACGCCGCGGATTGTGGGAACCAGGGACTCGCAGCGAGGCAGGCATGCCGGGCATTGTAGACCGGAGCCATACAGGCTCTCAATCCACCCGGAGGAATCCAGTTTCAGGGAGACTCCGGACTCAATCGAACAATCCGATCCACCAGGGTGAACTTCAGTCCCAACGGTTCCAGGGCCGATTGCAACAGTTGTTCGATCGTCCCGTTTTTGACCTCAAAAGTGACTCGTGTGTCGAGGTCGATTCCGGCGGCTTCCAATTGCTGGCGGTCGTACTCGAATTGCAATTGGCCGTGGGCCGGTTCGGCCAGCATCTTCAACAGGGCGCTCACCGGTTTGTCCTTCATCCGGAGGGTGTACCGCTCCTGCTTGAGCGGCTTGAGTCCGGCTCCGGGAACACCGGTTCCACGATCCGGTCGCTGTCGAGCTGTGCCTTCCAACGCCTCGTGGACTTCAATCGCCGCGGTCACCAGCACTTCCTTCCCGGCGGCCCGCCACTCCAAGCTGGGGAATTGCTCTTGCCAGCGCTCGATGAACGCCGCGGCCGAGACCCCTTTGGGGAGGGGGTGTCGCCGTTCCAGACCAACGCGATCCGGAATGGGTTCCAGCCGAATTCCCCGTCCCGCGTCGATCCACTGAAATGTCAGGTTCCATTGGATCAAGACCAGAGAGAGGGCTTCGATGGCGTTGACTCCGGGCAAACGGGCGCCGCCCCACAGGTCATACGGTATCAGCTCTTCCCCCGCGACGCGGCATGCGTGTTGGCGGGCCAGTCTGGCCACCAGTTCCGTCGGCTGCGCGCCATCCTCCCAGGCCAACGACTGCGGCTCCAGGAGCGCCGCACGGCGCGGACGGGGGACTGCCAACCGATCCTCCTGCAACTCCTGCTGACGGAGTGCGATGAGCGTTCGGAGTCGGAGTGCTGCCTCCGGCGGCCCCAGATAGGCCACGTTTCCCACAATCGAAAGGCGTCCCTCGACCTGCTCGGCCAGGCGTTCGAGGAACGTGAGCAACGGTTCTCCTGACGCGGTGGCTACCCGTTCGCGTGAGGGATCGATCCGCCGATCCAGAAGAATCGCCGTGTGTTGCGCCCCTTCGATCCGCCGGACGATGGTCCGCAGATCGACTCGTTCCCAAGTCGCGGAGATCGGTTGCTCCAGCGCCTTTTGGAAGGGCTTGCCGACGAGCAGCGGAGGGGGTTCTGCCGCGGCGGATTGGAAGCTGGCGGCCAACAGGAGCCAGCAAACGCACAGCGCGGTCCAAGAAGTGCGCGCCTTCCTCCGACGCTCTGACGGCGACTGGTTCCAAATCGCGATGGCATGCAACGCGCTCATGCCGGGGTTTCCACGAGATGGCGAGGAGCCGGAGAAGAAGTGGGTTGGTGCTCAGGCCACAGGGAGCGTCCAGGGGGAACGATAATCGCTCACAGCCAGGGCCTGTGCGGCCGGGTCGCGGCAAATCATTCCCGTCTCGGGATGGACCTGCAGGCTCCGGCCGATGCGATAGGCGGCATTCCCCAAGTGACACAACGCGCTGCTGATGACTCCTGTTGCCAAATCCCCCGTGGGTTGATTCCGCGATTTCACACAGTCGATGAAATTCTGCAGATGCGGAGGGAGCAGTTCGCCTGGTTCGGCGGAGTGTGAGTCCCGCTGTCCGTACACTTTCCACCCGCCTCGATCAACGATCAAGGTTCCACGGTCGCCATGAAAGGCGACCGCCGCGCTACGTCCTTCCTGGCCATACCCGCTCCACAACCGATGCTCCCAGGTGATCGTGCATCCGGGGTAAGCGTAATTCACGTGCAAGGTGTCGGGGGTCTGCTGGTCATCCTGGAAATAATGTTTTCCGCCGGTCGCGGCCACTTGGTGCGGCAATCCGACGTTCAGCCCCCAGCGGGCCACATCGAGCAAATGCACACCCCAATTTCCCAGTTCGCCGGTCCCATACTCCCAGAACCAGTGCCAGTTGTAATGAAACCGATTGGGATTGAACGGTCTTTCGCGCGCGGGGCCGAGCCAGAGGTCGTAGTTGACTCCCGGTGGGGGGGAACAGTCGGGACGACTGCCGATCGATTTGCGCTGGTGGACCGTCCAGGCTTTGGCCAGATGCACAGCCCCCAACTGTCCGCTACGGACGAACTCCACGGCCGACTGAAAATGGGCGCCGCTCCGCTGCTGCAATCCCGATTGAATGATGCGCCCGGTCTCCTGGGCGACCGCCAGCATCGCCGGACCTTCTTCCAGCGAATGCGAGACCGGCTTTTCGACGTACACGTCCTTGCCGGCCTGGCAGGCGAGAATCGTCATGAGCGCGTGCCAGTGATCCGGCGCCGCGACGACGACCGCGTCGATCTGCGGATCATCCAGCAGCCGCCGAAAATCTCCCTCGAGCCGGGGCGCTTGCCCCTGAAGCGATTCGACCGCCCGACCGGTTGCCGGGAGCAGAGATTCGTCAATGTCGCACAGCGCCACCACCTGCGCGTCGGAGATTTGCGCCAGAGTGGTGGCCAGGAGTTTTCCCTGGTTCCGAACGCCGATCACTCCCACCCGGACCCGTTCGGAAGGACTCCCCGACGCCGCACCCGTCCAGCCGACCACCCCCGCCGCCATTCCAGCCGCGACCCCCGCGGCATTGATGGCGCTCGACCCGAGAAACTCTCGGCGATTGAGTGCAGGAGTGGTTCGAGGAGAACGAGGCATAACAATCGGCGATCCGAAGGATTTATCATCGTCCGCGCCGCGCCACGATATGGCACAGAGCAGTCTTCAGTTGATTATGGCCTCCGCGCAGCTCCCTGCCAAGTCGAAAATCCCAATCATTCGACCGGGTTAAGAACCAGCCCGGTCTGCAACTTGGGGTAAAAATAGGTGCTTTTGGGTGGCATTTTCTCCAGCCGGGCGGCGATTTGTTCCACATGCTCAATCCCGGCGGGCGGAACCAGGCAGGCCAGAGGGACTTCGCGCGCCTCCTGAGCCGCGGTCACTTCTTCCAACTGGTGAACATAGCGACACCGGGGAGGCTCGGCCTGGTGGTGGGGTTGGAGCAGATGCTCGAGGACCAATTTGTGGAGCAGGCTAACCCCCAGGGAGCGCCAATCGTCGCTCTGATTCGGGGCCAGTTGCCGCATGGGACTCCCATCGGTGAGGCGCGCCAGCAACCATTCGCCATCCACCGTCGTACCCAGACCGAGCACCCCCTGTCCGCCGTCGACTTCGATGTGCTCCCAAGTCTCTTTCGCGGCCGCAGGGCCACGTCCCATCGGCTCCAGAGCAAAGTGGCTGGCCAGCGCCGCTTCAAGCTGCGGCCTGGTCAAGTCGGGGAGGTTGCCGACCAGACGGTGCGTCGGGAGGATGATCAGCCCCGGATCGCTCATCCCGACAAACATCATCAGGGCGAAATTGGCGGGGGCTTCGGACCCCCCCAGAGTCCCGGCCGCCTGGAGGCCATCCCGATAATTGATCGCGGTTTCGTAGCGGTGATGTCCGTCGGCGATGAACACCGGTTTATCCCACATCAAACGCCGCACCTGGTCCAGCGGCGCGTGGCGCGAGACGGGCCACAGACGATGCACCACCCCCAGGTGGTCGGTGGCTACGATCGGCGTGATCCCCAGAATGGCCTGTTCCAGGGGGGCCTGCACGGCATTGTCCCGATCAGGGTACAATCCGAACACCGGGGAGAGATTCATCTGACAGGCTTGCAGCAATTTCAGCCGATCCGCCTTCGGTCCCGACATCGTTTGTTCATGCGGAAAAACCTGTCCCTCGCCGAATCGCTCCAGGCGGATACGCCCCAGGAACCCCCGGCGAGTGAACTGCTGCCCCCCCCAGGAAAACTCCTGATGGTAAACGTAAAGGGCATCTTCGTGTTCCTGCAAGAGTACGTGCTGCTGCATCCAGCGGCGGAGAAAACCGCTGGCGCGACGGTATTTCTCGTCGGGACCGACGTCCCCCGGTTCGTCGCGATTGAGCTCCAGCCGAATGACGTTGCAGGGATGTCGCTCGTAGAGCCGTTCCTGAAAGGCCGCATCGATCACGTCGTACGGAGGACAAGTGACGTCGGACAAATCGCCGACCTGAGACACATCGTAGCGCCACGCGCGAAAGGGATAAACTTGAGCCATAGCTGGTGATTGATGGGGTTTGGAAAGGCTCCCGGAACGAAACCGGGCGCCGGAAATCAGTGGCCGGTGCGGCTTGCAGCACCGCCGTCAGCGGCACGCGCCGACTCGACGAACTGTCGCACCAAGTCGATCGCTTTGCAAGCCACGCCCGACTCCACGCCCCCCGCAACGTCCACACCCCAGGGGAGCACGGTACGGATCGCCGCCGACACATTCTCCGGCCGCAGTCCCCCCGCCAGGATGAGCGGGGGCCAATCGTCGCGGCGATACTCCGCGTGCAGCACGTCCCACGGTGCGGTATGCCCGGTTCCGCCGTAGGCCCCCGCGACGCGGGCATCGATCAGACACCGCCAGGGAAGCCCCCCCAGGCGGCGGCATTCCTCGAGATAATCCGCCACGCCCGACAATCCTTCATCCCCCACGCGGAAGGCCCGCAACACGCGGTAGTCGCGGAGCGCCGCCACCATCTCAGGGGGTTCATCGCCATGCAGTTGAATCGACCTCAACCCGCACCGCTGACAGGTCTCCCGCACTTCTGCCAGCGACGCGTTGACGAAGACTCCGACCGGTTCCAGTCCGGAAGGGAGGGCGGCGACGATTTGAGCTGCCAACGAGGGGGCAACGCAGCGCGGGCTGCCGGAATAAAAATTCAGCCCGATCGCATCCGGCCCGCAGCCGGCGACCGCCAGCGCCGTCTCGACATCTCGAATTCCGCAGATCTTGATCCACATGCCTTACGCATCATAGTCAGTCGGCACACGGGATATCAGTCGGGAGTGCTGATACTCGACCACTCAATTCCCGCGACTTCGATCGCGCCGATTACTTCAGTTGCTCCTCCAACCAGGCGTAGGCCTGCTCGCGAGCGGCCGGGGGAAACGCATGCGGTGTTTCGGGATAGATCTCCTGCAGTCGGAACGAACCGTCGTACAGCGCATAGACCTTCGCAGCCGCGGTCATTGTCTCGCGGACCCCCTCCACGTCGAAGTCGTCGTCGCGCGTCGCAGCGCTGGCGAAAAACGCGCGCGGCGCCAGCGCGGCAATCAGTTCAGGAAAATCGAACGGCACACGCCGCGCATCGTTTCCGTAGACGGTGGCGATCCGGGGCATGTAGTTCTTGCCGGTCCAGCTTGGCATGTCGTCTTTGGCAAACCGCGTGAACCCGCAACTGGAGACTGTCGCCTGAATCCGGGAGTCAAACACCGCCGTAAAAATCGCGGAATGCCCTCCCAGAGAATGTCCGACGCAGCCAATCCGTGCCGGATCGACCTCGGGCAACGACTGCAGGTAATCCACCCCGCGGATATTGTCCCAGACCGCCTTCATGCTGCCGCTGGCGTATCCGTGCCGCTCCTCGAAGTCGTAGGGATGCTCCCCAAAGGAGGGATAATCAGGAGCCACCGTCACAAATCCGCGCCGCGCCAGTTCGAGCGCGTAATGCAGATCGGGATTTCCCCCCAGTCCGGCCGGTTCATCTTTGCCGATCTTCGTCGTTTGATGCAGACAAAGAAGTGCGGGGAGTTTCGTTCCGGCGGGATGATCCGGGACAAACAGGTACGCCGTCACTCGATCGTCCGAATCGCTCTGATATGAGAGTTTGCGGCGAATCAGCCGCCGATCAACCGGCGTCTCTTCGAGCAATTGGACCGCCAGAGGCACGCGGGAGTTTGGGCCAGGGAGCGGCCCCATCACCTGTTCGAGGTTGGCCAGCACTTGTCGACGGCGCGCCTCCCATTCGGCTGGAGTCCGAATCGGCTCTTTTTGGCCGCGCTCATCGACGCGATAGGAAAGATCCAGATGGTCCTCGTAGGGGACCGGAGTCGCCGCCGGTTCGAACCGGCCGACGGGAAATCCCTCACGATAAGAAATGACGTATTCGCCGCGGCTGGTGCGGTAGCGAACTTGTTCGTCGCGCCGGTCGAAGTCACTGTCCCCCTGGCGGACAAGTCTTTCCGGCGACTCTGGGAGCAGATAACGATCGGCCACGTGAAACACGATCTTCGTCCGATCTCCCAACGCATGGCCTGAGCCGGTGAATACCTGGCCGTCGAGTTGGTCCTTCCCGAGGAAATGCGGCTCAACTGCCAAGCCATGACGCGGAAAGGCCTGCACGAGTTCCACCGCATCGGCAAATGGACAGGTGGTGTCGTCGCGTCCATGAACGACGATCACGCGGCACTGGTTTCCCAGCCGTCGCATGACCTCCAGATGCTCCGGGCAGGCCACGAATCGCAGTTCTTGGGCGTCGACTGAGAGAAAGTGCGGATGGTTTGGATCGTTGCGATAGCGCGCGTCGAGATCGCTTTCACCGGGAAGATGGAAGGCGATGTCGTCCGTGAGCTTCTTCATGCCGCACATGTCGATGGCGCAGGCGAACGTCCGGGGCGCCAGCTTATTGCACATCAGCGCCACGTTGCCCCCACCCGATCCGCCGGTGCAGTAGACGCGACCACGCGCGAACTCTTTCCCGCCGGACGCGAGCCGATCCGAAATCCACCACAGCGCCCGGAGCGCATCCAGCGCCTGGAGATAGCCATGATCGTACGGTTCCTGGGCGTCGGCCCGATCCCCGCTTTGCAGGTAGTCCACGCACAGGGCGACGACGTTGTAGCGGTTGGCCAGTTGCCGGGGATCCGCCGTGCCGACGCAGCGCGTCCCACCCCAGTTGTGCAACGTCAACATCAACCCCGTCTCCGCCGTCACCTGCTCCCGGCGGCCGGCAGGATAGTGGATCGAGACTTCGACCGATCGCGGACCGGGCCGGAGCGGCCACTCCTGGGCAGGGAGCGCCACCACGTCGTCGGCTTCGGGAAGCGCCGGCCACAGGTCGGCGCCCCAGGCGTTGGAATTCAATCCCAGGAGAACCGGGAGCACGGCGACAATCAGCAGCCGAAATTTGCAACGAGGCATGGTATGGACTCGTGAGATGTACGGGGTTTCGATTCGATGGCCAAACGCCACAGATACTGTGCGGGACGATCAGGAGCAACCGAACCGGGATGCCAGGGAGGGGGAAAAGCGCCGTCCCACACGCGTCAGACGCTCATGACTTTCGCGCCGCTCACGCGCCTCGCGCGGACTGGCCCTGGTAGCCCACAAGGCGATACAATCGGTCCGGTTGCGTCTGCTGGAAAATCTCCCTGATCCCTGAGAAATCTCAACCGTTTGAGGAAAGGCCATGGGCAAAGCGGGCTTCCTGATTCCGCTGGATCAGATCGAACGAGTCATTTTGTCGATCCGCGGGCAAAACGTCATTTTGGATCGAGACCTGGCGGAAATGTATGACGTTTCGACCAAGGTGCTGAATCAGGCGGTGAGACGCAATTTGCAGCAATTTCCCGAGGATTTCATGTTTCAGTTGAATTGGGGGGAAGTGGAACAACTTTCAAGGTCACAAATTGTGACCTTGAAACGAACTCGAGGCGCGATGAGCCGACCCTTGACGAGTTCGACCAATGGAAGTCACAAACTGTGACCTCCAATTCGTAGGAGCAGATCCCATGGATCAACTTCGAGACGATGCCCCCTTAGTCCACCTCCCGGACGGCAACTTCCCGCGCGGCCTGCCGCAGCTTGCCGGGCTGGCCACTGTGCGCGAGGCGGCGCGGCCGGGGCTGGGAGTCGAGGAGTGCGTCCGGCGGCTCAAGCGCTTGCATTTCTCCCTGGTGCAACTGCACCGGATCTTCACGGCACGTATCACCGCCGAGCCGCACTACGAATTGAAAACCGGTTTCGCCCACCACGCCTACCTGTGCGCCGAGCACGTCCACGTACTGCGATCGCGGGTGGCCGAAATGCGTGAACCCCCCTTGGGGCTGGAAGCGGTGCCACACGCCGCATTGGCGGTTCTGTTCGATGAAATCGTGGCTACCCCGACAACGACCGAGCTTTTGGCCGGTTTGTATGAGGTCGCCTTACCCGCGATTGACGCGGCCTGTTCGCGATACCTCGATGAAACCCACCCGCTGACGGATGCCCCATCGCGGCGCGTGGTGCGCTTTGCGCGGCTGGAACTGGCTGACATGCTGGCATTCGGTCGGCAAGCGATTCAGACGCTGGTGAGCGCGGCGGAGCGGGAGCGAATCCAGGATTGGCTGACGCTGCTGCAGGCCTGGCTGGGGGCCGCCGGCGGACTGGATGGGTTGAGCGCTCCGACCCCGGAACCTCCGGAACGGCGCTATTCCGCGGCGCCGTTCCGCTACGATCCGATCCCGCGGCGCGACGCGCGGTTTCAGGATTTGTGGAATCAGGGAGTCAACCCCGAGGCGTTTCTCTACAGCGCCGAGTATCCGCCCCGCGCCAAAGCGCTGATGATGCTCTACAAGCGCATCCGGGAATTGGATGTCCCCGAGATGATGGCCAGCATCATCGTCCAGACTCCCGGCAAGCCGTGGGAGTATTACCTTGACATGTCGCGACAACTGTGGGACGAAGCGCGGCATTCGATGATGGGAGAGGTCGGTTTCGCCGCGCTGGGAGTTGATTGGACGCAGGCGCGGATCTCCTGGAACTGGTCTTACCGACTCAACACCGAGTGCAATCCGTTTGAGCGACATGCGGTCCTGTTTTTCATCGAGCAGGGGCTGATGCCCCGGACCGGCAAGCGCTATGAATTCGAAGTGGCGCAGCAATCGGGATTGCCGCTGATGGCCACGATTCAGGACTTCGACTGGGCCGACGAAGTGCTGCACTCGCAGATCGGCCGCCGGTGGCTGGTGCCGGAATTGGGCGGGTTGGATGCCGCGCTGAAATACGGCGACGAGTGCTGGTCTCGAATCATGAGCAACTGGAAAAGCGTCCGGGAACAGGGGCTGACGAATCATGACAACTGGTGGCCAGCCCTCTATCGACAGGCGTGCGCCGCCGCTGGCGAATCCCCCGCCCCGCACGTCCTGGCATTTGCCGAAACCTATGAGGAAAAGCGAGCGGACCTGCACCGTGTGGGGATGGAGTGATGGGCTGCCGCGCCAATGAAGCCCCAGTCGATCGAACGGTCAGTCAATCGACTGACACCGGCGCTGGAAGCAGTTTCTGAAGGTCACCCAAAAGGATCACACGTGCGGTGGCATTGACCGCAATGATTGGCTCTCCCTGGAGAGCCTGCTGCACGTCGTCAACAGCAGTCACCGGCGCGACTGTGACAACGACATAACCGGCCTGTTGCGGCCCGAACCCCGGAAAGGGGGTCTCCTGGATTTCCGCCGGAAGCGCTCGCAGTTTGTTTCTGATCTCCTCGGGGGTGGTGTCCGCACCAGACTCCGTCTTGACCGTCGGCATCCAGACCAGAACGACCCGGTCCCGTCCGTACTTCGCCAATGCGTCCTGCGCGACCAGGGTCTCCGCGAATTTGGTCGTTTTGGCAATGACGAATTTCTCAATCGACTCAATTCCGGGATAACCCCCCTCGGGAGGCGCTTCGGCAGGCTGCGATGCGTCAATGATCAGTGTGCGCGCCGCCGGATCGAGGCCGATCACCCGGCCAAAATCGACCGCTTTGGCGGCCGCCTCCAGATCGGTGACCGGGCTAACTCGAAAGTATTTATCGCCCAGGAAATAGGCCCCCGAATATTGAAAGTTGTTGCTGCGGGCGTCCGCATCGCGGAGCTTTTGCACTTGCGACGAAAGCTCCTGTTCGTGTTCGCTGTCGCGGACCCCATCAATCACGATGGAGACCGATTTGCGCTTCAATTCGCGATCCACCTCGGCGATCTTCTCACCCAGTTGTCCCATGGCCTCATCGATCGACTGGCTGACTGCGGCGCTGAGGTCACCCGGAGGTGGACTCGGCGCCCGCTGGCAGGCTGTCAGAAACACGCAAACAACGGTGAGCGGCTGGACTCTGCGTGGATGCATGGTCTGGTGGCTCCTGGAGGCGGGCTATTGCTCGTCGAGATCGGCGAACAATTCACGTAGCTTGAGTTTGAAACCCGGAAGCAAGTCGCCACCGGAGAGCGACTGTGATTCCAATAACACGGTACTTTGATTGGCGGAAGAAAACACCTCGGCCGTGCGCGTCGGCGGGTTGACGTACCAGACCAACTCGACTCCTGCCTGGAAATACTCCCGCAGCTTCTGTCGCATCTCCTGGCGGGTGTTGGATCGACTGAGCACTTCTATAATCAGGTTCGGAACGATATCCAGGATTGCCGTCCGTGGATATTTCCCCCCCGGCAATCGGTTGCTGGCGATAAAGCAAACATCTGGAATCCGCACCAGCCCAGGCCGCAGCCGGACCGGGGCATCGGGCGCAAACACCACTCCCAATTTGCGCGGTCGCACAAAGGTATTGAGCAACGTGCAGAGCAACGCTGCCAGACGCGATTCTTCGGCCCCCACGGTCTTCTCCACCAGAATTCCAGCGACCAGTTCGCAGGCCACGTGATCACGATCCAGCAGGCGCACCAAGTCCGTCTCGGTCGCCGTTCCAGGCGCCGGTTGGTGGCGCAAGCGCCAGCAGGGCATGGCGCCAAAACGCTTAGCCAGGTCTGCCATCGTGAGCTCCGACCGGTGCTCAATCTCGGGAAGTACCTGTTGCGGCATATTGGATCGGGTGTTGAACGAAAAGGGCGACACCAAATCCTACTCTGACTGACCTGGAGCCGCAATCAAAAGCGAGGAATCAGACAAGAGGGCGCAGAGAACGCAGAGACAGGCGCGGCCTCGGGCCGCTTGGATTCCAATTGAGACCCCGCGCCAGAGATCGACACAGAATCGTTTGGCCAACTACGGCCAGATTTTTTCCGCGTCCTCTGCGCCGCAATCCAGCAGGATCTTGGTACGCCGAGAAGATTTTCAAGTCGCGAGAGAGTGGGACAGAACCATTGAACCACGGATGACACGGATGGGCACGGAAGAAAACACATGCGGTCGCAGGACTTTCAAGGCTTGCTCCAGTAAGTTCCGCAGACGCACGACGATACAGGCACAGCCAGTGGCCGAACGGCGATCAGGGCCAGGCTGGGCGCTCGCGACGCCAATTTGCGCCAGTTGACAGAAATTGCCATCTGAGATTTTGCGCAAACCGACAAACTTTGAATCGTTAGTAGCACGAAGAACACGAGCGTCATGGGGCGACCGGTTTCCGAATTCAAATGATGCCAGGTGATGCCGCGATCGAATCCCCGACGGCAACATCGCTTCGGGGCCGCTTCTGGGGTGACAGTCGCGTCTGGTGTACTCCCCCCCTTGGGGTGGTTCTTGGTAAACTGCACACTGGGTGCATTGTCACCAGCCACGGCACAAGTGGGCCTGTGCAGGCGTGTCCAGGTGTTGGCCGATGTGATTGTTTGCTGTAGGAGTCGTCTGATGAAAGTGCTTCGTTTCCTGCTCGGAACTGTGCTGGCGGCAGGCGTGCTGGGGGCTTGCCTTTCGGGGTGGGCGGACCAGACCGTGGCGCCCTCGCCTTCTGAATCCGAACAACCAACCGCTGAACAACTGCGATTCTTCGAGACCGCTGTGCGTCCCGTGTTGGTGGAGCAGTGCGGCAAATGCCACGGGGCCGACAAGCAATGGTCCGGATTGCGGCTCGATTCCCAAGAGGCGCTGCTCCGCGGCGGAGACCTGGGACCGGTGATCGTCCCTGGCAAGCCCGAGGAAAGCCGGCTGATCCTCGCCGTGCGGCAGACCGATGACGATCTGAAAATGCCCCCGCAGGGAAAACTGACCGATCGGCAAATCGCCGATCTGGTGCGGTGGGTCGAAATGGGAGCTCCGTTTCCCGCGCAGCCCGATGCCGGGCGCGCCAGGCATCGCGATCCGAACCATTGGGCCTTTCAACCTCCGGTGACCCCGGCCGTGCCAGCGGTGCAGCATGCGGATTGGATTCAGTCCCCCATCGACAATTTCATTCTGGCGCGATTGGAGAGCGCCGGTTTGTCCCCTGCAGCGCCTGCCGATCGGCGGGCGCTGCTTCGGCGGGTGACGTTTGATCTGATCGGCCTCCCCCCCACTCCGGAGGAAATCGAGAGTTTCCTGGCGGACGAAAGTCCCGCCGCGTTTCCGCGGGTGGTCGATCGGCTCTTGGCCTCACCGGCGTACGGCGAGCGCTGGGGTCGTCACTGGCTCGATGTGGTCCGCTACGCCGACTCCAACGGCCTGGATGAAAACGTGGCGCATGGCAACGCCTGGCGCTATCGCGACTACGTCGTCGGGGCGCTCAACGCCGACAAGCCGTACCACCACTTCCTCGTCGAACAGCTCGCCGGCGATCTGTTGCCAATGGAAGATGAGTCGCGGCGCCACGAGCAGCTCATCGCGACTGGGTTTCTGGCGATCGGGCCCAAAGTCCTGGCGGAAGTCGATGAAGCCAAAATGCAAATGGACATCGTCGATGAGCAGATCGACACGGTGGGCAGGGCGCTTCTGGGGCTGACGCTCGGTTGTGCTCGCTGCCACGATCACAAATTCGATCCGATTGCAACGGCCGATTACTATGGCCTGGCCGGGATTTTCAAAAGCACCCGGACGATGGAACACTACAAAAAGGTGGCCAAGTGGCACGAGAATCTGCTCCCCTCCGACGCTACCCGCGCTCGGCAGGCCGAGTACGATCGTCAACTGGCGATGAAACAACAGGCATTGGACGCATTCACCGCACAGGCGGATGCGCTGGTCCGCAAAGAGGCGGCGCCGGATGCCAAACTCCCGGAGAAACTGGAAGAACTCTATCCTGAGGCAACCAAAACTGAGTTGGCGAAGCTCCGCGCCGCCCTCTCCGACTTTCAGAAGAACGCCCCCGAACTCCCCTCCGCAATGGGAACCACCGAAGACCAGGTGGCCGACGTGCCGATTCATCTCCGGGGCAATCCGCTGAAATTGGGGGAGATCGTGCCGCGACATGCTCCCGCCGTTTTGCGCGGTCCTCCCACCCCGACCTTCACACCGCAGTCGAGTGGACGCCTGGAATTGGCGGCCTGGCTCATCCACCCCCAGCATCCGCTCACCAGCCGCGTGCTGGTCAATCGCGTCTGGCGCTGGCACTTTGGAAAGGGGCTGGTCCGCAGCACCGACAACTTCGGACTCCTCGGCGAAGTTCCATCCCATCCGGAACTGCTCGACTGGCTCGCCAGGCGCTTTGCCGACACCGGCTGGTCGCTGAAAGCCCTGCATCGACTGATCCTCTTATCGAGCACCTACCAGCAGTGCAGCACACCCGACGCGGTTTCGGCCCAGCGCGATCCGGAGAACCGGTTGTTCAGCCGCGCCGACGTGCGGCGGTTGGAAGCCGAAGCGGTTCGCGATGCTCTGCTGGCCGTTGGCGGACGGCTGGACACGACGTTCGGCGGCAGCCTGCTGACGGTCAAGAATCGCGCCTATTTCTTCGACCACACGTCGAAAGACCTGACCGATTACCGCAGCCAGAGACGCTCGCTGTACCTGCCGATTGTGAGGAACAACCTGTACGACCTGTTCCAGTTGTTCGATGCTCCCGACGCGGCGATTCCCAGCGGTGATCGCGCCACCACGACGGTTGCGCCGCAAGCGTTGTTGATGCTCAACAGCGACTTTGTGATGCAGGCTGCCGCCGACCTGGCCGAGCGATTGCTGGTTGAGCCGGGAGACGACGACCTTCGATTGCAGCGCTTATTCTCGATTGCTTATGGTCGCGAGGCATCGATGGAAGAGCGGCAGGCCCATCGCAGCCTGCTGGTCGACTTGGACAACGCCTTGCCGTCCGTCGAATCAAATCCCCAGACACGCCGGCAACAGGCATGGGCCGCTTTGTGCCAGGTGATTTTGGCGGCGAATGAGTTTGTGTATGTGCCTTGAGGGGGAGGGGCTAGGCGCTAGGGTTTAGGCGCTAGGGGTTAGGCGCTAGGGATTTGGGGGTTGACTATTTGTTTTCGGGGGTGTTGACGGTGGCCAGGCGGACGATGAGGAGGCGCTGCACGTCGGAGGCGTTGGGGGAGTTTTCTTCGCCGTCGGGCTGATGGCCCGATGCCTCCGGGGGGGCCATCGCGGAGGGACCGCGGAAGAAGAGTCCTCCCAGCTTTCCGTCACAGTCGTCTGTTGAAGTGAGCACGGCCATTTCACCCACCGAGAGTCGAACGCTGAACCGCTGTGGGAACATCGTCTCCGTCCGCTGCCGGGGAGTAAATTGCCAGCCTCCTTCTCCCACGTCGCGTCGGAGTTGTTCCTGGCCATGATGAATCTGTGGAACGAAATCAAGCTGCACCCAGCCGTCCTGGAGCCGCTCGGCGGTCACCCGGTATTTGCACAAGGCGTTCTCGAACGCCCGCCGTTTCACGTCCGAGCCATTGGCCGTTTCGATTGAGCATTCGGGACGCATCCCGCTGGCTTGGATCTCCTGATGGGCGCCCGACCGGACGACGTACCGGTGTCCGACGAGTTGCTTGAGTTTTTCCGCTTTCGGCTCGTAGGCGAATTCGGACTTGAGTCCCAGCATCTGCTGCAGCTCGGGAGGGGGGTTGGAACCGACAGTCCCGACGCGGAATCCGTTGGTGCGGATCACAGCGCGGTGTTCGGGTTCGACCGCGGCAATCTCGTCGACCCCGTACCACAGCTTCGGCCCCAACAACAGATCTCCAACCGGGCGCTCGACATACACCACATCCAGCACAATCGCATCGGGAGGGAGCGCAATCGAAGGGATCTTGAATGACCGGGCGTTCAACAAGCTCGGCGACTTCTCGAACAGCGCGCAGCCCCCCAGGGCGAGACCTGCCAGCAGCAGGGCCACCACGAGCGACATGCGACGAAATTGAGCGAGAGACATCACCGGTTCCGCGGTCACTGGCTCCCCACCATGGGGACAAAGGCGCAGAACCCCCCTGATCAAAACGGCGGGAGTTTAGGCCCGGACGGGATTTGTGTCAATTCGAATTGTTTGGCATTCGAATTGCGTTCCGGACAACAGCGGGATGGCTGCTGCTTCAGCGACCGGCGTCGTCATCACTTGTCCAAGTACTCCACCAGCCGTCGATAACTCTCTTCCGTGGTTTTCCACTTCACGGTACGGGCCGGATGCGGGCTCGTGGCGCCTGGGGGGAGCATATGGGCCACCCCCAGCGCGGCGCCGGAGTCAACGCTGGCGGTATTGATCACGGAGCCAATCACCTGAATTCCCGCTTGTCCAGCCCCCGAATGGCAGCGGCGGCAATCCGCCGTGAGTTCCTTGAAGCGGCCCCCCGATCCCCAGTCTTGGGACGTTTCGTTCTCGAACAACACGCGATAGACCGGGAGATCGTCCGGCTCGCGTTGCAGTCCGCCTTGCTGCATTCCCCCTTTCGCTAGCGCGAGCCGTCGCTTGAGGGTGTATTTGGCGGCGTTGACGCCGTTCCCCAGGTTGGTGTCGGGATCGAGCGATCCGTCGCTCTTTTTGTAAATCAGCAACCGGACTGATTCGACGAGCGAAGTGGAGACTGGCTGTAAATTCGGATCCAATGCGATCAAAAACTGCAACAGCGCGACCTCAGTCCCCGCCGGCAGCTCGGGCGCATCAGGCAGCAACTTGATGCTCCCATGTTGTGCCGAAGCCCGCCAGTCGATCCCTTTGGCATCGAGTTCACGCAAGTAGGTCTCGAACTGCGGCCGCCCGTCAGGGAACCGGCACAAGACTCGGAAGTACGACCGCCCCTGGAAAGCCCGCATGTGCAGAAACACATACCGCCGTTCGACGTCCTCCGAGCGCCGCGCCTGGAAAAAGTCGATCTCCTGCCACTCATCGTCGTCCGACAGGATGCGCGGCGGGAGGTAATCGCGCTTCGGATCAAAGTCGTGCGTCGCGGCAAAATGTCCGGATTGAACGGCCAGCGCGTAGTTGTCGGGAAGTTTCGCGAGCGACTCGGCTGAGAGCGCCAGCGCTTGAATCGCGCCCGCCAGTTTGCGACACAGCTCGTTCCGGCGGCGGCGGGTCTCGAGATCGCCCCGGCGCGCGATGTGGCGGGTGATCAAAAAATCGAACAGCGTCCACAAGTCGCGCTGCAGCAGCACCCGCTGGAGGGGATCGGCCGACAGTTTCTCCCCCTCCTGTCCGAGGAATTGATCCAGCAGTCGTTCAAGCTGCGCCACACTGGCCGGCTCGTCCCAATACGTCGTCCCGCCCCATCCGAAAAACTCAATCCGGTCCCCCCCTTCGATGCGGGGGACAGGGAGCCCCCCTTCCACGGACGGGAGCAGGCTGCGGCGAATCGTGACTGCCGCGAAAAGGCGGTTCCAGAGATGCTGCGGATCGGCATCGAACAGCGGCAGCGGCTCGGTCGAGCGGAGCGACCCCGCCAATTCGCCGGTGTGGTAATAGGCTGGATCCTGTTCCTCCAGCTCCGCTGCCGAGATGGGGGACGGCGGCAGTTCAGTGAGCACCGTCCAACAGACCAGAATCAGCGCAGTTCGCATGGCAGGTTTCCCGGTAGGCTTGTCCGCGTCTCTCGCTGGATTGTCGAAAGAGCGCTGATCCGAGTCAATCGGTCGAGAAATGGCTTTGAAGTCCAGACTAACCCCGCCCCCACTTTTTCCGTTTCGACTGCACGACTACGCCTTCGTCTGATAGAATACGACCCACCAGGGGAATGACCCAGCCCAACGACGGAAGATCGACGATGCCTCAGACGCCTACGCTAGCGGTGGAACAGCCTGCACTGTCAGGTGAGCCAGTCGGTGGTTTTTCTGAAGAAGTGCTGTCAATCGCCGACAGATTTGGCGTGCGTCATCTATTGCCTCGACTGTATGGCGAGATACAAGCATTGTTTCCCGAGCCGATCGAGGTTGAGGTGGAATGGGATCCAGAGATTTCGGATTCTCCGAAGATTGTATTTGACGTGGTCACCGACCTTGATCGCCAACAGCGTCTCAAACGAGAACAGATATGGATCACAAGGATTCTTGATCTCGCGGGGGCGGATTCGCTGCTATTTGTCTTCACCGCTTATCCACACGCATGACCGGTCTCGATTTTCTCAATGTAGCTCGAGAGCTTGCGCTGCGGAACTCTGAACCCCATGCGCGAACCGCAATTAGCCGGGCCTACTTTGGCGCATTTCACGTGGCACGCGAGTTGGTCGAAACCTGGGGATTTCGTGTTGCCCGTAGCGATAGTGCACACGCTATGATCGCTCGCTGGCTCCTTTTTTCGGGAGAGTCGGAGGCAGTCATGGCGGCGCGCAGACTGGACTATTTGCGCACCGAACGGAATCGAGCGGATTACGACTTTCATTCAGCCGCGTCAGGGATGCATGAATTCGCCCAGCAATGCGTCGAGTCGGCGGAGACCGCTGTTGCCGCATTGCTGAGGTGCGACGTCGAGCCCGTGCGCTCTACGGTGATCGACGGGATACGCGACTACCAGAGTCAAACTCGGCCGTTTTCCGGGTGAGGCAGCGGCGAAAACGAAGTCGGAAATTATGAAACCAAAAGTGATCAAAACCGAGGCGGAACACCAGGCGACCCTGGCGCGGATCGACGCCGTCTTTGACGCGAAGCCGGGTACGCCGAAGGGGGACGAATTGGAGTTGCTGCTCCTGTTGGTGGAGACGTTCGAGGAGAGCCGCTATCCGATCGATCCGCCCGACCCGATTGCCGCCGTGCGGTTTCGCATGGAACAGCAAGGACTGTGCAAGCTGGCGTCGGCGAAGCTGGCCGCCTTGAAGCCTTGGCAGCCATTGCAGCCGACAGTCCTCGGTCACGAAGCCTACGTCCGGCTCCTCGATACGCTCCTCTGCCAACTGAGACTTCGATCGGTGGCGAAGGCCATCGACTTCATCCCTGACCGCCATCGTCACGCCAGCGATTCTCGCGCTGGGTTTGTTCATCACGGCGTTGTGCGAAAGGATCGCTGTGGGTGGCGTCACCCGCCTCTTCCCGAATCGCAGGTCTGGTCATGCCGGTCAAATCCAGGAGCAAGTCTAGCTCGGCCGCTGAGACAAGTTTCTTTTCCAGGACGATCTCTCGAACAGTTCTGGCAGTCCGATGCGATTCTTCGGCGATTACGGATGCCTCGTGATATCCCAGTCTTGGCACCAGTGCAGTGACCGCCATCAGGCTCGACTCGACGAGTGCGCGGCAGCGATCCCGGTTGGCCACGATTCCGCGAACGTTCT
Organism: Planctomycetales bacterium; assembly: GCA_046152955.1. Lineage (GTDB taxonomy): Bacteria > Planctomycetota > Planctomycetia > Planctomycetales > Planctomycetaceae > SIAF01. The sequence continues at coordinate 13,316 of JBJXGA010000472.1, read as the reverse complement.
CGGGTTTGGTGAAAATCACCGGGCCGTGCGAAACGCAACGTTCGTCGAATGAACGGCAAGCGGCTGCCAGAATCGCAATGGACTGAAGAAGGTTGTGTGCCATGAGCGGCATCATCACATTGAGGTCGAGCTGGCCAAGAACGCCCCCTAAGGTTACCGCGGCATCGTTGCCGATGACTTGCGCACACACCTGGATCATCATTTCGGGCATGACCGGGTTCACCTTGCCCGGCATGATCGAGCTCCCAGACTGCAATTGAGGAATCGTGATCTCGGCGATCCCGGTGCGTGGCCCGCATGCGAGCAAGCGGATGTCGCTGGCGATCTTGAGCAGGCTGACGGCCACGGTCTTGAGCGTCCCCGATGTCTCAACCAGCGCGTCTCGCGATCCAATCGCCTCGAACAGGTTATCGGCCACCCTCAAGCCACGGGTTGTCGTCTTCGCCAATTTATCGCACATTCGCGATCCGAATTCAGGATGCGCGTTCAGCCCGGTTCCGAGCGCGGTTCCGCCAATTGGAAGCTCCAGAAGATGCGCACGAGCCACATTGACTCGCGCAATGCCGTGACGAAGCTGCGAGGCCCAACCGCCAAACTCCTGGCCAAGCATGATCGGTACAGCGTCTTGCAAATGAGACCGGCCGGTCTTCAGTACGTCCTCGAACTCTTCCGCCTTCACCTCCAGCCCCAGAGCCAGAGCCGCGAGCGATGGCAGTAGGTCGTGATCGATTCCGTCGAGTGCCGCCAAATGAATCGCTGTCGGGATCACGTCGTTGGACGACTGGCACTTGTTGACTTCATCGTTGGGGCGTATGGGGGCGCGGTCCCCCTTTCTGCCGCCGAGCAGTTCATTGGCGCGACTGGCGATCACTTCGTTGGCATTCATGTTCGTCGAGGTGCCCGAGCCGGTCTGGAAAATGTCCAGCACAAACTCGCCGTCCCACTGTCCAGCAGCGATCTCGTTCGCTGCCGTGACGATCGCGTCGCCGAATTCAGCTTTGAGCAGACCGAGCGCCTGATTGACTTTGGCGGCGGCAGCCTTCACGAGTGCGAGCGCGCGAATGAACCGGCAGGGGAACCGAAAGCCTGAGATTGGAAAGTTCTCAACCGCGCGCTGGATTTGCGCGCCGTAATGGGCGCCCGTGGGAACACAGACTTCGCCCAGCGCGTCGATCTCGATTCGGAATCCAGTCATTGACTTCGCCCGCTCCCCTGTTTCAATTTCAGTGGTTCATTGAGAAAACACGCCTCCTGACAGTTATCGTCCCAGTCGTTGATGATGGAGCTGGCCTTGCAGAGCGTGCTGTTCAAGTGGCTGGCCATTCGCCGCCATAACGAGCATTACGGCGAAGTGGCTCGCATCTGCGAGCGATTCTTGGGACTCAACTCTGGCCTGCTAGTGATGACGGGCATTCCTCTGGAATTTCAGCTCGGAACGAACTGGTCTCAATGTTCCAGTTTCGCCGGTGGGATCGAATCCCCGGACCTGTCATAGTTCGTTGACATACAGCTTCTGGATCAATTCACTGATGCGCTTCCGACTCTCTTTTGCCGACACACCGTCCGTGCGGTGCAGTTGCTCCGCCAGGACGGCGAGTTTTTCGTCTTGAATGGCAGTTCGAAACCAGTCGGCGTAGTCACCCCGTTGAAGGTGGTAGATCCACGTCTCGTCGTCGACGCCATCTGCCAGTTGCATGAAAGTGCGAAGATTTCCGGCAGCAAGCTTGAGCAGTCCTTTGGGTCCGCGGAAATAGAATTGATTGGCGGGATCCATTTCTCCGTCGAAATACTGATGCCGGTGGCGCTGATGCTCGCCCTGAAGCGACGACCTTCGGAACCAGAAGGGCGCGCCCTTTCCTCGCCACCAGGCCACAGCACGATGTTTTTCGGAGTCGGCCGGCGGTTTCAGTTCGGGCGACTTGATGCCCAGTAACTCGCAATACTCAGCAAGCAGCTTGGCGGGGTCATCGCCAATTGTTACAAACAGGTCGATGTTGCTTAGAACGGTGCGCGGCATTTGTTGCGGAAATGCCGTTACATACATGACACTGCGCCAATCCTCAAAATGCAGCTCGTCGATTCCGACCCCGGAGGCAGAGATCGGATAATGGGCCTCGTCGATGATGTTCCAATGCGGCCGGCCAGTGCGAATGCGATGATCCTGCAACGCGCGATACAACCGACCAAATTGCGCCGGTTGTTCGTGCGTCTCGGTCCCGAACAAACTCACGACGCAGCTCATGTCCGGCTTGCAAATGACCTGCATGACTTCTTCGGGAGACGGCGATTGTTTCCGCGTGCCCAGGACGATCGCCCCCTCGACGGCCTGAAAATCCCCCTCCGGATCGATCACACACGTCTGGTATCCCGACTCGATCAATTGACTGAGAATGCTGACGGCCAGTTTGGATTTTCCCCCGGCCGAATCCCCGGTGACGAGCATGCGAGTTCCGTACACCGGTATCCAAAGTGCTTCGCCGGCGAGGTCAGTGCCAAGGAGTATTCCGCGCCCCGGTCGATGGTGCAACTCTTTCAGGTCGTCGGCGATCAGTCGGTCGATCAACTCGACTACCCCCTTTCCACCCGCGCCCTTGACCGTGATGTCGGCCTGGCCTTTTAGGGCGTCGAGTGCGTTGTCGACGGCCGCCGACGCTTCACACAGCTTCAGAAACGCCCCGTCATTTTCCGCGTCGCCGATTCCGACGGCATTGTGCGGCGACAGGCCCAATTCCATGAGCGCGGCCCGTAAGCCGCTGGCTTTGTTGACGCCGGTGGGCAGCACCATCACGGCGCCCTTGTTGAAGACGATCTGCAGCTCCAACGCCGCGTCACGAATCGTTTCGAGCGTCAATGTTTCATACGGGACGCAAGTCGCAATGATCACCCGGCCAACTTCGCTGACTTGCACACCGCGAGTGCGCAGAGTCTCCAGAAATTCTCGCGGCGGCGCTTCCGCCAGCGGCCGCTCCGTACGAGTTTTCGGATCATAGAGGAGTGCGCCATTCTCGGCGACGACCAGATCGCATAGTGCGACCTCGGGAAAGGCGTCGAGGAGCGGCGCGAGGAGCCGGCCGGTGACCATCACCACGTGCCGTCCCGACTGCCGCAGGCGGACCAGTGCATCCACGGTCGTCGCCTCGACGTATCCGTTGTCGGCCAAGGTGCCATCGTAATCGGCAGCCAAAACGTGAAATTTCATCCGATACTCCTCGAAGTCGATGCAGTGCGCCGGATTACCGAATCACGTTCAACCGCCCTGATCAGACACCATGTGCTCCCGTTGTCGGCCACCCACGGGACGGCAGGTCACATTCTATGAACGGTTACAATCGTTTCGGCAGTCTTGCGGTCGAGGATGACGTTGTCAATCGTGAAGCCTTATGAGGAGAGCCGGTATCCGATCGATCCGCCCGACCCGATTGCCGCCATTCGGTTTCGCATGGAGCAGCAAGGACTGAAGCCCAAAGACCTGATTGCGTATCTCGGGAGCAAAAGCAAGGTGTCGGAGGTGCTGAGCGGCCATCGGCCCTTGAGCCTGTCGATGATCCGCAGGCTGGTCGAAGGCCTGCAACTCCCGGCGGAAGTTGCCATTCGGGCGACGAAATCCCCGCGGGTCCGCCGCGCCAAACCGAAACCGGCTCGTCGGCGACTACCTGCCGTCGGGAGCCGTTGATATCGCCCGGCCGTGCAGAGGAAACTGGCGGAGCCCTTCGTGCTCTCATCCGCCTCGCTCATGAGCTGCACGCCTTGCGTTGAATTGGCGCTGTCGTCTCCACGGCTGCGCGAAACGTGTTGCTTTCGCCACACGTCTTCTCAGGGGCTAACAACAAGGCTAAGCTGCCGGGGCCGTCTCAGAGGCTGCGGACCCTGCGATGCCGGAATTGCGGCCCTGCTCCGCGGCAGCCGCCAGGTCGGCTGGCCCCCTTTGCCTCACAAGCCGGCTGCCGAGCGACGCCTGACGTTTCCGAACATCGGCGAAATACGCCACGAGGTCATAGTTGCACTCCGCCGCGAACTTCTCACGGGTCCGATGAACTTCCGCGACGATCGGGTCTTCCCACATGTTGCTAGGCTCCCATGAGTTCTTCGGGCGTACAGATAATTGGCATTTTCTGGCTCAGCTTCTCGCAAACCACTGCGATTCTCCGTGCGATTTGTGCGTTCGCCAAGTGCTTGCAATTCCAGGTTAAAAGATCGTCAACGGCGTGAACCGCGGATACGGCGATATGTGCGGCATCAGGAAAAGCGTGCGGCGGAAGGATACCGGCAACGATGATGGCCTTCGATAAGGCTTCGGCGACTTCCGTGACCTCGAGGGTTGGCAGGCCGCCGATGATTGCCACCTGCTTTTCAACCTCCGCAGGGTCGCCGACCGAAACTTCGTCGATGACGACTTGGGAAACCAAGCACTCAAACTGGCTCCGTCGATTCGCCCACCATTCCTGTGTCGTCTGTTGGTGCCCCGCGACAATTACGTCACGACCGGGACGAGCGACCAGGTAGCTGATGAACGATGTTTCCAGGTAGACCGATTCCATGCGGACTCCATGCGCTCAGATTGGTTGCTGACACGTGTTCTCGTGCCGCACGGGGCCGCGCGGCAACCGCGGCTGGTGGGTCAGTCGCAATTGACCGGTCGAATCCAGCGTGGCGTCAGTCGTCGCTTCGATGACAATCATAGCAAGTCGTCCTGGAATCCATCATACCCTGAATGACGGATTCCAGGAATGCTGCGCGGCAAGATGGGTTTTTGGTTTACTCGAGCCGCAGGTTGCCCAGATTCCATCGCGAACTCACTGATTTGACTGACGGTTAAATTCGTCCAGGCCAGCCACCACGAAGTGTCGGAAGTGCTGAGTGGCCGCCGGCCCTTGAGCCTTTCGATGATCCGCAGGCTTTCCGACGACTCGTCTTGCAATGGGCGACGAAGAAGCCGAAGAACGACGAGGCGATTGACGCGGTCCGAAGCGTTCGCGACCGGCTATGCCAGCTCATTGCCACATACGGTCAGGCGCCTTCGGATCGTAAGCAAGCGTCCGGGACTGTGGATCCGGCCGAACTTGGCACTTCAACTGACGGCGGGGCATGAATCGATTCCGGGACCTCAAGCTCTTCGGTGACCTGCGGCTGTGGCGCTTGAGCATTCGTCGTTGAGTTTGATCTTCCAAGGTGGCAACCTTCACTTGGGGAATCCGCCTTGGTAGCGACACGCCGATGCCTGATCATTCTCCCGAATGGCGAGGCCTTGCCGGTGCAACTCTACTGATCGCGGTTGGAGATCACGGGGAGCGTCAAACTTCGATTTTCTGGATTCTCGAATTGCGGGAATCGGCGACGTACAGGCGCCCCTCGCTGTCCAACGCCAGCCCGTGCGGGGTCTTGAATTCGCCCGGTTCGGTCCCTTCGCCACCCAAGCCGCGCAGATACGTTCCGTCGGCGGCAAACTGCTGCACCCGATGGTTCGTCGAAGTCACCAACCGAACCATCCGGCCCGAAGGCGATGCCACCCGGTTGCTGAAATTCGCCAGGCTCCGTTCCCAACCTGCGGAATTCCCGCACAAGCTTCCCCGCTTGATCGCACACAGTGACCTTGTGACGCATCATGTGCGTGGCATACAGCAGCCCCTCGTTGTCGAACGCCAGTCCCCCCGGCATGGGCTCGAGTTCGAACGAACCGAGGAACCGGCCCTCGGTATCGAATCGTTGCTCTCGCGCTCTCGCCTCTGGATCCGACTGGCGAAAATCGCTGACGAAAATCTCGTCCTGGTGGTTGATGGCGATTGCGATCGGTATGTCGAACTCGCCGTCGGCGTCGCCGTTGGTGCCCCACGTCAGGACGACGCGCGGGGCTGGCAATGCTTCGTCGCGACTTTCCGCCTGCGCCAGCAACCGCCGCGCCGACATGGTGGCCAGGCCGCCACCGGCAAGCGCCAGGAAATCGCGGCGGTGGATCATCGAAGCACTGCGGCCATGTTCCTGGATTCGCTGCGGAATTGGGCGGTGGTCGAACATGGCAATCTTGTCAATTCAGTGATGGGAATGACGTCCTACGCCCCAGAGAGTGCCGGAACTTCGACGGACGCGGGGTCTGTGACAAGCGCGTAACGTTCCTTATTGCTCCGAATCGCCTGAATGGCGGCCAGAAAATACGAAGTGGAAGGCTTCCGCTCGCGCTTTTGAAACTGGTCGTAGGCCAGCAGATTCTTTCCATCATCGATGACTGGTCCGAGGTCGGCGCCGGTGAAGCCGGCGGTGGCTTCGACCAGTTGCTGCACATCGACTGTCCCCACCTCCTCCGGCAAACCGCGCAGATGCCGGCTGAGAATCGAGTGCCGCGCGGAGGCGTCGGGCAGTTTCGTTTCCAGCCACAATTCGATGCGCCCCGAGCGGACCAGAGCCGGGGGGAGATCGGCGACGTCCATGGCCGTGAACATCACACACACGCGCCCCATGCTCTGGCTTTCCAACCCGTCGAGCTTCGTGAGCAGGTAACGATACAGCCCCAGTTCGCTCCCGCTCTGGAAGATCGCATCACAGTCATCAATGAAAATCACCGCCGGAGCGTTGCGTTGCGCTTCCTCGAAAACGCGGTCGACGCGATAATAGAAGTGATCGGTTCCCGCAATAAAAGTGCCGTCGATCAGAAAAAACTTACTTTTGAGGCGGTGCGCCAGCGCGCGTCCGATCGTCGTCTTTCCCGTTCCCGGTGGACCCAACAGGAGCACCCCCCGCTTGGGCTTTAAGCCATAGCGACGGCTCATGTCGTCATTCTCCATCGGAAAGACGATGTGCGTTTCCAGGCTCTCGATCACATGGTCGATTCCCTCCAAATCCTGGAGTGCTACCTGTCGCACGTCCGACAGGTGGACGTTGCTGGTCATTCCCTGAGAGCGGAGATACTCGATGAATCGGTCGGTATCGAGCGACGACTCCTCGGCCAGCCAGCGGCACGCATTCCTGATCTGATGCCCGTCCAGTCCCGGGGCGTAGCGATAGATCTTTTCGATGTTGAGGCGCTCGACCTGAGGGGGCGGCAGGTAAGTGGCGATGAGTTGCTGGTAGTCTTCCAAACCAAACTGTTCGATGCCAAACCGGTAACCGCGGTTGTAAATCGCACTCGGTCCGCCGCCGCCGAAAACCAATTTCTTGGTCGTTTCCACGACGTATCGGCACAGCGTCAGCGCCACGGCGTCGAGCCAGTTGGATCGCGGATAACTACGGCAACCCCCGACGACACTCTCGAGTACGTCGACATCGTCGATGATCACGCAGTCAGACTGCTGCAGCGCGTCGATCACGATTTGTTCAAACGTCTCTTCCAGGGCGAGCGGGTGCCGCGACTTCATGGCCTCCAGCAGGTCTTTCATGGTCAGGAGGCGCGCACCGAATTCGCGCTCCAATTCCTGCAGGACCATGGTCTTTCCACAGCCGCTTTCCCCCCAGAGGAGAGCCACCGGGTTGAGGGAGAGTGCGTGACGAATTCCGAGAAATGCCGTACGTTGGACCGGAGTCAATGAATTCATGTGGGGATGAGCAGACTTGACGCTGCTGGATGCGAGAAAAGGAGAAGGTCGTCTACGGGGAACCGAAGTTCAGCGCGATGCCTGATCGCCCGCGCGCCAATGGAGACACACCGGAAGGGGGTCAAGTTCGCTGCAGGGCCGACGGAGAATGGCCACATACTCAGAGCGGCGGCACGAGCCGCTATTCAGCGCGGAAATTTGGGCAGGCACGGTTTCGTGCCGCACGTTGAAAGGAATTGGCGATCCCCGATGCATCATCAGGATGGAGTTTAGCAACGGGATTCGAAGATGTCCAGCAGATGGTTTGGATTGGAACTGATGTGGGGCAAGGAAGGTAGGTGGCAGATTTCCCAATCTGCCCGTGCTTCGCTTTCATCTCCGGCCGTTTCCCGCCCCATTGCCGGCGGCTGCGATCCGAGTCCCGCCACCCATTGGGCCGTTTTGAACCGAGGCGGGCGGAATGTCCGCAGTCCGGCTGACGGACTGGCTCGGTTGCCCGATGAGCGCTTGGAAAGGACGGCCTATCACGCGAGAAATCGCGTGACAGCGAACGAACTGACAGCTAGAATACGACTTGGGAGGAATTCTTTCCTGCGCGTTAAGCCGCACATTGGCGGCATACAGGTGAAAGGCAGAAACTTCCGATAACCAAGCTAGGCGACGCAAGCACAGGAGGCTAGAAACATGACTGTTATTCCAGCGGCTCCTTCTTCAGTCAGCGAGTGCGTCCTATACCGACGACTCATCGCCCGGAGCGAAGCATCGGACGGTCTGGCCGAGCGAGTCGCCGTCTTCGTGGAGGCCGTGCGTCCGTTACTTGACCTCGTGCTTGCAGGGCCATTCAAAGAGTACACACTCCATAACCCGGCTCATGCTACGAAACTGGTTCACCTCGCCGAGTACATCATCGATCCAGCCACTCTTGATGAACTCACCCCACTAGAGCTTTCGGTAGTCATCTTCGCATCACATCTCCACGACCTCGGAATGTGTCTGACCCAAAAGGAGCGGGCGCAACTCTTGGCAGATCCTCGTTTTGAGGAAGAGCTTCGGGCGTGGCCTCAACTCTGGCATGAACTTGAACTTACCCGGCACAAGCACGCCGTAGCGTCGGAACCTGAACGTCTATCGCTTGAGATGCGGTTGTTCCAACTGCAGGAGGCTGGCCTGACAGCGTTTCTGCGTCCACGTCATGCCACTCGGGAACGCTACCAGCACCTTATTGCCAATTTGAAGGCGGTAACGGGGCGCTCGGATCTGTTTTCGCTACGGGGCGTTTCGTTTGAGGACGAGCTTGTCAGTATCTGTATGAGCCACAACCTAGACGTCGCCGTCCTGATGGAAGCCTCCAACGCTTATACCGAGCGGTTTCCGCGCGCGCTTCCGATCGGCGGTATGGCTCTGAACACACAATTCTGTGCGAGCGTCTTGCGCCTTATCGATGTCCTCGATTTTGATAGGGAGCGTACGCCACGTGTTCTATTTGAGTCTCTCCGAATCGAAGATCGCGACATACCGGGAAGCGCAGTATCCTTGCGCGAATGGAACAAACACATGGCGGTTCACTCTCTCGAGATCGCCGCTGACGAGCTGATCGTGTACGCCGACTCGGCCCATCCGGCGATTGAAAAGTCCATCAGGGAGTTCTGCTCAGTGATGGAACGCGAAATCCGCGACACCTCTACCGTGCTCAGAAAGAACCCCGAGAGTGTGACCAACCGGTATCGCCTTCGCCTGCCGGTCGTCGTGCGACCACAAGTTCGTGCGCTTGGCTACGTTTACAAGGATTTCACGTTTCAGCTTGACGAAGCGGCGATTTCACGTCTTCTCATGGGGGAGGCCCTCTACGTCAATCGGTCGGTTGCTTTTCGTGAGCTTGTGCAAAACGCGATCGACGCGTGCCGTGTGAGGCAGTTGGTCGACAACAATTCGAGTTATAGCCCCTCCGTATCAGTGTCTGCGGAAACGGACACCGACGGCCGGACTTGGATCGTCGTGAGTGATAACGGAATCGGTATGGACGAGTCGGTTCTGTCCCGCTTCTTTTTCAAAGTCGGGAATAGCTACTACGAGTCACCAGAGTTCGACCGGCTTACGCGTGCGGCTCAGCACACGTTTGCGCCTATCTCGCGCTTCGGAATCGGGGTGCTTTCGGCGTTTATGATCGGAGATGCGCTCGAGCTGCGCACACGAAATAAGCTGTCGCCTAGGGCCGACACAGCCTATCGCACAATTCGCGTGGACGGTCGTTTTGGACTAGCCTTTGTGACAGAGCAGCCCGACGGACCGCAAGGAACCACGGTGCGAGTGAGGCTTGCGGAGAGAAACGCCTTGGCGATGCGTTTGCTACTAGGCCAGGCTGCGGTGTATTTGCGCGATGCGATACTTAGGCCGCCAGTACCCGTGGCTGTTTCCCTGGCATCGATATCTTTCACTCAAACGCAGGGTGAGTTTCTCGCGTTACGGGAGGACGCTGTGCAACAGTTGGCTGACGAATCGATCGAGCCCGTCGTGCTTGATATCGAGCGTTGGAGCAATAGATTTAGGGGTCGCACGATACTCTTTTTTCGGCGTGTGTCGGATGGACAGTTGACTCGCCTCGAGTGGAAAGCGGAGCAACTCTATCGCTACTTGAAGGCCTATAGTGGTAACCGTCTAACAGTCAACGGAATTGCGATGAAGCTTCGGAATGTCGGGCGAATTCTCGGGCGACACACAAGTCGAATTGCTGGCGTGATCGACGTCGAACTTCGTGGTGACGCTGACATCAAGTACGATGTGTCAAGGGACCGGCTGATCGGAGAAGGTTTGGCAATTGCGCGGCGGGATCTTAGAGAGTCGATCTTGGCTGGACTTTCTGAACTCGGGATTGTCCATAGGCTAGATTCCGCTGCCCGGGCGGGCCTTGAGCCTAATAGTGGGGCACTGGTTGACCGCAAGTTTGGCAGGGTACGCCCACTTGAGGACGAGGAGGTGCTCGCTGCGGTGCGGCAAGAGATCCCGGCGCGGCCTTGGCCCGTGGGGTTGCACCGCATAGTCGCTGAACGTTTGGGAATAAGGCCGAGCATTGCATTTCGCGCGATAGAGACGCTGCTAGCGGCCGGTGCGCTGGGTCATGATGACCCCTCCGCCAGCGTCGTCTAACTCTCGCGGCTGAGCGCGGAGTCGTTACTGCTCAACGATCTTCCCCCGCTCCCACTCGAACGCAAAGGGTGCGGTTCACTCTACACCGCACATTTCTGGTTGATTTCTTGATCGGTGACAACATAATCGGTGGGAGTTATGGGGGTCGGTAACGGTAGCGTTTTGAGTGCCGCTGTGTGGACTTGGGACCAGATCCCGCTGAGCGTCAGTATCCGGAGGCGCAGGATGTCGGCTCCACCTTCGAGCGTCCATTTCATTCCGGACAGTTTGAATCGCTGCGTGAAGACGATCTTACAGGCGGCTTCCGTCACCCCGCTGCCAATGGGGAGGCAAAAGCGCCGATAGGTGCGGTAGTCCATTTTCGAGGCACGCTCGCGCAGGTATCGGTAGGCTTTCGAATAGGCGTCCACGGAGCCGACCAGTTTCCGGGTGGCCAGCAAGGCACCCGCGCTCCGCAGGACTCGGAAAATCCCCCCCGACTTTGTCTTCAAAACACGCCGTTGCTTGGCCGCCCAGGCGAACGCCTCGCGCCCAGGGCCAAAGATGGCTTCGGCCAACGCGGTAATGTATTGGCAAGTATGGTAGTAGTCGACGATCCATTCCCATTGCAGAAAGACTCCCTTTTCCCTGGGGTGTGGCATCTGGCTGAGTATGTCTTCGAAGTATTGCGTCGGATGAAAGCCGCAATCGGTCACGTACACCAGGCGCGGCAGCGGCCCCTCCCATCGGGCGAGGACATCGCGAATCAGAGCCGTCAAGTCGTCGGTCAGCATGGCCTGGAGAGCCTCTGGCATCTGCGCCAGATACACCGTGCCGAGCCGCTGGCCGAGGCGGTCCAACACCGACACGGTGGCTGTGCAGGCTTCTTTGTATTTGTTGAGCTTGACCATCGGAATCATGATCCCGTCGCGTCCGACGCTGAGCGTGAACATTCGTTTTCCGGCTGTCTCCGACGCTTGCTTCAGCCATGCCAGAAGTTGTTGAACCTGCGCCTCATGCCGATGTCCGCTCAACATCTCGCTCATCGCAGCGATGACCTTCCGCAGCGTTCCAGCACCCCACATCACGTTCCGGGAATGGAGCACTTCCAGCAACTGTCGTTGCGTGAGATCGGCCGCCCCGCGCCCCACCAAATTCGCCAGCGCCGGCGTCGCTACGCCGCATACGATGCCCAGTTGATGTTCCAGCGGAAACAAGCACTTTCCCGCCGACTCCAGTGGCTGAAAACAGTATCGCTGGAACGCGATCCTCCCGAACAGGCAATTCAAATTGCGCAAGGGAGACTTGTTCTTGCGACGATAGTACTCGCCGTTCCAGAGGAATTGGGGCGGAATCAGGTCGCGATCGTCGGGTTCCAGCCCCTTCAAAGTCCATTGCACGATTCGTCGGCCCAACTCGGACAACAGCCCCTGCAACCGGGTCTCAAACCGACACATGGCGCTGGGCGAAATCTCGCCACGGCGAAATTGCCGGATCAGAACGGCCATCTTGAGGGTCACGAACCAGACTTCCGCCAAAAGGTCGAATCCGGTGAGCCGGACAAGGACTGTCAAACAACGAGCGCATTGGGTAGCATCCTGCATGGCGGCGTTCCTTCCGTGGGCCGTGGCATTTTCCACCTACAGCTTGCGCCAGGAACGCCGCTTTTGAAAAGATCAATTTTCCGAACTGCCAGCCGAACAGGTGAGCGACTTGGACATTCTTGCCCAGTTTTTGCGGTGCCGAGCGGATCGCACCCAACGCAAATCGCTCCACCCGGCGACCGATCCTGTCCGTCATGGTCAGCAAACGTGCGCTGAATTCGCGTTCCAATTCCTGCAGGACCGTGGTCTTTCCACAGCCGCTATCTCCCCAGAGGAGGGCGACGGGGCTGAGGGGGAGCGCGTGGCGAATGCCGTCAAACGCTGTGCGCTGAACTGGAGTCAATGAATTCCCGTGGCGATGAGCTTCAACGCCTCGCGCGCCTGCAGGATGACCGGATTGTCGGGGCTTTGGTTGCCGTGGAAGTAGTGAACGGCGGCGGCCAGGAGATGCGGACGCCACGCCGGGCTGACCCAGTTGGCGTGTTCGAGAATCGCCGCCAGGAATTTGTATTCGTGGCTGTCGTTGCTCGCTTTGCGGCATAACCAGCTATGAGCCGTCTGGAGGAACTGCGGGACTGCCTGTGGCCGATCGCGGGCCAGGACAAAGACTCTGCGGCACGCTTCGTCGGCGTCGGCGCGAGTGCCATACGTGAGGACCGCTCCCTCCTTTGTGTCCCAGCGGTAATGACGCGGAGGGAGCTGCGTAAAAATCTCCTGGATGGCGTCTTCCGACGACGTTGGCAATTCGATCGTTGGCAGGTCGATGATCGACAAGTCGCGCAGGCCTCCACTGGCGGTATCGCCACCGGTCTTGTCGGTCGCCCACGCCACGGCTACTGGCATGGACTTTGTAGACCTCGTGATTGGAATGTTCGCGGCGGATGCCGACACACAGCGATGCCGCCAGAAACTTCCGATAGGGCAACCCGCGACGCAGCGCGGCGATGAACACCCGGACGCATTCCTCACGCGGCGTCTCTTCCATCAGCCGCACGATCGGTTCCAGATCCGGGCCAAACTGAACCCGCTCCGGCGGCGGCTCTGCCCCCAGCGCCGCCAGGCATCT
>JBJXGA010000385.1:0-4365 GCA_046152955.1 Planctomycetales bacterium | reverse complement strand
GGCTATCTGCATCGCCCCGGGATCGCTCTCGCTTCGCGACGCCTCAGCGTGGTCGGGCTGGCCGATGGCCAGCAACCGGTCAGCAATGAGGACGGCAGCGTCTACGTGGTTTTCAACGGGGAGTTGTTCGATTTCCCCGAGAAGCGTGCGGAGTTGGTCTCACGCGGACACCGCCTGCGCACGCAATGCGATACGGAGATCATTCCGCACCTCTGGGAGGAAAGCCACGACAGCATGTTCGAGCGGCTGCGCGGACAATTCGCCATCGCGGTGTATGATGTGCACCGCCATCAACTGACACTCGGGCGCGACCGGTTTGGGATCAGTCCGCTCTACTGGACCCGGCAAGGCGACTGGCTGCTCTTCGCCTCCGAGATCAAGGGGCTGCTCGCGTCTGGAATGCTCAACCCCAGGGCCGATCTGCGAGGGATCGATCAAATGTTCACCTTCGCTGCCATGCCAGGTCCGGTGACGTGTTTTGAAGGGGTGCAATTGTTGAATCCCGGCCACTATCTGCAAATCTCACCACCCGATCAGGATGCAGCCAAACCTGTCATTACCGAGCGGGCCTACTGGACAATGGACTTCCCCAACCAGGGCGAGGTAAACCCCGAAAGCGATCCGCGCAAACTCGTTGATGAGTTCGAGGACCTGCTGCTCAAGGCGGTGGCCAAACGGCTGCGCGCCGATGTCCCGGTGGGTGCCTATCTCTCAGGCGGATTGGATTCCAGCATGATCGTGGCGATGGCCTGTCATCTCAAAGGTCCGGCCATCAGCACCTACACCATCCGGGTGGACGACCCCGCACTCGATGAACTCAGCGCGGCGAATCGATCGGCCAAACACATCGGCACCGATCCGCCCCTGGTGCAGGATTTCCGCGCCGGCGACGCCTTGGAGACGTATCCGCAGCTCATTCAGGCCGCCGAATCGCCGGTCATCGATACCTCGTGCGCAGCCCTGCTCCTATTGGCCCGACGGGTACATGCCAACGGCCAAAAGGTCGTGCTGACCGGCGAAGGCGCCGACGAATGGCTGGCTGGCTATCCCTGGTACAAGATCGCCAGGATCCTCGGCGCGCTCGATATCATTCCCGGGGTACGTCTGAGCAATATCGCCCGCCGCGCCTATCTACGGCTCAACAAAGTTCCCCAATACCCACGGGGCTTTCGAGATGCCATCGAGCAAGCCGTCGGTGGTCCGAACGCGTGGATCGACTCCTACGGCGTGCTCGCCCTTTCGAAACTGCGCCTCTACGCGGGGCCGATGCGCGAAGTGCTGGCACAAACTAACCCGTGGTCCGGCCTCGGAATCGATCTGGAACGCGCCAAACATTGGGATCCCCTCAACCGCGGACTCTGGGTCGGAGCGCGAGTCACACTGGCGGGACATCTGCTCCAGGCGAAGGGTGATCGCGTGGCAATGAACTCGTCGGTGGAAGCGCGTTATCCGTTTCTCGATGAAGAGGTGTTTGATTTCACCGCCAAACTGCATCCCCGATGGAAACTGAAGGGCTTCCGCGACAAACACCTGTTGCGCCTGGTGGCGGAGCGCTGGCTTCCGCCCGGAATCGCGCGCCGCCACAAGGTCATCTTCCGCGCGCCGCTCGACTGCTTCCACATGGAGCCGGAGCCGAAGTTCGTCGGCGAACTGCTGAGCGAGGAATCGTTGCGACGCACCGGCTACTTCGACTTCGCGGCCGTGGCGCATTGGCGCAGGTCTTTCCGAGCAATGCGCGCAGGATCTCTGCCACGGCTCTCGATGGAGATGGGTCTCGCCGCCGTGGTCGCCACCCAGCTCTGGCACCACATCTTCATCGACGGCTCGCTCGCTGACCTGCCGAGGTCGAGGCCAGAGCGAACTGCCCCGGGAAGGTGACCGGGGCAGTTCGGGCTTTCCGCGGCAAACGTGGGCCCGCTTCGCTGCATTCCGGTGATCGAAAGGCCACCAGACCGGCATCGAGGGCCAGACACATCATCAAGCCCGCGTCGGGATCGCGCCATTCGTCATAAAAGGAGACGACTAGATCACCAAATGTCATCTGCTCCGCAGTTTGAGACGCTTTGATGTCACGCCCATTCCGATCCTCAAGGCCACCTCCCGATTTCATGGAAGTCAATCCATCACGTTCCACTCCCGAAGGGTATGGGGTATTCACCCCAGTGCGGAGAAACCGGTCCATCCTCGCTCGTGCCCCCTTCCAATCAGTTCCCGATGCAGGCTTTCGCCAGCAGTTAGTTTCCCGGCACCCCTGAACGCACAAGATCACCCATGTTCATGGAAGCCCCATCCATGAGCTTGTCGTGCCCCAGGCTGATTCCGACGTCCGCGTCGAATCCCTTGGGGATCGTCTCGGTCCAGCGCGTCCCCTTCCCCTGCGGATTAAAATCCCACGTCAGCATTCCAACTGCCTCGAGGTGAGGGCCGCCCTCCAGGGGGCTGAATTTGACTATCATTTGAAACCCTCCGTCCGCTCTAACGGCTTTTGGCACTTCCGCCTCGACAGTCCAGTACACGGGGGCCGCGGATCCGAGCGGACCAAACTTCTCCGTGAACAAAAGCATCCCCCCGGCGGCTTGGGTCCTTCTCGTGGGATCTCTTTGCCAAGACTGGCTCCACTCAAAAAGAAATGGCGCGTTCGCGTTCTTAATAATGTCCGAGAACGAGTATTCCTCGGAACGAAAAAGCTCCAGGATCTGTGCCGGGGTCGCGGCGACGTCACGATTGAACACATTTTCTTCCTTATTCCCCTCCTGCGGCTCCGGGGTGGAATCCGCCTGCTCGGCGGGCATACTTTGGTCTGACATATGGAGAATTGGTGATGATTCAGGGGAGCTGGGCCAGCGCCTCGCGACCGCGGAGCTTCGTCTCCGGGTCGTCCTTTTCCGTGTTTGGCATCGCCAAGCCCTTTTTCAGCAGCCGCCTGGCGTTGACATGGTCGCCCATCTGGACATAGGTGCGGCCCTCCTCGATATAATGCCGGAGTCGGCGGGGATTGATCTTGATGGCATTCTCGAAGCACGCGATGGATTGCGCGTTTGTTCCGGCCGGAAGGGTGCCGTAAATCAGCTCGCCTACCTTGCGTTTGAGACCGCCCACATTGGCGAGAGACTGGTGCCAGCGTCCCAGCACGTGCCAGGCGGAGTCATTGCGTGGATCGAGTTTGAGTGCCCGGTCCACCGCCCCCTTGATTCGCGGGGTGGCGGCGACCTGCTCCTTTTTCCCCTGAAACGGGAGCATTTTGCCGTAGGTGATCGCCTGGCAGAGCTGCGCTTCGGAATTCATCGGCGCGAGCATCGCCGATTTTTCCCCATAATTCAGGGCGATGCCGCCGAGTCTGAGCTGTTCCTGAGCGTTTCCCGTGTCACTCATCAAATGGCGGTATTGCCTCGCGATGCGCAGCAAGAGGGGGACGTTTTTCGGATCGAGCTTTTCCGCTGGCAGATAACTTTCGAGGGCCTCGCCGGGGCGGAAGGCGGCGTCGGCGATGTCCCCTTTTGCCATCAACGCGGAGACCGATTGGGCGCCTCCGGCCTGACAGGTGAGTAACAGCGCAGCGGAGATGATGAAGGGACGGGTCAAATGGAGAGCATTCATGGGAGATGGTCTGAGGGGAAGAATCAGCGGGGATGCCGAGGGTTGGATCAGGGTTTGGCTGCGAGCAGGCGGCCGGCGTTGCAGAGTTCCGCCTCGCTCAAGCGCGGTCCGACCAGCTGCAAGCTGGTGACGGGGGAGGTTTTTCCGTTGGATGGCAGGAGAATCGGGATCGCCAGCGCGGGGTTTCCGGCAAAGTTCACTCCGACCGTGTTCTGCGAGTCGAACACCAGCCATTCGAACACGCCGGAGGATCCGAACCAGGGAAACCTGGGAGGCAGACTCTGAATGGTCGGGGTGGCGATGAAATCCACCTTCCCGAAAACCCTCCTGAGATCGCTTTGCCACGCCGCTTTGCGCTTCACCGCCGCCTGGTAGCCGGTCGCATAGTCCAATTCGCCCTTGGCGAGCACCATTCGAGTGGTGGCGCCGATTCCGGCATGGTGAGTGTACTGCCGGTCGTTGAACCACGCGTCCCCAAGCGCGATGGTCTTTCCATCGGACTCCGCTTGGGCCCACTTTTCCTTGAATCCATCGTCAAGTTTGAAGACTTTGAATCCCCGCGCAACGAGTGCCTCGTCGATGGCTCGGTCAATCGCGGGGTTTGTGCCGCTGAGGTAGAGCCGGCCGATGCGGATCAGTCGGGCCGATGGTTTGTCGGCCATGGCCGCGCGGTAGCGGGAGGCGAAGCCGCGCTGCAACAGATCCATGCCTTGCACCAAATGCGGAATATCAGCGGCCATCGGCCCGACCGTATCCAGATGCTTCGGT
>JBJXGA010000462.1:0-27160 GCA_046152955.1 Planctomycetales bacterium | reverse complement strand
AGTCCTTTGGCGCCAAGCAGCGACTTGCAACAACGCGTCAGCGCTGATCTGGCTCACCGTCCGTTCAAGCCGGATGGGGTCGAATTCACCACAGATGGCAGATCGAGCTCCCGATCTCATTCACCATCCGGCGCGCTCCTACGCCAGTTGAGCGATCGGCTTGCCATCCGGCAGAATCGGCACGGGGCGCCCCGCGAAGTCGACGATCGAGCGCTGCGGATCGATCCCCAGGTGGCGATAGACGGTCGCCAGCAAATCCTGCGGGGTGACCGGATTGTGAGTGGGAAACTCCGACTTCGAATTCGTCGCTCCCACGACTTCTCCCATCCGCAAGCCCCCGCCGGAGATCAGGGCGCTGAAGGCGTGCGGCCAGTGGTCGCGTCCCACCCCCGGCTGGTCCGAGAAATTCTTGGGGGCGTAGGTCACCTTGGGAGTCCGACCGAATTCGCCGCAAGCGATGATCAGCACCTCCTTGCTGAGCCCTCGTTCATGCAAATCGCCGATGAGCGCGGTGAGCGCCTGGTCCATCTGCGGGAGCCGCTCGCGCTGGGCGTAGTCGAGGTGGAACGCGCCGGCATGGTCATCCCAACTGAAGTGTTTGGTCGTGTCGTTGGGAGCGGTGGCGTCGATGTTGACCACTGCGACCCCCGCCTCCACCAGCCGCCGCGCCAACAGGCAGCTTTGCCCCCAGCGATGCTTGCCGTAGCGGTCCCGCAGGGTGGGGTCTTCGCGCTTGATGTCAAAGGCGTCCGCCACTTTGCCGCTGGTCAAGATTTGGAACGCCGCCGAGCGGAAATCGTCCATCCCCTGCAGCGACCGGGTGAGATCGAGATCCCGGCGGAAGCGGTCGAATTGCCCCAGCAGAAACCGGCGGTCTTCCAGACGGCCATTTTCGAAGCCGGCCGCCAGCGTGAGGTTCTTGGGAGCGTAGTCGGGATGCGACGGATCGCCCGTCTCAAACGCCTTGTGCGCCACTCCCAGGTAATTCGGGCGGGTCATGAATGGGGCGCGCTGCACGCCGACGTATTGCGGCAAGCCATCCGGCCGCGGACCGCGCACCTGGCTGGCGACCATTCCGAAATCGGGATGCTCGGAATGCGCCTGCGACGTGAGATCGGGAATACGCGGCGTCTTGCCGGTCAGCACCTCGATGCTGCCGTCGTTGTGCGCCGACATCTCGTGATGCAGCGAGCGAATGATCGAAAACTTATCGGCCATCTGCGCCTGGAGCGGAAAATACTCGCAGATGTCCAGGCCGGGGACATTCGTGTGGATCGGACGCAACGGGCCGCGAAATTCCTGCGGCGCGTCGGGTTTCATGTCGTAAGTTTCGAGCTGGCTGGGCCCCCCCCACATCCAGAACATGATCACCGACGTGGCGCGCGGCGAATGGCCGGCAGTTCCCCGTGCGCGGAGCAAGTCCGCCAGCGTGAGGCCACCCAAGGCCAGCGTTCCGGCGCGAAGGAATTCCCGCCGTCTCCAAGGTCCACGACACATCCCGCCGCCCATGAGCGACTCCTCTGGTCACTGCCCGTCCGTATTGAATCATCGACGATGCGCGACCCAACGCATCAGTATTTAATTATATCAGATCGGCTCTTCCGGTGACAACGGCAGGGGACGAAGTGCCGTGGTCTCCGGGAGGCCCCTCATCCCTGGCGGGCGTACATCAGCCGCCCGCAGGTCTTGCAGAACATCACCTGTCCGGCGCGGATCTGCACCGCAGACTGCGGGGGGAGGCTCACATAGCAGGAACCGCACACGTTGCCGTCCACCTCGGCCAGCGCCCCGGCCCCATACGCCTGGGAGAGGCGGCGGTAGGAGCCGAGAAAGTCGGGGGGAATCGCCGCTTCGGCGGTGGCCAAAAGCCGCTGCAATTCGGCAGAGCGAGCTTCCAGGTCCGGGAGCGTGGTCTTCGTTTCGGCCGCCAGCCGCGCTTCTTCGGCCTTGGCGGCGGTCACCGCCTGTTCCATCTCGTGAATCGCACGCTGCGCCGCATCGACCTTTTCCAGCGTGTCGAGGATTTCGTCTTCCAGAACACTATTGGCCATCGTGTCGGCGTCGATCTGGCCGCGGATAATGTCAAACTCGCGATTGGAGGCCGCCTGATTCAATTTGACTCGCAGGTCGGAGATCTTGGCTTCGTTCGACTTCAACTGTAGCGACTTCTGATCGGCGGCCATCCGGAGCGCCTTGTGCTTTTGCTTGAGCGTCTCCAAATCGGCCAGTCGTTGCCCCGTCGCCTCTTGGCGCACCTTGAGCAGCTTCGGACCGCGGTCCATCTGATCCTGGACCTCGCGCAATTGCAGGTGCAGGTGGTGGATTACCGCGACAGCCGCTCCCGGACTCTGATCCATACGTGTTTCTCGCGCTCATGCAGGCAGGTGATGTCGCGAACGCCGTGTTCCAACCCGGTCGCTCGCGTCGGACAACAAGCGGCCACCCTGACCGCCCTCTCCTCGGATCGGACTGAACACGGATTGTAACAGGCGTCGGCAAAAATTAAACCGCTGGACCGGCAGAAGAGCCACGCCAGTGGTCCGATGCGTCACTGACGGAAATGGAAATGGATCGATCCAGTGCA
The DNA here is from genome assembly GCA_046152955.1 of Planctomycetales bacterium. Classification (GTDB taxonomy): domain Bacteria; phylum Planctomycetota; class Planctomycetia; order Planctomycetales; family Planctomycetaceae; genus SIAF01. The sequence continues at coordinate 24,576 of JBJXGA010000462.1, read as the reverse complement.
ATCGCGTCGCACCAAATGACAGCAAAAGAGCGCATGACTACCGACGCCCGTAGGGCACTTGTTTCTCCTTCGCCCGCGGGGGGGGATGGGAGAAAGACTGCGTCCTTCGGGCGTCTTGGTCCAGGGTGATAGTCGTCGTCGGATCGAACGAGCGAAGACGCGCAGGAGAGTCGCCGCTCCCACGCGCGAATTTCTCCCTCCCCCCCTTACGGGGATAGGGCCGGGGTGGCGAACGTCGCGCGACCCCGTCAGCAGTTTTGTCCCGACAAGGTTCCCCGGTGCGCGCCCAAAGTCACGCAGCCTATCGCAGTCCCGCCAACTCTTGAAGCAAATGCCAATTCTCCAGCCGCTCGGCGGTGGCGGCGATCAGCAACTCCGACGGATTTCCCTCTTTGTCAAAGTGCTTGGCAAACCGCCCTTCGCTGCGGCAAAAGTCGATGAAGTCGACTTTGTCGTTGGTTTTGGGATTCACCCACCAGTCGTCCTTCATGGCGGGGTTCCCCTGCAGGCTGAGCCGCTTCTTGATCGAATCGCCGGCGCGCGGATCGTAGATCATCAGCGGAAACGCTCGCGTGTCAACCGCCAGCCGCGCTTGCTCGCCGGCCATATTGTCGGCGACCCCGTGTTCGGGCTGGCAGGTGGTGTAACAGTTGATGATGGCGGGGCCGTCGAATTCCAGCGCGCCGAGCACTGACTTGTAGAAGTGGTTGGTGTGGGCGCAGGTCGTCTGGGCGACGTAGGTTCGCGGATGCATCATGGCGATCTGGGCGATCTCCTTGCGGCGTTCCTGCTTCCCTCCGTAGACCTTGCCATGCACGCTCATCTTGGTGTTCTGGCCGGTGAAGGTGCTGGTTGAAGCCTGGCCCCCCGTGTTGGAGTAGACCTGCGTGTCAAGCACGAACACCTTGACGTGCATCCCCGACGCGAACAATCGTGACAGCGACTGGAAGCCGATGTCAAACATCGCGCCGTCCCCGCCGATGCACCAGATGGGCTTGTCGGCCCACCCCTTTTGATCCCAGCGGGCACGGACCCCCATGGCGTCGGCGGGGGCGTTTTCGAACAGCGAATTCGTCCAGGGGACGAGGTAGGGATTGTAGGGATAGGTCGAGGTGTACACGGTGTTGCAGCCGGTGGCGGCAACGATCGCCCACTGGTCGCCGTATTTGGCGCCGGTCGCTGCGCACATCATGCGCAGCGCCGTCCCTTCGCCGCAACCGGCGCACGACCCGGCCCCGCCCACATAAATGTGGGTCTGCTCCTTGAGCATCATGTCGATCAGGAGCTTGTCGTTGATGTACCGATCGTCTGAGGGGCCAAACTGCTTGAACAGCCGATGGCTCAACCGGATGTCGCGGATTTTCTGCTCGGTTTTGGGGATCATCTTCAGCGCGTCGTCGTCGCAGACCGTGACGCACTCGGCACACCCCTTGCACTTGCTGGGGTCGATGATGATGGCGAACCGCCCCCCTTCTCCCAGCTTCTTCTTCGGCCCTTCGTAGTATTTCTGCGTCTTGGACCATTGCTCGCCAAACATCGCCCGATCACGTTCGTCGGCGATGGTCGTCAGCTTCTCCTCCAGCTTGCTCTCCGACAGCACCTTTCCCAGGATCGCCGTGTCGGGACATTCCGTGACGCAATCCATGCACCCGGTGCAGTTGCTGGGAATGTACTCCGGGATTTCGGGGGCCACATAACTGAAGTCGCGGAGCGCTGCGGTTCCGGCGGGAATCAGCGAGCGGGCGGTGGTCAGATCGGCGGGCAGGTCTTTTTCCCCCGTGCCATCCTCGTAGCCGCGGATGATCCGGTCGTTGAAATCGATGACGTCGAGCACCGGCAGGCTGATCCCCTTGTAGGGGGTATCAACCAGCGTGCCGTAGCAGTTGTTGTTGAACGGGTCGCGTTCGCTCGCTTCGTTCATCGACGGGAGCGTGGCGGCGCCGGCGCCGTTGTGGGAACTGTCGGACATGTGAAAGTAACTCCTGCGGAGTGTTAAGGCTCGTAACGAACAAACCGGGGGGACATTCAGCCGCCCTGAATAATGGAGGCGGGAATCTCCTGCATCTCGCTGTAACCGCGCTGCACGCAGGTCAGGTTGTCTTTGACCACCTGGTCCCCGCGTTTGCCGAAGTATTTGCGGAGCGCTTTCTCGACTCCGGCGTAGACTTCTTCATCTGCCATGCCACTGTCGGCGGAATAGGGGGTGAGCTTGAGGAAGCCCCCCAGCAGGACGATCCCCTGCATCCGCATTTCGAGGTCCGCTTCAGAGGCCACGGTCCGGGCGATCTTGACCATGTCGATGAAAAACACGCGGAGCTTCTTGCTGCGAATCGTCTGCTTGTGGTGCTCGGGAATCCGCTGCCAGACATCAACCGCGGAGGTGAACGGACTTTGCATGAAGATCGCCCCCCCTTCGACGATCCCGGTCAGGGGATTGCCGCTGAACAGGGCGTTCGTGTCGTTCAACACCACCAGATTCACGTGCTCCAGTTCGCTGTGCGTGAAGATGTGGGAGTCGGCAATCGTCAGGTAGTAGGTCGTCGGCAGCCCCTTCTTTTCCGACCCGTACTTGGGATAGGCCTGCACGTCTTTGCCGAACACCTGACCGCCGATCGTGGCGATGACTTTGTTCGTCGTCACCGAACCAAAGCCACCGACCGAATGACCGCGCATCGAGAACCCGCCGGTCGGACGCAAATCCGGGTCTTCCTTGACGGTCAGCGCCAGCGGGTGGTGAATCCCCACGCAGAAGAAGTCTTGTCCGTCCTTTTGCATGTTGTCGAAGATCGAGATGATGTCTCCCGGACGGACGTCTCGGCTTCCCAGCCCCGCGGCGCCGCTGTAGATCTTCGGAACGCGATCGATCTTTTCCAGGCCATTTTGGCCGCACACGGCGTCGCAAAACGCCGCTTTGATCTCGCGCGTCAGATGGTTCCCCGTGCAGGAAAGGGGATCGTCCATCCGTTCAATCACCGTGAAGGCCCGGCAGTTTTTCAGGGCGTCCAGAATCGCCTGCGACGGGAAGGGGCGGAAGCAATAGATATTGAGGCAGCCGGCGGCGACCCCTTTTTCCTCGCGGAGGTAATCGACCGTCGCCTGAGCGGTCTCCATGTAGCTTCCCATCCCCACGATGATGTATTCCGCATCCTCGCAACGATACCCTTCGACGAAATCGTACCGCCGTCCGGTTTTGCGGTAGAACTCCTCGAAGGCGTCCCGGAGCGCCGGTTCCACCTGGTCGTAATACCAGCGCTGAGCGATCTTTCCTTTCATGTACGAATCCTGATTCTGCACCACCCCCGACATCATCGGGTTGGCCGGATCCATCAGGTTCATCAGCTTGTCTTCGGGCTTCCCCACGAATTCCTTCATGAACTCCGGCTCGGGAAGCCGCACCGACTCCACCGTGTGTGTCGTCAGGAATCCGTCCTGGACATTCATGAACGGCGTTTTGCACGCTTCCGCCGCGCGGCGGGAAATCAGGCACAAATCCCCCGCTTCCTGGGCATTGCGGGCGAAGAGCATCCCCCAGCCGACGTCGGCGACGCTCATCACGTCGTCGTGTCCGGCGTGGACGTTGAGCCCCTGGCTGGTCAGGGCGCGAGCGCCGATGTTGAAGACCATCGGCAGCCGCTTGCCGGCAATCGTGTACAGCACCTCTTTCATCAACACCAGCCCCTGGCCGGAGGTGAAATTGGTGACCCGTCCCCCAGCGACGGCAAACCCCTCGCACACCGTCGCGGCGGAGTGTTCGCTTTCCGGTTCGATGAACACCAGTTGGTCCCCCCACAGATTGGGGGCGCCGTTCATCATGGCGGCGTTGAATCCGCCTCCCATTGTGGTGGAGCTGGTGATCGGGTAGGCCCCCGATCCCTGGGAGATTTTTGTCTCCACCCAGACAACCGCTTCGGCGCCGTCGCAGGTGGTGGGAATCCCCGGATACTGGAATTTCTGCTCCGTTTCCGTGGCATCGGGAATGTCGGAAACGCGATCAATGGTTACCGTAGCCATACTCAGTTGCTCCCTGCTGGAGTGAAGTGGGGATACCCCCACGCTGGTGATCGGGTCGCGAATCAAATCAACGCATGCAAATCTGTCTGTTTGTCTGGTGGCCCAATCCTCCAAGGGTCTGGAGTGGGAAATGCATAGCTGGCGGGAATCGAGTATCGTATGCTGGACGCAGTTGTCAATCCGAACGTGTGGCGGCCGACCGAAAAAACTTTCCTTTGTCCTGGCGATCTGTCCCTGTGAAAACCATTGACGTGCTGTTTGAAGAGTTTGAGCTGACCATCGAAGACATCGCGGAACGGTCGCGGCTGGACCTTCCGCGGGTCGAGGCGATCGCCTGCGGGCGCTGGACCCCCAGCCCGGCCGAGCGGGCGCGAATCGCTGCCGCATTCGGGGTTTCGGTGGAGGACATTGTCTGGGGGCACATGATGGATCCCCGGAACATAAGGTATCGCCAGTTTGGACTCAAGGAGAACTTCTGAATATGTCCGTCAGTATAGCAGATTTGTGCTCCGAGCGGCAGGTGACGATGGCCCGTCTGGTGGAACTTTCCGGGCTCGAAGAAACGCGGGTGGCGGCGATTGTCCTGGGGCGCTGGACCCCCTCCCCGGTCGAACGGAAAAAAATCGCCGCCGTATTTGACGTGGCGGTCGAAGAGATCGCCTGGGGACACAAAACGCCGATTCAGCACCTGTATGGCCACGGACCAGGGATGTAGGGGCGCTTGGCGAGCCGCTTTTCCGCAGCCAAGACCGATTCCGTCGGGTCGCTCTTTGCCCAGGGTCCGCGTCGGCCCGGTTACGCGTCTGGCGAGACACACTCTGCCCGGACACACGCCGGCGAATCACATCACTCGATCCGCCGCCCAGGGATACCGCCGGCCGGTCTTGAATTCCTTGAACTCCCCCGTGCAAGGCTGGTGAATCGTGTCCCGGTTGAAGGGAGTGTTCACCGCCTGCAGGATCGGAATGACATCCGCGTCCGGATAGCCCACTCCTTCGACTTCGAAGTAGTCCCCGTTAACGTCGATGATCCGCACCCGATCGACAAACACCTGCGTCTTGCGGAGCATCCGCAATTCGCTCCGGGTCCGCTTGAGGAACTGCAACACGTCGTCGATTTGATCTGGCGCGTACCGAAAACCCGCCACCATCCGTCCCGTTGACATCGCCCCTGCTCGCACGCGGGCCATGAAGCGCCCCACCGCCGCGGCTCAAGAAAGGCTCCCCCTCCAGGGCCGCGCAACAGCGTCTCCAAAACACTGTCTGGGCAATGCGGCGATCATACTCTCCGGGTGGCAACAGTGTGAAGTCCGTCCGGAAGTCTGTCCGAACTTCTGTCCCCAAGTCAGCCTCGAAAAACGATCGCAACCGAGCCACCTCGGCCGCTTCGATTCTTTCTCCCCCCGTTGCCGGAGTTCTCAGAAATCCAGTCAAGCGTGACCCCCATCCGCACTCCACCCCTCCGAGCCAGTCCGGTTCTCCCCCGATCGATGACTTGCTCTGCCATGTCGCTGGATTTCTCGGAAATTCCAGTCACGCTCGACCCGCAACCGCGCGTTGCCCCCCCAAGTCATCCCGAACATTCCCCAGCACCGTCATCCGCACCGTCATCCGCACCGTCATCCAAAAAAAGTCGCGATTCTCGTCACATCTCGTTATGCAAATTGGCCTTATGTCGCACGAATGGCTCGTGTTGAACTCTGCTCCACCAGGTCTTTCATTCCGTGGCCTGCGCAAGACGCGACTTCCTCCGGGCTCAGCCCCAGATCCTGCCCGTGGTGTTTCGCCTCCCGGACCCACTTCGCGAGCTCCAACAGTTTGGCGATCATCTCGGCTGTGGTGATCTGTTTGTTCGTTTGCCGAGCATCGCATTCAACACGCTTGCCCGCGTCTCGCGCACAGCGCGGAACTGGTGATAGCCCGCCCCCTTCTTGGCGATGTTCCCGCGTTGGTCCTCTTCGAACGCCACGCACGACCGCAGGTAGTCCAGGAGCGGCTCCGGGGCGAGCAGTTCGCGGATCAGCGCCTCCAGCGTCGGCTCGCCCCCGGTCGCCGGTCGCCACAGCGTGAAGCGTTGCCGCCCGCTGGTGATGCTTACGACGCGCGCCAGCAGCCCGTCGCTGGCCACCAGCAGCAGGTTCGGCACGAACAGGTCCGGCGCAGTCTGTTTGTAGCGTTCGAACAAGTCGATCGCCATGTTCAGATCCGCAGTCGCGTTGGCCGGATCTTTGAGTTCGATGATGACCAGCGGCAGCCCGTTGACGTACAGGATCAGGTCCGTCCGGATCGTCTTCCCGCTCGGCCCTTGCATTGTGAGCTGCCGAACAACGAGGAAGTCGTTGTTGACGGGGTTGTCGAAGTCGATCACCCGCGCCCGCCCGCCACGCATCTCGCCAGTCTCGACGTCCTTGTATTCCACTGGCACGCCGTCGATGAGCAGCCCGTGGAAGTGGCGGTTGTTTTCGATCAGCGTTGGGTGCGGCGGACGGGAGAGCGAAGCGACTATGGCGTCGATCGTCGCGTCGGGGAGGTGGAGGTCGAGCATGCGACGCGCGGCCTTGGCGCGTCCATGAAATACGACCGACGACGCCCCCGTGCGCTCACCGACATCGTCTACATCCGGACCTGTACACAGGGTGCATGCGACCGCTCGCAGCGTGTCAAAAGCCAGCGATTCGATCGCTGGCTCAGTCGGTCGCGTGCTCATTCGGGTTTCACATCCGTGGTCGTCGCGGCACGTAGTTCGGTGATCTGCGTCAGTCGAGAAACGCGGGGGCCACGGTGCAGTTGGCCGCGAACAACGAGCGGCCGCGTCGGATTGTGTGCCTCGTAGGCCGTCTGATACTGCTCCTTGCTGAGGGTCGCCCTGGCGCGGACGAGTTGGTCATCGTCGAAGATTGTGAAGACGACCTCCCCTTCCCTGGCGCCGGCGTCGCCCTCCGTTCCTCGCAGTTCTTCAACGAATGCGATCCACGGTTTTGTCTGTGACTCTTCTGTCGGTCGGAGCTGACGATAGATGTCTTCGATAGGTTCGAACTCGTCGCTGCTGAAAATGATCGACCGGCCCGCGACGCGCGGGTCAAGGTCGATGGGTTCAGACGCAGCCCAGGACGGGATGAACTCCAGAATCCCGTCGTCCTGAGTCGGACGCATTTTCAAGAGCGCTTCGCAGAGATTCGCACTCACGATCGGGTCTTGCTCGTTGACGACGCTGTTACTGCGGTCTTCTTCGATCGCCTGATCCAATTCGGCGAGTGCTCGAGTCAGCAGACTGGTCGCACGTCGAGCGAAAGGTCGCTTCGGCTCGATGAGGCCCGCCTGCTCCACGTCCACGGCGCGCATCGGGCACGCGATGGAAACGACAAAGCTCCGCTGCTCGGTTTGTCCCATTCGGCAAGCTTCCAGCAATTGGACCGCTTCGGTGCGACTGAGTTTCGGATGGTGTTTGCGAGGTGCGAGCACCGAATGCGCAGCGGCCAGCAGCGACTGTTTCGCCCCCGCCAGAAGATCGATCGCCTGCACCAGCGGCAGCGTTCCACGCTCGGCGCGTTGCGAGGCCACGCTAAAACGCAGAACGTCCGCATCGTAATTCATCAGGTCGGTCACAATACTTGTCGCCGGTCTCTTCTCGAACTCCACAAGTCGTTCCACTGCGTCCCGCATCCGCTCGGCAAAGTCGGGCCGCGAGGCGTCGACAGGGACAAGCAACTGGTCCAGCGAAGCAGGCTCGTTCCGGTTGAAAATCATCAACCGACCCGTCGTCCTGAACTGCTGCCAGCCGCAAACCGTCGCGTAACCCATCACGTCGCGCGGCGAAAGTCTCGCGAGGCTCTCCACAAGATGTTCAGGCATGGTCTGCATGGGCGATGCCCTCCACTTCGTAATTGATCCACTGTTCAAGCGACCGCGTCCGTGCGAGTTCGCGCAGCGCCTCCGGCGTCAGCACCTGCTTCTCAGGAAGATACACGATTATCGTTTCCTGGTCAGCGCGATCTGGAACTGGCGCGTTGCGAGGGCTCACCCAGCGAAGGCATCGCCGCAGGACAAGCTGCTCCCGACTGCACGAGAGCCACTCGTCTTCCCCATGCGGCATCTGGAACACCACGAGGTAGATCGGCGAATCGTAGCCGGCCTCAACGCGGAAGTGATTGTAGTGCCTGACCTCCAACGGGAATGAATATCGACCGTTGGCTTGGGTCAACTGCTGGCGCGTGGCCTTGAGCTGGAAGCGGAGCCTGAAGTTGAACAGCGCGCTGGCGGGGTCAAGCCGTTCCTTCACATCCGCCTGAGCGTCCCAGCCCCAGTTGTCCTGAATGCGTCCGCTGATGTGAAAACCAAAGCCTGCCCGTGCGCAGGTCGCGTGCAGGACCGCCAGGCTCAGTTGCTCTTGTTGGTCTGTCAGGATCATGAAACCTCCATCGACTCTGGCGAGCATGATACCGACTTCACCGGAACCCGCCCACGAACATGTCCAAAGCGGGTACATATCGGGAACGACATGTCCAAAAAAACAAAGAAATTGGACACGTCGGCACCTATCTGTCCAATCGCCACCCATACTAGCCCCTCAAAACGTCCAAAAGGGCCGGATGTCGGTAGAGCACCTCCCGCCCGACCCTTTCACCCACCAGAATGCCCAGGTTTTCCAATTCGCGGAGGTAGGTTGATGCTGTCTTTCGCTCGCCCAGCTTGGCATCAACAACAAACCCGATCTTGCAATAGGGCTGTCGGAAGATCAGGTCAATCAGCTCCCGCGAATAGACCTTGGGTGCATCGGCGCGAACTTTTTCGACCGTTGCATCCAGCAATGCTTTGATCACACCGATTCGGTTGAATATGCACATCGCCGTTTCTTCGACCCCGCGGAGGATGTACAGCAACCACGGCTCCCAGTTGGCGTTCTCGGTAACCTCACGCAGCAGACGGTAGTAGTCGGGTTTGTTCTGAATGATGAACCGACTGAGATAAAGGATCGGAATCTCCAGCAGGCCGGCATGCAGCAGATAGAGGATGTTCAAGATGCGCCCCGTTCGTCCGTTCCCGTCGGAAAATGGATGAATCGCCTCGAACTGGTAATGTCCGATGGCCATTCGAATCAGCGGATCGGGTCCGTCAGCCGAGAGGAGAAACGACTCAAGGTTTCTGAGTTTGTCCACCAACGCTGAGCCTCCTCGCGGCGGAGTGTAAATGACCTGACGCGAAATCCGATTCCCACTGGCTACGCGTTCATGCTCGGCTCGGAACTCCAGCGTCGGCTCATGCCTGAGCGTGCGACAAACGTCGCGAATCATGGCCAGCGAAAACGGTTCCGATTTCAGTCGATCAACGGAACTGCCGGTATCCATTGGCCGGGTTCCGGTGCCTCGGGATATTTCCCTTCCTGGCCCACTTGCGCAGCGTGTTCTGCGAGGCGTCAAGATACTCGGTGCCATCGGCAATCATCACGTAGGCGCCGAGTATCTGCATGGATTCGGGCCCGGACAAGGGGGCCCACGTCCCGAGCACGAGTCTAGCAATCCCTGCATGCTGGCCATACCGGCCGGTCGGAGGGAGAGGAGGATCGCTTGGGGAGGACAGCCAACGGCGCGCAGGCAATTGACTAACTGCGCAGGAGCCCGCAATCTGGTCTGGTAGCACATCAGGTGGTAGACCGCTTCAGCGCGCGCCTCGAGGCTCTGCTGAACCGGATTTTGCAGAGATTCGGCTCCAAATGGGCAAGGAAGTAATTCACCGTGGCGGAGCAGTCGCGGTGTGAGGGGCCTGCCTTACATAAGAACGATCTGGAAAATGAGTTGTTCAAGTGCCGCCAGGTCGGTTACAGATGATGGACCACGTGATGAACCACGTGATGGAGCAAATGATGGAGCGGGTGGCGGAGGCTGCCTGCGTTTGCGGTCGTCAGGTCGGGAGCGCCCGGAAAAGCGGCCACTCGTCGAGAACCCAAAACACAGCCTAGCGGGATGGGGCGAAATCGGAGATGGATCTTTTGACCTGAGGGCGGACATTACTGCCCCTGCGGGAGGCTGGCGCTGATCGGCCGCAAACGAACTGTGCCGTCGACTCCGCCGCTGACGATGAGTTCCCCGTCGGGCGATTCATCGACCGCAAACACCTCACCAATGTGTTCCTGGAATTCGAACAGCTCGGCAGGTGGTTCGAGCGACCAGCCGCGTACGGATTCTCCGGCTGAGTAGACCCGACGTCCATCTCGGGAGAGTCGCACGGCGTTCACGCGGTTGCTGTCGCCACGGAACTGGCAGACGATCTGCTTGCGCTCCAGGTCATAAACCAGCAGCAGCATTTCCCCCGAAAGGTACTTTCCCCCAATGGCGATCCGCGTCGGATGCGAACCCCAGTCGAGGGACCAGATGCTGATGGGAGCCGCGATCGGTTGGAGCATGGCGACTAGCGAGCGGCGCTCCAAGTCCCAGTGCGCCAGGTTTCCCTGATAGTCGCCGGTGACGGCGTACCGTCCGGAGCGGTCGACCGCCAGCGCCCGGACCCCACCCTGGTGGGCGTTCGCCAGTCGTTGGTCAATCGCCCCGGTGAGCGAGTGCCAAAGCACCAGATCGTCATCCAGCCCGGACGAAAGGATCAGATCGTCCCGGACGAACGCGACCCCCTCGGTTCGCACGCGATGGAGAGGAACCTCGCGTTCGCGACTTCCGGTGCGCCAGTTCCAGACGAACGCGCTGCCGGTAAAACTGCTCGAAACCAGCAGGTCCGTTTCCGGAATCAAATCGAGACTGAGCACCTGATTGCCATGATCCCTCAAAACGTGAACTGGCTCAAGGTTTGCGAGGCGCCACACCCGCACGGATGTATCGGAACTGGCTGAAACGACGAACTCCCCGTCGGGCGAAAATCTCACACAAAACACCGCTCCCTGGTGTCCGCGGAGAGTGACCGGATCCCGCCGTAGATCGGGGGGGCCGAATTCCTTCTCCGGGCTGGATTGTTGCTCCGGGTCGGATTCTTCACCTTCGCTCGACTGTCCGGAATCGGTCGCCTGGCTTCCTCCAGCCTGACCTTTCAGTGGATCATTTTCCGTGGGACTGCTGGCGGCAATTCCCTGCCTGAGTGGCCGGGGCGTATCGAAAACCCCCTTCCAAACAAATACGAGGACCACCGTCGCCATTGCGAAAACGATCCCGAATGCCGCCCGGCGGACCTGCCGCTTCGGCTTCTCGTCGAGTCGCGACGTGGCGGCCAGCGTTCCGGCATCCGCCGCGGACCGCGACTCTCCGGCGAAGACCGCGCGGGCCACGTCCTGAATTCCCGCTTCCGCCGGCAACAATCGTTCGCCGACACACAACGGGTCCGGTGTTTTTCCTTCACGCAGCGCCTGAAGGATGTGTTCGCGGCATTGCGCCAGCCGGGTCAGGAACGCGCCCACGGTCGGGGGACGCTGCGCCGGATCCTTGGACAACAGATCGGCGAACAACCGGGCGATCGACTCGGGCAACTGCATCCCGCGACTGCAGGGCAACGGAGGGGTTTCCGCAACCCGATGGGCGATGAGCCGTTCCAGTCGCGTCTCGCCATGAAACACCGGATCCCCCGACAGCAGAAAATACAGACAGCATCCCAGGCTGTACAAATCGGCCCGGTGGTCGATCCGCCGGTGGGGCCCCGCCTGTTCCGGCGACATATAGTCGACCGTTCCCACGATCACGCCGTCGGTGGTGATCTCTTCGCTCCCCGGTTCGGGCTGCAGGAGCTGCGCCACTCCCAGGTCGGCGACTTTGACCGTCCCCCATTTGTCGACCAGCAGATTGGACGGTTTGATGTCCCGATGCACCAGCCCCTGCGAATGGATGTATCCCAGCGCGTCCCCCGCCTGTTGCAAAACGTCCAGGGCGGCCAGCGGCGGCAACGGTCCGTACTGCCGAACGACGCGCGACAGGTCCGCTCCCTCGACAAACTCCATGACAAGGTAGGGGATCCCCTGGACCTCTCCGGCATCGGTGGCATGGACGACATGCGGATGTTCGAGCTTTCCGGCGGCTTCGACCTCACGAGCAAACCGCTTCCAGGCGGTGGGGCGTCCCGCATGTCCCTGGGCAAGGAGTTTGATGGCGACGCGGCGCTTGAGTCGCAGATGAAGCGCTTCGTACACCACTCCCATTCCTCCGGAGCCGATCATGCGAACAAGCTGGTATTCGCCGATCCGTTCCGGGAGTGGACCCGAAAAGGTGACCGTTTCCTCGTGGGGGTCACGGGGCTTGTTGGTGTCGGTCGCCAAGCAATGGCTCCTTAAGTGGAGGAACCTCCAGTGGCTCAGGGAATTGAGTCGCTGTGAAAATTGTGACGGGCGGGATCGGAAAACGCAACCGGGACAACCCGGGGCAACCTGGCGCGGAAATGTCAAACTCTCTGGAAAACCCTTTGCCAAGCCCTTGACCGGAAGTTAGAATCAATGGACTGTTATGCGACCCCTGTTGCCCGGGCTTCCGGGAGACAAGAACGACACCCGCCTGCCCGACCCGCCAGGTTTCGACCCCTTGACTGCAACCTACCGTCGAAATCTCCCATGTGACACTGACCGTATTCGAGTTGTGATCCGTTTCGGATGACGTTTCACCCAGAACCACCGGTATCCGCCTGCCGCTACGTTTCCAGGCTGCCACCTGTACCCGCTGGAAGGAAGATGCTCCCTATGTCCACCACCACGATTCGTTATCGCTCTTCGTCGCGGTCAGCTGGCCGCCGCGCTCTCGTCACTGGATTGGCGGTTGTGGCGGGAGTCCTCGTGTTCACGCCTTTGGCACAGGCGCAGTTGCCCTTGGCTCGGCTGACAGCCGTGCATCCCAGCGGCGCACAGCGCGGGACGAGCGTGGATATCACGGTGACAGGGACCGATCTGGACGAGTCCAGTCACTTGTATTTCTCCCATCCGGGGATCACCGCGGCTCCCAAGACGCAGATGGTTGAAGGGAAAGCGGTTCCGGTCGCGGGACAATTTGTAGTCACTGTCTCTGCCGAAGTCCCTCCGGGGGTTTACGACATGCGGGCTCGCGGACTGTTTGGACTCAGCAATCCGAGATCGTTTACTGTCGGTGATCGCAAAGAGGTTCTGGAAACGGAGCCCAACAACACTCCCGAGCAGGCGACGGCGATCGAACTGAATTCCGTCGTGAACGGGCGCTCGGACGGGGGAGCGGACATCGACTGGTACAAAATCTCCGCCAAAGCGGGACAACGGATTCTCGCGTCGCTCCGGAGTCGCAAGATCGATTCCCGCATGGAAGGAGTGGTGGAGCTGTATCAGGGGGGCCGCCGCCTGGCGCATCAGCGGGTGACCGGTAAGCGCGAGCCGCTGCTGGATTTCACATCCGCCGCCGATGGGGAGTATCTGCTCAAGGTGCATGATTTCGTCTTCAACGGCAGTCCCGAGTATTTCTATCGATTGACCGTGCACACCGGACCGCATCTGGAGTTCATTCTTCCAGCGTCGGGTGTGGCCAATTCGACCGGTGAATACACCGTCTATGGTCGCAATCTCGCGGGGGGACAACCCTCTGGGTTCAAAGGAAGCGACGGGAAGATTCTCGAACAATTGAAGGTGCAGATTGCGACGGCGTCCGATCCAGCAGCCTTTTTGCCGGGCGAGCCGGTGGGGCCGGAAGAGGCGGGAGGGGACGGCATCGCGTACGCCATGTCGTCTGCCGCCGGGACGTCGAATCCGTTGACCATCTTCTACGCCACCGCTCAGACCGGGTTGGAACAGGAACCGAATGATGCGCCGGACAAGGCGCAGAAGATTTCGGTTCCGATTGAGGTCACGGGACAATTCCAGGCGCGCGGCGACGTGGATGTGTTCCACTTCGACGCCAAGCCGGGAGACGTGTATTGGATCGAAGTGTTCGGACAGCGGAACGGAGACCCTGCCGACCCGGTGCTGACGATCGATCAAGTGAAAAAGAACGAAAAGGGAGAAGAGGTCGTCACGCGAGTGACTGTCCAGGACGACAACCCCTTGAACATTGGCGGACCGCAATTCAATACCACCACCGACGATCCGGTGTTTCGGTTCGCCGCTCCCGCCGAAGCCACATTTCGGGTCACTGTTCGTGACCGGTCGTTTGAGAGTCGGGGGGATCCCTCTCTGGTGTATCGGCTGTCGATTCGAAAAGAGCAGCCCGATTTTCGCCTGGTGGCTCTTCCGGCGTTCCCCAGCACCGATCCCAATCAGTTGCAGAACACCTGGGATCTGGGGCTGCGCAAGGGAGACAACGTCCATGTGACGGTGATGGCTTTCCGCCGCGATGGCTACATCGGTCCGATCGAAGTCAATGCGGAGGGATTGTCGGCGGGAGTGACCTGCTCCGGAGCGACGATCGGCACGAACCAGAACGCAGTCAATCTGGTGCTGACGGCGACGGAGCAGGCGCCGGAGTGGTTCGGTTCCATTCGCCTGGTGGGGAGAGCCAGGATGGACGATCCAGTCGCATTGGCGGCACAGACGGCCGCCGAGGCAGCTCGCACGGCGGCCGTGATGGCGCTGCCGGCGCTCGAAAAAGCGATCGTCGATCAGACGGCAGCCCAGAAGGGACCGGCCGACCAGGCCAAGGCGGCCAAAGAGACGCTCGACAAAGACCCCAACAATGAAGGGCTGAAAAAGGCCAAAGCGGACGCCGATGCGGCGCTCGCTAAAGCCGATGCGGCGGTCAAGGCGGCTGTTGATGCCAAGGCGGCCGGCGACAAGAAGCTCGTCGAGGCCATCGCCGCCGTCGCCACCACGCGGACCGCGCGCGAACAGGCCGCGCGCGAAGTCGCGCGCGAAGCGCGTGCCGGAACGATTGTCTGGAGCGGCAATCCCGCCGCTCAGGTCACCGCCCAGTCGCGCCTGGCGCGGACCATCACCCTGTCGGTCCTCAAAGAGACCGCCGCCTATCAGCTCCTCACCGATGTGAACAAGATCGTCGTCAACCAGGGGAGCCAGATTCTGATCCCCTTCCGGATGGCCAAGCGGGCCGGCTTCGACAACCCCGTGACGCTAACGTTTGTTGCTCCTCCGCCGAATGTGCAAGTCGAGAACAAGCCGATCGCCAAGGGGGCGGCGGATGGAGTGTACCGCGTTTACGTCCAGAACAATGCGGCCGTCGGCACCTATACGTTGTTCGTGCAAAGCCAGTCGCAGGTTTCCTACAGCCGAAATCCCGAGGCGGCCGCTTTGGCTGCCAAAGAAAAGGAAGTCGCAGACAAATTGGCGACCGACACCGCGGCCACCGCTAAGGCGGCCGCCGATGCCAAAGTCGTTTCGGACAAGAAGGCCGTGGATACTGCCGCCGCTGCCAAAGCGGCGGCTGACGCCAAAGTCGTTGCCGACAAACTGGCCGTGGATACCGCCGCGGCGGCCAAAGCTGCCGCGGACGAAAAGGTCAAAGCGGACAAACTGGCGACGGACACCGCGACGGTGGCGAAGACCGCCGCGGATGACAAGGTGAAGGCCGACAAACTGGCGGTGGATACCGCGGCAGCCGCCAAGACGGCCGCCGACGAAAAGGTGGTGGCTGATAAGCTCGCGGCCGATACCGTCGCGGCGGCCAAAGCAGCCGCTGATGCCAAAGTGGTTGCCGACAAACTGGTCGTGGACACCACGGCCGAAGCCAAGGCGGCGGCCGACGCCAAAGTGGTCGCGGACAAACTGACTGTTGACACTGCGGCGGCGGCCAAGGCGGCCGCCGATGCCAAGGTGGTCGCGGACAAACTGGCGGTTGACACCGCTGCGGCGGCCAAAACAGCCGCCGACGCCGCTTCCAAAGCCAAGGAGGCGCTGGACAAGGATCCCAACAACGAAACGTTGAAGAAATCCAAGGCCGACGCCGACGCCGCTTCGGTCAAGGCAGCCGATGACGCGAAGAAAGCGGCCGATGCCAAGGTGATTTCCGATAAAAAAGCGGTCGACACCACGGCGGCAGCCAAAGCGGCAGCCGATGCCAAGGTGATCGCTGACAAGAAGGCGGTCGATACCACGGCCGCTGCCAAAGCGGCCGCGGATGCCAAAGTGGTCTCCGACAAGAAGGCCGTTGATACTGCGGCAGCGGCCAAAGCGGCGGCGGACGCCAAGGCGGTAGCTGACAAGAAGGCGGTCGATACGGCCGCTGCGGCCACGGCGGCCGCCGACGCCAAAGTTGTCTCCGACAAAGCGGCGGTCGATACCGACGCGCTCGCGAAGAAAGCGGCGGAAGAGAAAGTCGTCGCTGACAAACTGGCGGCCGACACTGACCAAAAGTCGAAAGCCGCCACAGCGGCCAAGGCAATTTCCGACAAGAAAGCGACCGACACGGCCAACGCGGCTAAACCGCAGAATCTGAACTCCTTCTTCCCAGCCACCCCGATTGTGGTTCAAGTCCGAACTTCGCCGGGGACGCTGGCCCTGACGGTTCCCAACAGCGGTGCCCTGAAGCGGGGCGCCACCCTGGAAGTCAAGGCGGTAATCAATCGCGCCAACGGATTCACCGGGCCGGTCACGCTTTCCATGCCGTTACCTCCGGGGGTCGCGGGGTTGAGCGCAGCGGCCGTCACAATTCCCGCGGACAAGTCTGAGGGAACGCTCGTCATCCAGGCCGCCGGCGACGCCACGATGGGTCAACTGCCCAACATGGTGATTCGGGCGTCGATGGACTTCGACGGACCGTCGGCAATCGATCAACCCGTGGCCATCAACGTACAACAGTGAGTGTTTTGCGCAGAGTCAACGCCGGTCCAAAGCGCCTTGCGCCGCGGACCGGCACTAACATCGTCGGCCCCGGCCGTTGCCGGCTTCGACACCCATGAGGAAACTTCGCATGCAGACGATCCTGTACCGTTCATTCACGCTTCTGTGCCTGGCGGCCCCCCTTTCCGGAACGCTCCTGGCGCAAGAGACCAAGGACAAACCAGCCGGCGCGATCGAAGCCGCTGACCCGCAGCTGGGGCGGCCGGTCGACTTCGAACGGGACGTGTACCCGATTCTCGATGCCAAGTGCGTCGCCTGTCACAACCTGGCCATCAACGAAAATGGACTCAATCTCGAAGACGTCAAGCACGTTCTGAAAGGAGGCAAGCGCGGCCCGTCGGTCGTCGCCAAAGACCCCGAGAAGAGCCTCCTGTTCAAACTCTCATCGCGCGCCGCCCAACCGGCGATGCCCCCCCTTCCCAATAAGGTCGAGGCTGCCGCGCTCACTCCCAAAGAGCTGGGGATCATCAAGCAGTGGATTCTGGAAGGGGCCAACGCCGGGATGGGGGGAACCGGCAATGTCATCAACTGGCAACCCCTCCCTAAAGGGGTTCATCCGATCTACGCTACCGCCCTCACCGCCGATGGGCAGTTCGCCGCCGCCGGGCGCGGCAATCAGATCGCCATCTACCATGTCCCCACCGGCGAAGAAGTGGCCCGGCTGGCTGATCCGAACCTGCTGACGATCCAATACAACGGTAAGCCGATGTACGAGCCGGGCTCCTCCCACCGCGACTTCGTCCATTCGCTGGCGTTCAATCCCGCCGGCAACATGCTCGCGTCGGGCAGCTATCGCGAAGTCAAACTGTGGACCCGTCCGGACAATGTGCAACGGCTGAATCTGGCTTCAACCACCGGCCCCGCGGCCGCCGTGGCGGTCAGCGATGACAACAAATGGCTGGCGGTCGCCGCGGCCGACCATTCGATCAAGCTCTTCAATCTGGCCGACGGCCAGCCGGGCAAGGTTTTGACCGGACATGCCGCGGTCGTTTCCGGTCTGACGTTTTCACCTGACGGCGCCAAACTCTATTCCGCTTCGCACGACAAGACGATCCGCGCCTGGAACGTCGCCGAAGGAACTCCCGCCGGCCATCTGGGACTTCCCGCCAATGCCAATGGCATCGCGGTGACGCACGACGGGGCCAAACTGATCGTGGCCTGTGCGGACAACATGATTCGGGTGTTTGGAGCTCCCGCCGCGGGGGGACAACTGGCGGCCCCCGCCGCCCCGGTGGTCTTCCTGCGGGTCAGTCCCGATAAAAAGACCCTCGCCCTGGCAGAGGCCGACGGCAAGATCACGCTGATCGAACTGCCGTCCGGCAAGGTCATTAAGCATTTGGCTGGTCATACGTCAGCGGTTTCGAGTTTGGCATTCAGCGCCAACTCGGCCAAACTGGTCAGCGGCGGCGCCGACAAATCGGTCCGCGTTTGGGATGTGGCTTCGGGGCAGGCGTTGGCGATTACGGCCGGAGTTCCCAATCCGGTGACGGCGGTGGCCTTCCATCCCAACCTGGTGCAAGTCGCCGCCGGATTCAGCGACGGACAGATTGCGCTGTTCAAAGTCGACGTCGCCGAGCCTCCCGTGGAGCGGATGCTGGTGGGGAATACGAAAGCGATCACCGGGCTGGCGTATGCGCCCGGTGGAGAAGCGGTCTATACCTCGTCTGAAGATGGGACCGTCCGCCGTTATCAGACCGCCGATGGAGCCGCGCAGTGGGGGCAAAACCATGGCGCGCCGATCCACGATCTGGCGCTGAGCGCCGACGGCGCCCTGTTGGCGACTGCCGGAGAAAACAACCAGGTGCGCATCTGGATGGCGGCCAACGGGGGGGGCGGGCCACAGCCCGCCCTGGCCGGATTCACCGCGCCGGTGCGCAGCGTGGCGTTTTCGCTCGACAATCTGCACCTCGCCTCCGGAACGGCCAATAACCAGGTCTGGATTCACGACGTCAAGACGGCGGTCGTCGAGCAGATGTACGTCACCCACGCTGGAAGCATCGAAGCCCTGGCCGCCGCCGGAGAGACCGGCAAAGAATTCATCACCTCCAGCGCCGACAAGACGGTCCGGTCGTTTGCGCTCAGTTTCGAGCGGCAGATTCCCGGTCACGGGGGACCGGTGACCTCGGTCGCCGTCGTTCCACCGCAGAGCGCCCGCATCCTTTCGGGGAGCGACGATGGAACGGTTCGGGTGTGGGACTTAGCCAACGGGAATCAGGCCGCCGCCCTCGCGCAGGGGGGGCCTGTCACCTCGGTCGCCGTCTCGTCCGACGGCCAACGCTATGCCTCCGCGGGGGCCAACAACATCGCCCGCTTGTGGAACGCGGCCAACAATCAGCAGATCGCTGAAATGAAAGGGGAGCTCCGCGCCAATCGACTCGTCGCCAAGATGACGGCTGACGACGCCGAAGCCAAAGCGGCCGTCACCGTCGCCATGAATGCCATTCCCGCCGCGGAAAAGGTCGTCACCGAGCGGACCGAAGCGCAAAAGAAGGCCACCGAGGCCAAAGTCGCCGCGGAAAAGACCGATGCGGAAATGGCCGAGAAGGCCAAAGTGGCTCAGGCCGCCTCGGACGCTGCCAAGAAAGCGGCTGATGACAAGAAAGACGATGCCGGACTTCAAAAGGCGGCTGCCGACGCGCTGAAGGCAGCGACCGACGCCGCCGCGGCCGCAAAAAAGGCGGCCGACGACAAAGCGGTGGCGGTCAAGGCGCTGGAACAGGCCGACAAAGCGGTCGTGGAAGCCAACGCGGCGGTGGCCAAGGCCAAAACCGACCATGACGCGGCGATGGCCAAACAGAAGGGGGTCGAAGCGGCCTTCAACACGGCCAAAATGCAGGCTGCCGAAAAGGAAAAACCGCTCCGTTCGATTCGTTTCTCGCGCGACGGCAAGGAACTGGCGGTGGCCGGAGACCTGCCGACGATCTCCACGTTTGACGGACTGACCGGGGCTCCGTTTGGGGTTTTGGATGGCCATACCGGACCGGTCCTGTCGGTGGCCTACGCCGCCGGACGCGCTCTGGTTTCGGCCGCTGCCGATCAGACCACGCGGGCCTGGGACTTGAATCCCCCCTGGACCCTGGCGGGGGTGCTGAGACCAAAGAAAGAGGCGCCGCAGGATCTCAATGACTCGGTGTTCGTCAGCCGCGTCCTCAGCCTGGCCTTTAGTCCGGATGGCGCTCTGCTGGCCACCGGCGGGGGAGACCCGTCCCGGTCGGGCGAGTTGATGCTCTGGGACGTGGCCAACCGGGCCATGCTGCGGACAATGGAGAATGCTCACAGCGACACGGTGTTCGGCGTGGAGTTTTCACGCGATGGACAGTTCCTGTTGACCGGCGCTGCCGACAAGTTCGTCAAGATCCATGAAGTGGCGACCGGCAAACTGCTCAAAGCGTTCGAAGGGCACACTAACCACGTGTTGGACGTCGCCTGGCGCTACGACGGCAAACAGATTGCCAGCGCGGGGGCCGACAATGCCATCAAGGTCTGGAGCGTCGAAACCGGCGAACAGCAGCGGACCATCGGCGGTTATACCAAGCAGGTCACGTCGATTCAGTACCTGGGACGAGGCCCCAACTTTGTGAGCTGCGGAGGGGACAAGACGGTCCGATTCCATCAGGCGGACAACGGCAACAACTTCCGCAATTTCGCCGGCGCGACCGACTTCATGTTTTCCGCTGCTGGTAGTGACGACGAGAAAGTTGTGGTCGCCGCCGGTCAGGATGGTGTGTTGCGCATCTGGAATGGAACCAACGCGCAGGTGATCAAGCTGTTTGAGCCTCCCAAGCCACCGGAAAATCAGCAGGCTCAGGCCAAATAGCCGACGGCAAGTCGTATGACGGCGAGGCACCGATGATCCGATCCAGCGTTCGAACGCGCGTGCTACTTTGTCTTGCGCTTGTGATCGGCGGCGTGCATCGGACCGCTAGCGGCGAAGAGACACCTCCAGCGGCGGCGGAACCGGCTGCGACCGAGATGGTCCGGCTTGCCGTTCGCGTCGTAGATACCAAGGGGCAACCAGTCTCGGTCGCCTTGGCGCGCGTGCTGGCGCTCGCCAATCCGCAGGAGTTTCAGACCGAGTCGGTGCGATTCGACGAAGAGATCGATCTGCCGGTGGGGGACACGGGGGAACTGCTCACCCCCCCGGTGCCGTTGGGAAGAGCATACGTCATCCAGATTGACGCTCCAGGATTTCGGTCGGGGCTGAGCCACTGGGCGCAGCCGGCGAACCAGGGAACGACCAGGCTCCCCGATGTCGTGCTGCGCCGACTGCTGTCGGTGACTGGCAAAGTTGTCGGTCGCGACGAACGGCCGATTGCCGGCGTCACTGTCTTTCAATCCGGGGATGGTCCCGAGCGCACCGAGGGAACGACCGATGACGAGGGGCAATTCACGGTTCCCGGCGTTCCGGAAGGGACTGCTTTTTTGTTTGCCGAAAAGGAAGGTTTCCGTTTCCACGGAGAGCCAATCGCGGCAGAGAATGGCCCGGTGCAACTGGTCCTCGAAGAGTTGACCGACCCCAAACCACGGACGCTGCGGGCCCTACCACCCCCCACATTGCCGCTGACGCGAACGGCCCGGCATGATTTGGCGTTTGCAGTCCTCAAACCCCGACTCGATGAATGGTTGACCCGACAGCCCGCTATTTCGGACGAAATGCTCACACGAGTGCTGGTGCATGCGCGGTTCCCTGCTGCAATTAGTTACCTCGATTTTCTGACTGGCTCTGGGGTTTCGCCGGACGAACGCGATTCGCAAATTAAGGAAATTGCGGCAGCAATCGTCATCAACGATCCTGACGAGGCGCTGGCGATGGGCCAGCGGATGTTTGATCCCACCGGGCGCTGGAACCTGTACTCTGCGCTCGCTAAGAATCTCAAACTCTATGTGCCCTCCTCGCCGGAACTGGACGCTTTTCAGGAGGGCCCGCTCTATTCAGAAATGGCGTTTGCGGCGCGCTCTCTGCCCGGCGCGACAAAAAGGGCGGTGACTCTTTTCAAACTCGCGTGTCAGTCCATTCAACGGGGACAAATTGACGAAACCCGCCTGCGGTTGCAGGAGGGCCGCGCAGCGCTGGGCGAACTGGAGCCGAATGATTCGGCAATCACCACCTTCAATCGACAAGCCGCGGTTATCGACGCCCTGCTCGATCCGGACGATTCCCGGCGACGACTAGGGGAAATCCTCCCCAAGAATCACTTATTCTGGCAGGTGCTTTCAGACGTCCGATTCGGCCGGCTGCGGCCGGTCGAAGCAGAAGAGTTGCTGGAGACGTTCAATCCTGCCGATTTGTTGCAAGCGGAGCGGAGCCGGTGGCCTAACAACTACCCGCTGTCTTCCACAACGTGCCGCCAACTGCCCGAGATCTGCCTGCAGATGGCGAGCGTCGACCCGGAGCGTGCCGAACGGATGACGGAGCGCCTGTTCGCATCGCTGGAGTCCCTCGTGGCTCCTCATCCGCAGGGCGAGCCGCAGTCTACCGAGGAACCCCACCAGGCACAGCAAGATGCGATCAGCGATGTCGAAGTGGCGTTGCTGAAAGCGATCACGTTCGCCCGGATGGCCGAGCGCATGGCGAAGTTGGACTCGCACCGCGCCCTTCGGCTCGTGAAGCAGGCGGTCGGGGGATTGAAGTCTCAACGCAGCGGGAAATACCGCGACGGGTGGTTTTACGCGCCGGCTCCGACGATGGCGACGCTTCTGGGGGTGGCCGATCAGCTTGATCCGGCGCTGGCCCAGGAGCTGTTTTGGCGAACCCTTTCGCTGCGCGTCCCCCCTCTTGCTGGCGATGGCGCCGAGCAGCGCGCGAGAGACAAAGCACTGGCCACGCTGGCCCGACTCTTGAGTCGCTACAATCTCTCCGTGGCGCGAACACTGCTGTCCGAGTTGAAAGAGCGCAGCCGCGCCGCGCTGCGCCAGCGGTCACCTGAGGAGATCGCGGAAATCCACGTGGACCCCGAGGCGTTGCTGGCGCGAGCGCGGGAATTGGAGTCGGCGCGATTTGACGGATCGTCCTCGAGCCGTGAATCACTGCGCCTTGCGGTCGCCGGTCGCCTGTCGAGCGTTCAGACTCACATTGAACGGGACTGGGCCGGCTACACGATTTTGGAAGTAGAACAGTTCCGCGCCTTGCTCGGATTCAGTTTCTGTCATCCCCGAATGGATTGATGCGGCCAAGTCCGCCTAGCGTGTCACAGACGCGTGGCACATGGCCGCCGGTTCGGCGGTAGGGGCTGCTGCATCAGGTCCGTAGCGGAACCATCCAAACGATCGCTCTGCCATTCGCTTATTGGGACTGAGACCTTGAGCCATCGGCGGTCACGCCGAACGTCCATTGGGGAGAAATGAGGGGAACACTAATAAACACTAATCAAATGGCGCCTTCCGCACCGTAGCAGGCTGGATGATATGCCTATGTGCCGGCCATTACAGCGATTCGCTTGCGTCCGGCGCTCCCTCAGACGAGACTGGCGATTCGCTTTTTTATCCACTGGCCCCTTGTCCCGGACGACACGATGTCGCTTGAACTGGCTCACCGGTTGACGGCGGAATTGCACCGCATTCCGCTGATCGATCCGCATTCGCACATCAATCCGCTCGCTGCGCCTTCGCGCACTTTGGCGGACATTCTCGGCTACCACTACTACACCGAACTGGCCCATTCCGCGGGGCTACCCCGCGAGGCGATCGAAGATCCGGCGCTCTCCCCCAAGGAGAAAACCGCGCGGCTGGTTCCCTGGCTCGCGCGGATCGAAAACACCATCCAATCGAGCTGGCTGCTGGAGATGTGCCGGGAGTTTTTCGGGTTCACCGGCGAATCGATCACCGCCGACAACTGGGAAGGGCTGTACGACGAATCGCTGCGGCGGATGTCGCAGCCCGACTGGGAAGCGCAGGTTTTGTCGCAAAGCGGTCTGGAGGGGGTGTTCCTGACCAACGATTTCGACGATCCGCTCTCCGGGTTCGACACGTCGCGCTACATTCCCTGTCTGCGGACGGACGATCTGGTGTTTCGCCTGGAGAGTCCGGAGGTCCGGCGGAGGCTGGCCTCCGCGACGGAATGCGAACCCGATTCGGTGCCGCACCTGTTGCAGGGAATCGGTCGGCTGTTTGAGCATTTTGTGTCCCACGGCGCGCGGGCCTGTGCCATTTCGCTCCCCCCCTGGTTCGAGCCGACCCCCGTGTCGGACAGCGCCGTGGCGCCGATTCTCGCGGCGGTCTGTCGGGGCGAGGGGGTCGCGCCGGACGACTTGCGCACGCTGTCGTACTTCGTGTTTTGGGCGCTGGCGCAGTCGTGTGCCGAGCGGCGCTTGCCGTTCGATCTGATGATTGGGGTCAATCGCCGCGTTTACGAGGGGGGGGTGTACCAGGGACAAGACCTGTTTGACGGGCGCTGTTCGCTGATCCAATATCGATCGCTGCTCAACGCTTTTCCCCAGGTCGTGTTTCCGATTTCGGTCCTTTCGCACGGCATGAATCAGGAATTGGTCAGCTATAGCTGGGTCTTTCCAAACGTCGTGACCAATGGCCATTGGTGGTATTCGAATATTCCCGCGTATATCGAACCTGATTGCCGGGCGCGGCTCGAAGCGGTCCCCCAGGACAAGCAGATCGGCTATTACAGCGACATGTACAAGCTGGAATTTGCGCTTCCCAAGTTCAACATGTATCGGCGGGTGCTGGGGCGCGTGCTGGCGAACGATTTTGTGATCGCCCGCGGCTGGACCGAAGAGCGCGCCGTGCAACTGGGGCACCGAGTGCTCCGCGGCAACGTCGAGCGGATTTTCTTCCGCTGAGCAATCTCAGTCACGTTTCGCAACGCGCGTCGCCGCAGCCTGCGTCGCC
>JBJXGA010000461.1:0-2534 GCA_046152955.1 Planctomycetales bacterium | reverse complement strand
CCCTTGAATGCCTTTTCGCGCTGCGAAATGACCCTCATCGAGGGAGAGCTGTATTTCATCCGCGACCGCCAGCCCAGCGCCATGTCCGTCGCTGCGGCGGCTCAGTCGGCCCGACCGGAGCCGCTCTCCTTTCCCACTCGCGAGATCCGTGAGAAGCAGCTCGATCTTTCTCTCGCTCCCGATCGCAAATACGCGCTGGTGGGAGCCACGCTGCACCCTGTCGATGCGCCGGATGTCCCCGCGGGGACGTTGCTCATCCAGGGGGACCGGATCACCGCGATCGGCGCCCAGGTCGAGGTTCCGTCGGGAATGCGCGTGATCGATGCGTCCGGCCTGCACGTCTATCCGGGTATGATCGACGCCGGGACGGTCCTGGGGTTGATCGAAATCGGCAAGGTCCGCGAGACCCACGACTATCAGGAGGCGGGACAGTTTCAGCCCGATTTGCGGGCTGGTGTCGCCGTCAATCCCGACTCCGAGCTGATTCCAGTGACCCGCGCCGGTGGAATCACCGCATCGCTTGTCCGTCCGGCGGGGGGGATTATCTCCGGACAGGGATCTCTGATCAAACTGGACGGCTGGACGGTTCCGGAAATGACGTTGAACTACGAAGCCGCATTGCAGATCGACTGGCCGGGAGGGAATGACAATCAACCGCGGATTGAGCAGTTGCGAGACTTTCTGGAGGAGGGGCGGAACTACGCCCGCCTGAAAGTGGCCGCCGCCGCGGCGCAAACCACCCCGCCGGTTCAGGATCCCCGATACGAAGCGCTGGGACCATACCTCCGCGGCGAAAAACCGGTCTTCATCGAAGCCAATTCCCGCAAGGACATCGCCGAAGCGCTGTTGTTTGCGGAGAAAGAGAAGCTCAAACTGGTGATCACCGGTGGGGCCGACGCCTGGAAACTGGCGCCGGAATTGAAGAAGCGGCAGGTGCCGGTGATCGTGGGGGCCGTGATGACCAGGCCCCACGACGAGCACGACGTATTTGACGCTCCCTATGCCAATCCCGGTCGGCTGCATGAAGCCGGAGTCACCTTTTGCATCCGTTCCAACGCCACATCGACGGCGGGCTTCAGCGCCTCCAACAGCCGCAACGCCCCGTTCGAAGCGGCCCAGGCGGTGGCCTATGGGCTCCCCGTGGCCGAAGCGCTCAAGGCGCTGACACAATACCCGGCCCGCATCCTGGGGGTGGAAGACCAGATGGGAACACTCTCCCCCGGCAAACTGGCCAATCTGGTCATCACCGACGGATCGCCGCTCCAACCGTCGACGCAGTACAAAGCGATCTTCGTCGCCGGCCGCCCCTATCCCCCCGAGAGCCGACACACACAGCTCTACCAAAAGTACCGCGCCCGCCTGCTGGAAGTCCGCAGCCGACCGTAAGGCGCCGCCCTGGAGTGCGGGAAATTTTTCCCGCTTTGCGTTCGCCTCAGGCACGACCTGACGCGCACACGAAACGTTTTGCGCAGGCGTCGTCCTGGCCCTCGACGTCCCGACCCAGAACAACAAAAAGCCGCGATGAAGTCGCCGCACTCGAAGGCCAAAAGTTGCCAGGAACCGTTTCTTGATCGGCAGAGGCCATGCCGGCGAGACGGGAAACCCCGCGTGCCAACGGAATTTCCGCCGTTTTTCAGAGCACGGTGTTGGCCGAATTCGCTCGCCGAGATTCTCGACCGGAATGAGATGCGTCCCCTTGCCGATGATTTCTGATGGGGTTGCGTTGTATGGTGTTGATCCGTACAAGGCGGGTGTGAATCTCCATCTTACAGGACGAGACCTTTCCCACAGGACGACAGGATGGCATCTAGACACTCCGCCTCCAAGACGGCTCGGATTGAAACGCGAGTTACTTTACGGCAGAAGGAGCTCATAGAACGCGCGGCCGCGTATCTGGGACGATCGGTTTCCGATTTCGTCATCGCCAATGTCGAGTCGGCCGCGAATCAGGTCATCGAAGAGCATGAGCGATTGCGCCTCGACTGTGAGCAAAGTCGAGCGCTGGTGGAGGCCTTGCTTTCCCCCAAGCCCCCGAACAAACGACTCCGGGAGGCGGCGGCAAACTATCGTAAGCAGGTCACAAGCCGGTGAGTGACTACGTTTGCGAGCCACTCGGGAAACGTCATGATCGCCGGCATTTTGACTGCGGCGTCGAAGTCTTGAACGATTATCTCGTTCGGGTCGCCAGTCAGGACGTCAAGCGAAAGGCCGCCGCCGTATTCGTTCTGATCCCTAAAACTGAGACGGCAAGGGTCGCTGGCTACTACACACTCTGTTCGACTTCGATCGAGTTGGCTCAATTGCCGGCATCGCTGATCAAGCGGCTACCGCGCTATCCGGAGGTTCCCGCGATTCACCTCGTTCCCAAGCTCCGCTTGGGAATGCCACGTTCGAAGCTCCGCTTCGGGGATTGCGTGGTGGTCTCGCAGCGCGACCGGCGACAGTGGAGGTTGGACAAAGTCGCTCCTGGTTGTGGTCGCCGATTCGTGGGCGAAGCGGAGCTTCGGTAAGGGCCTTCCCAAGCGGAGCTTGGG
>JBJXGA010000452.1:0-19861 GCA_046152955.1 Planctomycetales bacterium | reverse complement strand
CCAGGCTACCACGCAGCAGCGGCGCGTCCGCGCAGCGTTTCACGAGCCGGGAGCGGGCGTCCCGTTCGGCCGGCGGGCGATGACTGCGGGGTGCGGGGTCTGACACCATTGACTTCTGATATCATATTATATATCAGAAGTCAACACCAAAACGCTCAAAAACACGAATGCGAATTTGCTCGACACGAAGGGACCGCCCTCACTCATCAAGTCAGGACGCTTTACGCACGCGCATCACCGGTCGATGCGGAATTCCTGGTCCGGCCCCGCCAAGGCAGGGTTACACGCGAATCCTGGCCGTAGCCACGATCGCCAGATCGTGGGTCCAGCGGCGATCACCCACATTCTGGCGAATGTGGCTACATCGGGAGGGCTGCCTTGGAATTTGGGAACACCCGGCCCGAGGGCCCGAGCTACTCAGACTTCTCGGGCTTCAAGCCCGGTGCAGGGACAGGTTTGGGGAGCGCCTCGGCGGCTTTCTTCATCATCGCCGGGGCCATCCGCATCGCCGGAACTCCCGGCACACCAAACGGCATGTTCGGGGCATCTTCGAGCACGACCTTGGCCGACGTCCCTTTGCCGCTTCGCTCGACATAGATCACCGGCATCTTGTTCACGAGATCGATCGGCGCGACAGTCGGTAGTGTCTCCCACTGGGTCGGTTCTCCTCCCCGAATTGTGAGGACTGTCCGAAACAGGTCGGCGCCCACGCTCGCACGGATCCCCACGACCGATCCATCGCAACGCAGAAATGGTCCGTACGCCCCTTTTCCGTCGTCATAGGGTGCGGCAAAACTCCCCTTCGCTCCCAACTTGGGCAACTCATTGGGAACCACCACGTCCTCAGGCTTCATCCAGGGAATCTTGCGGTCTGGTCCCACCGGACCAACGATCAATGAATTCGATGTCCCGTCAGTGAAATCCTGGATTCTCTTTCCTCCCTGATCCAGCCGCGGAAATTGCATTCCGTCAAATTTCATGCCCTCCGTGCCGAAGGCCATCCCCTCGCCTACCACGGCCGAGTAATGCGTAAAGTAATCCGGGTTCTCGCCGTGAATCGGATCGGCATACACCGGCGGCATCATCGACAACAACTGACTGTTGTTGGGACCATCCCACGGCTCGTCCCAGCGATATCGATTGTAGAGTGGCGCCTGTTCCACATAGGGAAGCAAGAAAATCCGCCAACTGTGCCAGGGCTTTCCGTCCGGGCCGTACACGACCGCCGGGGGAAATCGGCCAAACGTATCGTGAAAATTGTGAAACGCCAGCCCGATCTGTTTCAGGTTGTTGAACGACTGCGCCAGCCGCGCCTTCTGCTCGGCCGAGGCTCCCTTGTCGGCATCCCCCCGCTCCAGTGGCGTCAAGTCGGGGAGCGCCCGCATCTGCGCAGTGGTGATTCCCGCGGGGCGAAACAGAATCACCGTTTCACCCCGCTTGATTTTCCCCGCGGCGGCGCGATCGAGTTGAATCTGCACCACCCCTTCCTCGCCAATGTCGACGACTTGCGCCCGGATCAGCCGCGCCCCTTCCAGCGACGGTCCCAATTGACTCTGCACGATCCCCACGAAGTACCCTTCGGTCAGTTCCTGTCGCATCCCGAGACCGGGGTTCGGCATCTCTTCGGGGGGACCGACGAGAACTTTGCCGTTCTCTTCCACCTTGCGGATCATCGACAGGTGCGGCTCGCGGTCGGGCTGCAACGGAATCCGCAGCAAGGTCTCAGCCGCCCCCTTTTTGTCCCCTGCGGCTTTCGTCTTTGACGATTTCCCCGCCTGTCCCTGAGCGACGCACGTCCCGGCGCCATGCATTGCGAACATCAATATGGCCAACAACAGGATGAGCAGGGTACGCATCGGGAAACCTCCACTGGAACCTCTGATGGGAACGGCAGTTTGCCAAATGCAGTATACCCGGCGCTGGTGTCCCCCGCCCAGTCTGGTCTGCGACAGAACCGCGACGCGGCCCCCTTTCCATCGAACGAGTTTCTCTGGCGTTGTCAGCAGGGGCCAAATACACTGACTCCATGCCAACCAACACCGTTGTCGCTCCGACCCTCCGTGCCGGCATGATCGGCATGGGGATGATCTTTGACGAGACCTATCGCCCCTTTTTCGAACGGGTCCATGCCGAGGGTCTTTATGATCGACGGTTTGGCGTCGTCGAAGTTCCGCTGGCGGCAGTCGCCTCCCGCACCGGGACACGGGCCGAGCAGTACCGCCGCGCCGCCGGGACACGGATCGCTCCATTTGCCAGCGTGACCGGCGCCAACCCAACGGACGAACTGTTGCGCTCAGGGGTCAACTTTGTCTGCGTCGCGACCCCCGATGACCGGCACTACGAAGCGGCCCGCGCCGCCCTGGCCGCCGGTGTCCACGTGCTGATCGAAAAGCCCTCGGTCCTCTCGCTGGCGCAACTTGACGACCTGGTGGACCTTGCCCGACGGCACGGGAGCATGGCCAAGGTCGTTTACCACAAATTGCTCGATCCGGATCACAAAAAGCTCAGAACCCTCGTCACTGACCGCGTCTTGAACCATGTCAACAACGGCTATTGCTCGCTGTTGGAGCCGCGGAGCATTTCCGGCAGCCAGTTCGCCGAGTGGATCACGGGGCGCAATCCCGGAACCTATGTCGCCGTCCATTACATCAAACTCATCGATTTCACGTTTGGCGGGCGCTTGAAAACCGTCCTGGCGACGGGACAGCGGGGCCTGGTCGGTCCCGCTACCGGTCCGACGTGGGACAGTTGCCAGCTTCGATTGATTTATGAGTACGACGAGGATTCCCCGACAGACGCCGGCACAGCGCACGGCACGGACCAGAAGCAGGGACCGGTCCGAGAAGCGGCGTTCGACATTCACACGTCGTGGGTCACCCCCGACAATTTTCCCGGTTATGTCGAACAGGAAGTGCAGTTCCGATTCGACAACGGCGTGTGGAACGCCCATTCTCGGAAGCGGGGAGTGGAATGCACGGTCGAGGGGCTGACGCCGACAAAACTCAAAACGACGATGAACAACCACTACAACGGCTCGTTTCTGGAGCCATGGGGAGACCGCGCGCAGCGCGGTTACGGGATCGAGACGATCGAGCGGTTTGTGCGGGAAGTGGCCTACGTCGAATTTGGGGGCAGCGGTGAGGGGCGGCCGCAGCGGCTGAAGGGAGTGCGGCAATTGGCCTACGACGACCTGGCCGCCGACCGCCAGACGGTCGCCGCCGTACAGGCGCTGGAGGCAATTCTCGATCGCCAGTTTCGAGGCCGACCCGACTGCGTGGTGCGGATCAACGACGAACGAGGAGGGCTGGTGCTGTACGATCCCTCCGGCGCCCCGCCGGAGGTTCTGTACGCTCCAAAAGTATAAGGCGCCGCCGCGCACCTGGCGGGATCACTGCGAAATCCCGTTATGCCAAGCCGCTTCCAGCGTGGCAGGCCGTTCAGACAGTGCCCGACCCCAACCGTTCAGGATCTGGCGGAAACGGCCAGACTGTCCAGGAACTTGCGGGCGCTGATGTACTCATTCGTGGGCAAGTTCTGGATGTTGGACTTGAGGGTGCTGGTCATCTGCTGCACCAATTGCTGCACGCGGGCCGCGCTTCCATCGCCGCCGCTGGTGGTGGTGTGCAGTTCCAGCAGTTGATCCAGTTCGCCGCGAGGTTTGGCGTATTCGTCCGCCAGCAGCAAGTCCGGCCAATTGACTTTACCGGTCAGCGGGTCGAACGCCTCGGTGCTGAGCGGCCTGGCAACACCGGAGCGGGCGGCCTGTGTGATGGCCTCGGCAGAAGGCCTGGACTTTGCCAGTCGTTCCGCGGCCCTGGCGGAGTTTTGCTCTTTCATCGCGAAGTAGGTCTCGGTCCACTTCTTTCTATTGTCGATGTACTTGGTCCGGGCGTCTTCATAATTGATCATCGCCTTGGAGGTCTGCTCGTTGTATTCCCCCTTGGCCCGGATGATCTGCGACATCCCCTGCATATAACTTCCCCCGACGGTGCCGCCCATTCCATACCCGCCGTAGCCCATCCCATAGCCCATTCCGTAACCCAAGCCGCCATAGCCCATGCCCCTCAGCCCGAACCCCCCTGTGCTTCCCATGCCGAAGCCGATGCCGGGATTGAACCAGTGCGCTGAGGCGGCACGGTCCCCCCCAATTCCCAGAGAAACAACAAACAGGGAGGCCGCCAAGAGTGCCGGACGATGCATGATCTCACGCTCCTGCTAATAATTCGCCAAAGATCGACCAGTAAGGTCGAGCAGCGGAGGCTTGGAATGGAGCCCAATTCCCGAACCGGATCGGGCGAAAACTCCTGGAAAGCCACCGTCGCTGGCTTCCATTCTAGCCAGACTTGCTTCAGAATGGCAAGCAGTCCAGGGAGGTGTGTTCCTCACCCTGGCCCCCAGCCGTCCCGGTGGAAATTCAGCGGAGCAATCCATGCGCAGGTTCAGCCAGTTTGTCGCCGTCGTGATCTGTACGTGTTCCTGCGCCTGGGGCGCGCAATTCGACCTATCGGGACTCATTCACAATCTCTCCTCCCCGCAAGAGTCGATTCGCGAGAAGGGGGCCGAGGCGCTGGGGGACTACGGCCCCGCCGCGGCGGAAGCGGTTCCGGCCCTGGCCAGGCTGCTGAAGGACGAATCCCCCCGCGTTCGGCATGAAGCGCTGATCGCGCTGGAGAAGATTGGGTCCGCCTCGGGAGCGGCGGTTCCCGAATTGGCGGGAATTGTCGAGGGAGGACCACCTTCGCTGAAACTGGGCGCGATTCAGGTGCTGGGGCTCATCGGCGCCGAATCCAAACCGGCGACCGACGCGCTGATCGCCACCGCCAAAGGGGACGACCAATCGCTGTCGATCGCCGCCGTCCTGGCGCTGGTTCGCATCCATCCCGAAGCCAAAGACCGACTGGAACAGGCGCTCCCGGTGCTGATGAAGGCACTGGAGAGTCAGAAGCTGCAAATCCGCAACGACGCGATCACCGCCCTGGCGGAAATTGGCGGCCGCGCTGTACCGGCCCTCACAGAAGCCGTTCAGAAGCACAAGACCAATCCCGAGGTCGCCACCCGCGCGGTCTCGGCACTGGCGATGATGGGGCCCGAGGCGGCGCCGGCCGCGCCGGCGCTGATCGCCGCCCTGGAAGGGCACAACGTCAAACTTCACGAACAAATCGGACACGCGCTGGGTGGCATTGGCGGAGCGGCGAAAGGGGCCATCCCGGCGCTCACCGCAATGCTCAAGAGCGAGGTCGCGGGATGCCGTGCCAGCGCCGCCAACGCCCTGGGTCAGCTCGGTGAACTGAGCGAAGGGTCGGTGCAGGATTTGTCCAAGGCGTTGAAGGATACCGATCCGCACGTTCGTCGCGAGGCGGCCCAGGCGCTGGGTGATATCGGTCCCAAAGCCAAAGGGGCCATTCCCGCCTTGACCGGGGCGCTCAACGACGACCAGGGGGGAGTCACGATGACCGCCGCCGAATCCCTGGCGCGGATCGGTCCGGACTCGATTCCCGCGATCACCGGTCTCTTCAAGGATGCCAAACTCCGATCCCTGGCGATCCTGATCGTGGGGGACATGGGGCCTGCCGCCAAACCGGCGGTACCGGCTCTGGTTGGCCTGCTCAAGGACCAGGACGTGGACATCCGCCGCGAAGCGGTGTTTGCCCTCAGCCACGTCGGACCGGCGGCGACCGACGCCATCCCCGCGCTGTTGGCGGAAGTGAAAAACGACAAAAGCCCGATCCGCGCCGCCTGCGCCTACGCGCTGGTCAAGATCGGCGCCAAGGAGGTCGTACCGCTGTTGTCCAACATGATCAAGGACAAAGACAAGCATGTTCGCGAGGTGAGCGCCTGGGGCCTGGTGATCTCCGATCCCAAGAACGCACAGAACACCCAACTGGCGATCCCGCTCCTGATCGAAGCGCTGGGGCATGATTGGGAGCTGGCGCGCCGCGAGGCGGCGCTGGCGCTGGGGATGACCGGCAGCGCGGCACAGGCCGCCGTTCCTGCCCTGGTCAACCTGCTCGCCAAAGAGCAGTCCCCCGATGTCCGCAACGAGGCGCTCTTCGCACTGGGGGAGATCGGAGCGGGAGCGAGCGACGCGCTCCCGACGGTGCTCAAAGCCATGGGAGATCAGCATCCGATGGTGCGGTATGCGGCCTGTTATTCTCTGGGGAAAATGGGACCGGCTGCCAAAGAGGCTGTCCCAGCACTGATGGGGAACTTGGGGTCCAAGGATCCTTTCCTCCCCACCATCAGTGCCTGGGCGCTGATGAACATCGTTCCGGATCAGGAGGGGCTGGCGGAGAAAGTCGTGCCGCTGCTCATTCGCGGGCTCAAGCTCCCCAATCCCGAAGCGCGGGTCGAGGCCATCAACGCGCTGGCCAAGCTGGGACCAAAAGCCAAAGCAGCGCTGAATGACCTCAAGGCGCTCTCCAAAGACGAAGACGAAACCGTGCGCAAAGCGGCTGCCGCTGCGGTCAAAAAGATCGGAGGATGATCCGGGCCGCCGTCAGTCTGGATTCCGGCAACAGTTTGCAGTTCGCCCGTTGGACTTTCCCAGGGAGGGGTGTCAACCCCTCTGCGAAGAAACGACGGGGCGTGCGACGGCTCGTTCAATCGTCGATGACAACATACCACAGAAAGCACCTTTGATTCACTGCCGTTCCAGGATGAGACCTAGATGACCCCCCTAAATCCCATTCAGTTCCCCGGAGAAGAGCGTTCCAACGCCATCCGTCAGACGATTGCCAGACAAGAACCGGTTTCACTGCGGACGTTCACTCCCAGCCAGATGGTCCTGGCAAAGTCCGCCGGAGTCTACCACTGGACTCCCGAAGGAAGGCGGCTGTACGACTATTCGTCGGGGGTGCTGGTCGCCAATCTGGGGCACAACCCGACTCGCTGGATGCATCGACTGGCCCGATATATGGGCTGGGGCCGCGAGCAAGTCGCCGGCCGCGCGATCGACCAGATTCCCGCCGATGAGTATTTCTCCGCCGTCACGCTCACCGCTTACAACGCCGTCACCCCGATTGAGGCGCAGGCCGTCGAGCGGCTGGTGCGCAACGTTCAATCCTGGCCCGGCGGCCGCCGTCTGGACACGGTGATGTGGGCCGCTTCCGGGTCCGAAGCGGTGCAGAAGGCGCTGTGGGCCTGCCTGCACCGAGATGAGAGCCGCGACATGATCCTCGCCACCCGCTACGGCTTTCACGGCAAGAAAGGACTGGCGGGGGCCGTGACGGGGAGCGAAAAGGACCACGATCGCGACCCGCGAGTGCGGTTCATCAGTTTTCCGATGGCCGAAATCGATGACGTCTCGCGCAGCGACCGGCCGATCGATCTGACCCCCTATCGGCGTGAATTGGAGACGCTTTGGAGCCAGTGCGGAACGCGGCTCAACTGCCTGATTACCGAGCCGTACCTGGGAGGGGGAGGCAGCTATCATCCTCCCGCCTCGTATTTGCAGCTCTTGCAGAATTTTTGTCGCGAGCGCGACATTTTGTTCATTCTGGATGAGGTGCAGGCCAACTACGGCCGTACCGGCCGGATGTTTGCTTTTGAAAAATACGGTCTGGAGCCGGATTTTGTCGTGCTGGGAAAAGGACTGGGAAATGGCGTTCCGGTCTCCGCCGTGGTGGGACGCGGCGACGTGATGGCCAGTCTCAAATACGGCGAGGCGTCCGATACCTGGAGCGCCAATCCACTGGGTTGCGCCGCGGTGTTGGCGACGCTCGACGAATTTGAAGCGTCCGACATCCTGGCCCACACCCGCGCCTTGACCCCCGTGTTCTTCGAAGGCTTGTGCCGCCTGAAGGAAACCGGACTGATCGCTAAAGTTCGTGGCGAGGGGCTGGTGTTCGGCATCGAATGCGCAGCGAGCGGCGAGCTGACAAGCCAACAGGTCGCCGCCGAAGTGGTCAAAGCGGCTTACCTGGGGAACGAAGATGGCGAAGGGATTCACCTGTTGGGCCCCTTGGCCGGCAACGTCGTGCGGATCAGCCCGCCGATGGTCCTCACGCAGGAACAGGCGCTTGACTCGCTGGAGCTCTTGTTCACGATCGTGTCGCAGCTCGCGGAACGATTGAGTGGAGTGGTGGCGGGTATGCGGTCGTAGTCGGAGCGTTCATTTCAGGATTTTGACGAGTGCGTCCGCGATCTGGGTGTCCAGCAGCAGCCTCGATATGATCTGCCGCTGCAGGCCATGCAAGACGAGTTCGGCTTTGCGCGCCGCATCCTCTGACTCGTGAGCTACGGCGAGAACCACGACTCCCGGCTTGCGATCATTGCGTCGTTTTGGTTTCGCGGCGCGTTGGACACAATCACGCAAATGATCTTCGGTGAGTCCGATCCAGGTTTGCCTCCAGATTTCGAGCCGTTCCTCGCAACCTGCGCGGGGAATCATCACACCCCCGAAATCTCCTACGGCCAACGCGGCCATTTCATCGCGCAGCCGCTGTCGCTCCGCCTGAGTGCGCACGCTGGCGTCGAGGACTTGCGCGTTCCAGGGACCAATTGAGAACCGATCGTTCGTTCCCAGGCTCGTGAGTATGAGGTCAGCCCGGTTGATCAGCGTTCGCTTGGCAGTGGACTGTGTGGCGGGATCCCCGAAAACCTCACAAAACGCCTGATTCCGTCGAACATACTCCCGTAAGACTGCCGCTGAAAGCGCCGGCAGTACAGCCAGCCGATGTTCGGGATGGTCGGGATCGTCAACTTCGTCGATTTGTGGCAGAAACGGTGGAATTCCAGGAAAGGAGCGACAGGCAGAGACACTGCCGGTTAGGACCACGGCCAGATCTTGAGCGATTCGACCGGGTGACAGTTCAGTCGCCTGACCACCCTCAGACAGTTCACCACGGGCGGGAATCACGATCAGGTTCCGGGCAGTTTCCGTCGGCAATGGTCCGCGACACCGTTGATCTTCGATTACAGCTCTTAGCAGACGCCCCCACGCCGCGACGACGATCCGCGCCTGTTCGAGCAGTTCGCGAATGACCAGGCCGGCGGTCTTACAGAACCTTTGCCGGTAGTAGAGCCGCGATTCGACCGACTCTCCTGGCCTTCCCGCCTCGAAGACATGCACTTCCTGGAAGCCATCGGCTCCCCCAGTTGGAATGCAGTCGCGCAGTTCCTGCTGTAGTTTCCTGGACCGCTCTTGCAGATTCCGGCGCGCGAATTTCTGCTCCTTCACGGAAGCCTGGGACTTGTCCGTGAATTGAAACCGCCGCGTTTCCTGAATCAATTTGGCCCCATCGGCTGCCCGCAGCAACCGGTAAACCTTGTCCAGGGTAAAACTCAATTGGCGGGCGATCTCCGCGACCGGCACTCCGTCGGTTGCCAGGACCGCGACGTGCAACATGTCCTGATGTGTTTGCGAGCGTTTCGGCACCATCGTCTCTCCGGGCACCCAATCCATCATTTCTGCATCCGCCGATGACATAATACAAACTCTTTGGATTCTGTCCAAACAAGTTGTATTTCTCCATTGAGCGCGTAGACTGCGAGCATTGTTGTCGTCACCGTTGGCTCAGCAGCGTTCCCATCCGGTTCCTCGCGGTATGCCGGATGCGCAACGACGGAGTGCGATGCCGCAGATGTCAATCTTCGGCAGTCGCCAGCAACCCGGTCCACGAGTGGCGCTGATCCCGTTTCACGTTCCAAGACAAGGAAAGGAAGATTCCATGAAACCCACGCAAGAAGAGTACCGACCAGCGCTGGCGGCGGAAATCGCACAGGAAATCACCCGCGCGAATGCATACATGCATCTGACGAACAACCTGTTGTGCCAGCATGGGTACGACTTGCTGGCGAACGTGCTCGGGCGACTATTTTATTTGCTGTTGCCGATTCTGGTTCAGGCCTCGCCCCACACGCCCGTCCATCACGCCCCCTGGGTCGTCTATGTTTTGGCCCGCATTCTGATAGGCCGGGGGTCGTCTGCCCGCGATGACCTGTGGGTCGGCCTTCCGGCCGCCTTGTTCCACGACTGCGGTCTCAGCCGATGCTCCCGTCGCAAGATCGTGGAAGCGGAAATCGACACGGCCGTCAAACAGTGGGGTCTTGCGCATCCCGATGTACAGCGCCTGATCCAAGATGCGATTGCCAGTCGCCTGGAACATGCCGAGCACAGCGCGCAGATTTGGGATTCAATCGTTGCAGCGCACGGCCTGCACAGCCCGGTTTCGCTGTGGTCCGCCCTCGTCACTGCAGTGCGTCGATTGATTCTGTGCCATGACCACCTCAAAATCGGCACGCTCCAATATCAGCTTCGGTTGCCGGTGGATCCTCTGTATGTCTTCACTACCGCGCACTCACAACTGTATTGGGATCACCTCCTGGCCGACTTGACCTGGATGATCGAGGAAATCGAGACCGACCGCGAACGCGATCGGCGACTGGAGCGGACTCCCAAGCCGCCATTGGAACAACTGGAATGGAATGTCAAATGCCATCGCGACATTGTGAAGCTCTATGAGACGGAATTTCCCGATGAGTTTTTCAAACTCGGGTTCCTGGAAGGCCTTCCGATTCGCAACCAGCACGGACTCGATCTCTATTTGGAATTGGAACGCGAAGTTCGAGGGCGATACTAAGATCGGTCGAGTCCGGCCGCGGGCGGAGGGCACGCCCTGGCGATCCAGGGAGGGGCTATCCTCTGCCTTACGATCGCGGCTCGATG
Source organism: Planctomycetales bacterium (assembly GCA_046152955.1). Lineage (GTDB taxonomy): Bacteria > Planctomycetota > Planctomycetia > Planctomycetales > Planctomycetaceae > SIAF01. The sequence goes on along the minus strand of JBJXGA010000452.1, from coordinate 9,195 downwards.
ACTCCACCCTCCCAATCGATCCGACAGCCGGGGAGTGCTTTCGTCAGCCGCCGCAATCCCGCTTCAGTCACCTGAGTCATTTGAAGATGGAGTTCCGTCAACTGGCTTTCTTCGAGGTGCTTTAGCCCGGCGTCCCCGATCGGCGCGTGGGAGATTCTCAGGGTTCTCAGGCTCTTGATTCGCGCCACTTCAGCCATCGATTCGTCCGACAGCGGCATGGATCCCAGAATGAGCTTGGTCAGTGGGACGGCCTCAAGCTGCGACATCCCTGTACCTCGCATGCGGGTGGTGGCAACGACCAACAACGACTCCAATTTGGGCACTTGTGCGAGATGCTCCCACACGCCATCCGTTAGCTGTGGCGCATTCAGGTACACATCCCTCAATTCCGAAAGCCGTTTCAGGTGGGCTACGCCGGCATCGGTGATCGGACAGTCGTTGATCCCCAAACGATTGAGGGACTTGATCGCCGTTGCAGCGAAGACGAACCGATCGTCCAGGTTGGGATTGTTCCCCACATTCAAGGTCGACAGCAGTGGAAGCTGCGCGAGGGTCGTGAAGTCTGTCGGCTGGACCTGCCCGAAATCTCCTCCAAGCGTTTGGAGCGACTGAATGCGGGCCAATTCGCGCAACCCGGCCGCGGTAAAATTCCCGGTATGCTTGAAATAGAATTCAGCGACCGTATCGACCTTCGAAGCCAACTCGGCCAACTCCCGAGCTCCCGTATCGGTGATTCGAATCAATTCGACATTGACAACCTGCCAGGGAGGTTCAGGAAGAGTGACGAGATTGTCGCTGGAGAAACTCGCCGTCCTGAACACATGCCCCTGCCGCTTCAACCACTCTCCCAGCAACCGCTGCCGTTCCGACTCCGGAAGTGTGGAGCCGGACTGCGGTTCAAGGTCCGCTGCCTGTTTGCCGTCGGAGAGACTTCCTCCGGACTCCCTGGCGATCGCTCCGTCGCTCTTGCCAGATCGCTTGTCCGCTGGTCGGCCATCTTTGACGACTTCCTTGTCCGGCTGCGAGCCATTGTCTCGAGGAAGCGACGCGACAACTGCCGCCACGACCAGCAATCCCGCGACCACCCCGGAAGCGATCCACCAGCCCCGTTTCAGACCGGCGCTTCTCCCGACGACAGGCGCGCGCACTCCAGCCGACTTCTCGATCTCCTGGAACAAACCTGCCAGGCTGGTCTCCTCGTGCGAGTCGAACGCTGGCTGGGGCGCCGTGGATCCAACCTGTGTCCCCAGGCACGACTCCAAAGCGGCTGCCACCTCCGTCATCGTCTGAAACCGTTCCGCGGCGCTCTTGGCCACCATCCTCTGAAAGACCGAGTCCAGCCCTCCGGAGACTTCCGGTCGTTTCGCGCGGAGCGGCGGGATTGGCTGATCCCGATGCGCCAACAGCCGCGCCATCAAGGAGTCTCCACTGTAGGGCGCTTGCCCCGTCAGCAGAAAATGCAGCGTACATCCCAGACTGTAGATGTCGGCGCGGGCGTCGGCGCTCTTGGTGTTCAGCGCCTGTTCGGGCGCCATGTAATCGACCGTCCCCATGACAGCCCCAGTGCTCGTCAGGTCGGCCTGGGCGCCTCCCGACCTTTCGTCCTCCAGCCGTGCCAATCCCATATCCAGAATCTTCACCACCCCCTGCCGGTCCAGCAGCAGGTTTCCCGGCTTGATGTCCCGATGGACGACTCCCGCCGCATGCGCGAACTCCAATCCCCGCGCCGTTTGCAGGACATAGTCCACCCCTTGCTCCACGGTCAGCGGGCCTTGCTTCTTCACCACCGCCGACAGATCGTGCCCATCCACATACTCCATCACCAGAAAGTGAACCCCGTTGGCTTGGTCGGCGTCGCTGGCGGAGACGATGTTCGGATGCTGCAACCGCGCCGCGGCACGAATCTCTCGTTCGAAGCGCGCGACCACCGCCGGGTCTTTGGAGACCGCAGGCGGGAGGAGCTTCAGCGCGACGATCCGCCGCATCCGGCGGTGTTCCGCCTTGTACACCGCTCCCATCCCCCCCTGGCCGATCTTGTCCAGGAGCACGTAGTTTCCCAGGACAAGCCCCTTGGTCTTCCCCTGCCACACCTGCTCCGCCTGGAAGCGGGTGAGCCGCTTCTCGCGGACCAACAGCCGCAACAACTCCTCGGCTCCCTCGACCTGCCGTTGCGGAGGGAGATACGCCCGGAGCGTTTCGCCATCCAACAGGACGCTCTCTTCCAGGCGCTTGACAAGTTGGTCCAGGGCGAGCGGCATGAGGCGTGGAGGGTTGGGTGACAGGTGGCGGAAGGGATGCTGGACTCACCAGCGCAACTGAATGCGACCATCAAAATGGATCGCTCAATGTAATCGTCGGCAGAATGGGAACGCCAGTCAATGCATACCGGTGCGGTCGATCGGAGCGGCACACCATCGATGCAACTTAAACCCGTTGCTCCGCGCCATCAACATCCAACAGCATACGCAATTCCAATCGATCCTCGCCATTCAAGTCGAGGACATCGACGGTTGTGCGGCCGATAGGAGTGCGCCCCACAGTCACAGGACCAGACAATCCCTGGTTTCGAGGATTTCCTTGGTGATGAATCAGCGGAGTCAGCCCGGCAGCCGCAGACGCCGCTGTCCTATTCCTGCACGACCCTCAACAGTTGATCAACCGATACACCGGAGAGCACTTGCGACGTTGCGTCGGGCCAATGGATCGTAATGCGTTCGACGGTTTCCTGGCGACCCAGTCCGAACGTGACGGGGAGTTCGACCTGCGAGAGGTAGCTGCGCGTCGGCATCACCAACTGCCGTTGTGCGATACCTCCGGCCTCGACGTCGACCACTGCCCCGATCGCGTCACGATTTCCCGATTTGCCCACAAGCTTCACCCGCAACCAGTGGTGGCCGAGTTGCTGGTCGTTTCTCAACAGTCGCGGCGAGTCTCCGGTCGATGTCAACAGCACGTCAAGGTCGCCGTCCGAGTCGATATCGGCATACGCCGCGCCGCGGCCGACCATCGGCCGAGCGAAGTCCTGGCCGGTGAATTCACTTTCCAGCAGTCGGAATTCGGTCGGAGAATCCGCCCCCTCGTTCCAAAACAGTTGCGGCGACTGGGCATATTGCTGGCTGCTCTGCACCAGGTGAATGTCGCGCTCAACATGCCCGTTCGCGACGACAATGTCGAGACGCCCGTCGAGGTCCAGATCTCCATAGAACAGACCGAATTTCCAGGAAGCGCGCGACGCCGGACCCAGCGCAGTGGCCACCGCCTCGTCGGTGAACAGCATCGAGTCCAACGGTCCGCACCGGGAACAATAAAACGCCATCTCTTCGCTGGCGGAATTGGCAATGATCACAGCCAGCGCGTTGTTGTTGCGGGGAAAGCCGGCATCGATTCCCCGCGCCCCGCGCGCTAGACCGGTGCGACTGTCGAGAGCGATTCCCAGCGTCATCCCGACCTCTTCAAAGCGGCCGTCGCGCTGGTTGTGAAACAGAAAATTCCGCACCGTGTCGTTGGCCACCAGCAGATCGAGCCAGCCATCCCCGTCGACGTCGATCGGCATGACCCCCAGCGACTTGGCAACCGGCGCACCACCTCGAGGCGCTCACGTTCCCGTCGCGCTTGAAGGCCGATTCGCGCGTCTCCTTGACGCTCGCCAGATATGCCGGATTGTTGAACGAACTGAAGTGGTGCGCGCTGTTGAACCACCCGCTGTAGGCGTCTTCATGACACTCGCGGCAATACGTATCCATCTTCAGCGTTTCCGCGGGAATGAAATTTCCCGTGTTCGTCCGCGCCAGCGACGGAAGGAAATACTTGTCGGCCCCTTCCTTGGGCCCGGCCACGTGCCATTGGCGCGGATCTTGCGAGTGCAACCCCACCATTGCCGCCACGACCGCCCCCCACGGTCCCCAGATACCACACGCCGTAACGCCATTTGATCCGCGGCCCGGCCAGGCGATGCAGCCAGTACAGCCAGCCGGCCCCCAGCGGCGCCCCCACGTGCAGCCAGTACACGAGGCTCCGCGCCGCCGGTTGCGTCAGGTCGAACGGGCCGATCCGCATCAGCGCCAATCCCGACACCAGGACAGCGATCGACGCCAGGAACAAGGCATAGCCCACCCGCACGGCCCGCCGATTGCGGCGGTTTCTCGCCGTGAGCAGGTGGATCATTCCGAACGTCAAGAACGGAGCCACAAGCAACAACCCCAGCGCCAGGTGGCACAGAAACATCACCTGGTAGAAGTAATTCTGATACGTCTGGCTCGTCCACCATTCCATGAGGGTGATGGCGACCAGGTACAGCGAATTGGCTCCCAACAGGGCGACCAGGAAGAAAACCAGGAACAACAGGGCCTTCAGCTTCGGACCGACAGCCGGCACATAATTGGTCGGCATCCTGGCCGCCGGCTCAGGCGACGGCGTCGTGGGAGAAAGCGTGGCGGACATGGCAAATACTCCTAAACCGATGGCACGCGGACACAACGCGCTTTGGACATCGCCTCATACCGGCGCTCGAATTCGGTCGCGGAGAGATGATCCCCGTTTTCCAGCGAGCGGATCCCGTCCTCAAGGACCGGCACAAACTCCGCAGGAGTTCGCGGCCGCGAAATCACCTGCAACATGATGCGCTGGTCCCTCGAAACCTATTACCGCACTAAGATGAATTGTCTTAGTCATACCAAATAGGCCACCCCCCCGAATAGGCTGAACGACTTCCGGTGGGGCGCCCGAGACGAGCGGCGTGAGAGCGCCCAGGGGGGGTTTGCGATCGGGGAGGCGCCCTTGACCTGCGCAGGACAGGTCACGATAGTTGGGGATTCCGCTGCCAAAAATCCCCCAGACTGTGCGCCATGTCTCACACCGAACCTGATCGACTCGAAGTTGCCCGCCTGGAAAAGCTCCGCGCCATTGAGGAACTGGGGCTGGACCCCTGGGGGGAGCGGTTCGACGCCCATCGGCCAATCCGTGAAGCGCGCGACCAATGTCCTGCCGAGCCGGGGGTTGCGGGTCCGGAAATCCGGATCGCCGGGCGGATCATGTTGCGGAACAACAAGGGCAAGCTGAAGTTCTTCCATGTCCAGGACTGGACGGGGCGCATCCAGCTCATGTGCTCCAAAGGGGATTTCTCCGAGGAGCAATGGAAGCTGATCGAGCTGTTGGATCTGGGGGATCTCGTCGGCATCGACGGGCGACTCAAGGTGTCGAATACGGGGGAAAAGACGATCGGCGTCTCGAGAGTCACGTTTCTCACCAAATCGCTGGCACAGCCTCCCGAGAAATTCCACGGCGCCAAAGACATCGAATTGTTGCTTCGTCAGCGGTACATCGACCTGATCTACAACGACGGGGTATTGGAGCGAATGCTGTCGCGGGGACGGATCATCGACTCGATCCGCCAGACGCTCCGCGCTCGGGGATTTGTCGAAGCCGAGACGCCGGTGCTGCATGCCATCGCCGGTGGCGCCGCGGCCCGCCCCTTCATCACCCACCACAATACGCTCGACATGGAGTTGTACCTGCGGATCGCGCTGGAACTGCACCTCAAGCGGCTGATGGTCGGAGGGGTCGAACGGGTCTACGAAATCGGACGCGTGTTCCGCAATGAGGGAGTGGACAGCACCCACAATCCGGAATTCACGATGATCGAGCTGTACCAGGCCTACGGCAACTACGAATCGATGATGGAACTCACCGAGGCAATCTTTGCGGGAGCGATCCAGGCGCTGGACGGGTCGATGGTCCGCCCCTGGGGAGACAAATCGGTCGACTACACCCCCCCCTGGCCGCGGCGCAAATATGCCGAGCTCTTCCGCGAGCACGCCGGCTGCGACATGCACGACCAGGCGGCGGTCACCGCCGCGGCGCACCAGCACCACGTTCAGACCGCGGGGAAGCACCCCGATGTGATCGTCAACGACGTGTTCGAGGAGGTGGTCGAATCGCATCTGACCGGCCCGGTGTTTGTGATCGATTATCCCGCCGCCATGTGCCCGCTGACCAAGCGCAAAAAGGGACAGCCAGACATCGCCGAACGGTTCGAATTGTTCATCGACGGGATGGAACTGGCCAACGCCTACACCGAACTGAACGATCCACGATTGCAAGAGGAGCTGTTTCGGACGCAGCTTGCCGGACTGCCGGAAGACGACAGCATGGCCAAAATGGACCACGATTTCGTGCGGGCTCTGAAAGTCGGCATGCCCCCCGCCGGCGGCCTGGGGATCGGAATCGACCGCCTGGTGATGCTGCTGACGAACAGCCACAGCATCCGGGACGTGATCTATTTCCCGCTGTTGCGGCACGAGAAACCAGCCAGCGGGTCGCCGGGCATGGCGGAACCGGCGCCGGACACGGCGTCGTAGAGACGTGGATCGGTTCGAGAGTGCCGCGGAGGGGATTCGCGGGATTCAATACGGCGTGCAACCCCTTCAGGGTTGATCCGTGTAGTTGATCGCGTACCCAGAGTTGTCCCCTGCGCCGGCAACCCTGGTTACGCCCCGCCATGGCGTATGAACCCTGAAGGGGTTCCACATCGGGGTGCCATCAGTCGCATCCGCATCGATCGCAGCGTCCCGGCATTCACGCGCGCTTTCTCGAAGCTCAGGCATGGACCAGGGCGCCGATCGCCGCCACGACCTCGGGGGCCGACGCGGCATAGAGGTCAGCGCCGCTGAACGGGTTGAGTTCCAAGAGGCGCAAGTTCCCTGAGGATTCGCAAATGTCCATCACGTAGACTTCTTCCGGCGGGGGGAGCTTCGCGGCGATCTCGCTGGCGAACGCCCAGGCACCGCTGGCGGCCGGTTCTTCGACGGCGCGCCGCGTCTGCGGATCGTAGCCGCTCCCCGCGACGACTCTCCTGCTCACGATGACGAACCGCCATTCGCGACCGATCTCGCAGACCGGCGCCACGACGACCGCCAGCGCACTGTCGTCATAATAGAACCCGTGATCGAGAGCGGCGAGAGTCATCCGGTCCCGCGACACGAGCCGCCCGCTGGAGAGCCAGTCGTCCTGCCAATCGACGATCTGATTCCCAGACTCCCGGATCGCCGTCCGCAACCGCGGGTGCGTCGCGGGAAAAACGTCTGATTCAAGGATCCAATACAGTGTCGACATGATCCAACATTCCTCGTCCAGAAGCATCCTGATCCGGGTCAGGCCGATTGTACACAGTGATGCAGACACAAGCGTTGTTTCGGCCGCCCCCGCGCAGCGGGCGGGCTGCCGCCGCCGGGGAGCTGCGGATGGCTTGCGAACGTTTTCCCGACCGATTCGTCTGACGGGCAGTGATTGTACAGGAAGCACGTGCCACTCGTCCGTAGTCGTGCTAAGATGGCGGCACCTGGTCGCTGAGGCATTGGGCCTCATGACCCCTACCCATCGGAGTTTCCTATCGCCACCAAACGCAACACATACGCCAAACGACAACGCGAACAAGACAAGAAGCACCGCGCCGACCAGAAACGGGCCAAGCGCGATTTGAAAAAGGTGGCGCCCCCCAAGCCCGCCGACGAGCCCGCCGAGCCGCAAGAACCCGCTCCCTGAGGTCCGACGATGGCGCGCTCTTCGGCAACAGGACCAGGGCTCCCCTGCGATAACCATTGGGGGAGTGCGCGCGAATGTGTAGCGCGATGCGTCACGATCAGAGACGCTTGCCACGCCCTTCCTAATGTCAGGGCATGCCACCCAGGGGGCCAGCCCCCGGCTAAACCAACCCGCGGCGCTTCCGAATGTACCATTCGGCGGAGAGCGCCAGGACAAACAGCAACAGCACGGGCCAGTTGTCCCACAGAGAGATGCGGCGGATTTCGGTCACTTCCCGGTGCAGTCCCTGCTGCGCCAGTCGCCGCAAATGCGCCCCCAATTCCTCGGGGGGCACCGCCACCCCCCCGGTGATGCGGGAGATTTCTTCCATCAGGGCGCTGTCCGCCGCGGGGTTGTGCAGCTCCAGATCCTGTTCAAACACGACGAACCGCGCTTCGGCGGGAAGTCCGATCGATTGTCCCTTCTGGTGCGCTTCTACGTGGACCCGATACTCTCCCGCCGTCTGCGTTTCCAGAAAGCGGGCCAGATGATCCGTTCCGGAGCGCTGTCCGGTCACTGACATTCGGCGACCGCCCGGACCGGTGACTTCAATCTTGAATTCCGCGTCATCGATCGGCCGCTTGTCGGCGTCGCGGGCGCCGAAGGTCATCGAAACCGGTTGGCCGACCCGGAACCGACGTCCGTCGAGTTTGACCCACACCGACTCGTCCCCCTGCTGGTCCTTGTGCGCCAGCCACAGGATGGTCTGCATCCAGAAGCGTTGATGTTCCTCGGGAATGGGGCGTTCCATGTACCAGTGGTAGGTCGAGTCGGCGGCAAACGCGATCGTCCGTCCTTTGCCGTAGTCCTGGGCGACCAGCAACGGGAAGTTCTCCGCCGAGACCGCCAGCGTCAGCGCTCCGTCCTTCAGACCGGTGAAGCGATTGGCCCCATCCAGCGGGGGGAGCGCCTGCCATCGCGCCAGATTATTCTCGGGGCTGTCGAGCCGCATGACGAAGTGTTGCAAACCCTGGGGGGTGGGGAGCATTTGCAGCTTCTGATCGTAATGCAGCGTCCGATCAGGGATGTCGCCGTTTTGGATTTCGGTGCGCAACATCCGTACGGGGAGCACCACTTCGAGCGAGGTACCGCCGTAACCTCCCGGTCCAAAGCTGAGCGTCCCACCGGTCATCATCAGCCCCGCTCCCTGTTCGACGGCCCGCGCCAGCTTGTCGAGCACGGCGGGACCGAACACGCGGGCCGGGACGCTGCCGATAATGTAAACGTCGTACCGGCCGGGATCGAACCAGTCCGACTCGATCGGGGGGGTGGCCCCCAATGGTCCCAGCCGGATCGGTTTGAGATCGAGCCGCACGTCGGGAGATTCATCCAAGCGGCGGATGAACTTCATCTCCGCCCGATGCTCCCGGTCGAAATACGCCACGCTGATCCCCCCTTTGAGGACGGTGAAATAGGTGGTCAGCGCGTTGTTAATGATCAACGGCTCGCCATCCAGCGGAATCACTTCCAGGGTCAGCTTGTATTCTCCGGGGTTCTGCGCGACGAACTTGAACTCGACCGGCAGGAGTTCCTGATTCCGCGCCGGGCGAAGCGTGCGAGGGGTATCGACGACCTTCATCTCGGGAGGCTGGCCGGGGAGTGCCGAAATCGGATCTT
>JBJXGA010000379.1:0-27421 GCA_046152955.1 Planctomycetales bacterium | reverse complement strand
CTGAGACCTGAGACCTGAAGGATGAAGGATGAAGGATGAAGGATGAAGGAGGAAGGATGAAGGATGAAGGATGAAGGATGAAGGATGAAGGATGAAGGATGAAGGATGAAGGATGAGCGGCTTTTCAACATATGCAGGTTTGAGTTGCGGGCCTTACTCCCCTAATTACCGGTCTCTCAGCAACTCCCGATCTTTCAGCAACTCATCGGGAGGCATGGTGCTGCTGAACGCCAGGCGTTTCCCATCCGGGGACCAGGTGGCCTGTATTTCGGCAGCCGTCCAGCGCGGGGCAACGACGACTGCGGGGCGTTGACCGCTGAGCGTGCCCCTCTTGAGAACCGGGCGACCGCTGGAATGATCGGTGAAGAGCACCTCGCGACCGTCGGGGGAGACGGCAGGCCGTGACGAATCGATGAGCAACTCCTTTCCCTGGACTTTCAGGGCCGGCTGCCATTGGTCGATGACAACGTCGACCTGCCCGGTTGCAAGATTCACCAGCGTCAAGCCGCGCCGATCTCCCCACCGGGCCGCCACGCACACCCGCTTACCGGTCGGCTCCCAGGCGGGAATCCCCACGGCTACGGTCCCCGCCAAAACCTGTCGCTGAATCCCAGTGGCGACATTGACCAGCACGTATTTCCCCGCTCCCTGCGGGCGGTCGGTGCAGAGGAGCCGCAGGCGGTCCGGAGACCAGCGCGGATTCCACAGTCCCGGAGCGAGCAGCCGGCGACCGGCGCCGTCGGCATTCATGATCCAGACCCCCGCCTCAACGCTTTCGGGATTTCCTCCATGCAGGTGAAAGGCGATTTGCCGATCGTCGGGAGACCAGTCGGGAGCATTGCCCCATCCCAGATTCTGAAAGCGGTCGTCCGCCGGTTTCGTCATGTCAACGGTCACGATCAGCGAACGACTGAAGTCGGTGACGTGGTCGGTGGAGGGAGTGGCCTGAAACGCGATCCGGCGCCCGTCATGCGACCAGGCGGGAGCGGCCAGATACTCGGCCCCGAACAGACCGACATCGACCAGCAAAACCATCTCCCGGCCCTGAGAGTCCATCGTGAAAATCCGCGACTGAGGCGCCTGCGGAGATTGCTTTTCCGTTCGCCTGTTTCCTGGCCGATCCTGAAACGCCAAGTGGGTCGAAGGGATCTGATCGGCAGAGACGGCCGGTCCGATTGCCAGTCCCAGCGCGAAAGTCATTGTCGCAACTCGGCAAAGGACTGTTCCCATTGAGCTTCGCTTCATAATTTCAGCGGGAGGTTCGGAAGTTTCCGAGTGCAATTGAAGCACACTTATGGTTGACTTCCAGACTCCAGCACTCCTCGAATCGAATTCAATCGAACTGCATCATCTCACCTGCACGATCGGACTCAGGCCAAACGATGGCATCAAATTCCCTCTGGAGCCGGTCGCCGCGCTCTGGGTGAACCATCCGCAACGAGGCGATCCGTCCCTGCAAATGCTCGCGAAACCGCGGATGCCGTTCCCGATTCTGGGATGCCGGGCCTTCCCTTCTACAGTTGTGGAGAATTGCCTTCAGGTGATCGTAGGTCGTTCGATCGACGTTGATCCGGCGATTGACGACCAGTCCTGTGACGGTCTGCCGGGCGCCCGATCGCATGACCCGCGTTTTGCGATGCCGAATGGCGAAGCCTTCCGCCAGCACAATCGCGCAGGCGAAAATCCGGAATCGCGGAAGACTCCGTTCAAAATCGTGGTCGCCGGAAAACACCAGATCGTCCGCATACCGGGTGTACCGCGCCCCGACAGTGCGCGCCAAACCGGCCAATCGGCAATCCAGGCGGAAGGCGCACAGATTCGCCAGCGCAGGAGAGGTGGGCGCCCCCTGCGGCAGGTGCGGTTGCCCAAACAGTTGGCGGAGGAAATACCGCCGGCCGTCCCCCCCTTGTTCCGGAAACACATCTTCCGGCACGCTGTTTGTGCATAATCCCGTCAGCAATTGCGCGATCCGATCGGGATACCCCAACGAATGAAACAATCCATGGATTCTTGAACTGCGGATCGTCGGAAAAAAGTCGCACAGGTCGATTCTCAATACCACCCGCTGGCCGACGTGCGGGTCTGCTCCGCTGAGGGTCGAGCGTCCGGACTGAAAGGCATGCGCTGCGGAGTGCGCGGTGATCGGCGTCAAAACCTGGTTGAGTATTTGCCGTTGAAACTGTTTCAATCGCGGCTTGGGACATTCCACCAGCCGCTGTCGACCTCCCGACTTGGCCATCCAGCGATAGCGGTAGTGCCTGAGTTTTCCGGCGGGGAGCGATCGCTCGCGTCCGTGGCAATCGGCAAACCAGTCGAGTTGCCCCAGGCTGACTCCCAGCCAGTCGGCCAGGACTCCCGAGGTGACGAGCGGCGGCAAGCGGTCGGTTCCGCGAATCGCCGGGTCCGGGTTCATCCCAGGGAAGGGCAATCCGAGAACGTCCGTCAAGCCGGGAGAGTCGATCGATTCCGGCGGTGCGAGTTTTTCGAATTGAGACTTCAGGCGACCGATCGCGCGGCAGAATCCGGGCTCATTCGCCAGAAACCCCGCGAGGATTGGCTGCCGTGGGGTAGGAGGATGTGGCCCAAAGTGTGCGAGCAATTTCGCGACCAGTGTTTCGATCCACTTCTGTCGCGTGCTGAGAGAAAAGAGCTGGACAAGTCGGTTGGTCATCCCGTCGCCGGTCCAGTCCCCGGCCAGCAGCGCAATTGCGGCGTCGCGCACCAGTGGATCGTCGGGATGCATGAGGCGGGGAACGGAGCGTCTCGCGGAGACTGGTGGGGCGTGAGCAATACTGCGCTCACGCGCAGATCCGCTCACGCCGCGAAATGGTCAGAGTCAAACGGGTTCGCCGGGGTAGCCCCGGCAAGGCAAAAACAACCGGTCACCCGGTGTGGTCGCCAATCCGAGACGCTCCGCCCCCGCAATCTCCACGGTAAAGCGCCAATAGGCCCGGGTCAAGCAAGATCCACGCGCGATCGATCATCCGATCAAACTGGTCGAGTGTCAGTCGCGTCGCGGTACTCATGCCGACTGTGCCTCAATCCGATCCCGGGATTTCCCTGTCTATCCAAAAACTCAAGACACTTGCACCGTGTCTTCCACGACCGTGTCGGGAGGGGTGAACTGAAAATTCCTTGATTGCCGGAAGAATTCCAGCGGGTTGTCGTAGACGATCTTCTTGATCTTCGACTCGGGATGACCGCGGCGGCGCATCTCCATGATGAAATCGGGAACTGCCAGCGGATTGGACGGTCCCCAGTCTCCAGCCGAGTTCACCATGATCCGATCGTCCCCGTAGACTTCGATGATGTCGGCGGCCCGGGCCGGGGTACACTTGGTGAGCGGGTAAAGCGTCATTGCGCACCAGAACCCCTCGTCCCTGGCGACGCGCACGGTGTGTTCTTCGACGTGGTCGATCAGCACTCGTTCCGGTTCGACCCGCGGGTCTTCCAGCAGCATGTCGACGATCATCCGCGTTCCCTTGTACTTGTCTTTGAGGTGCGGCGTATGGATCAGGATCAACTCGCGGGTCTTGAGCGCCAGGTCGACTTGTTCGCGAAAAATCGTCGACTCGTTCATCGTGTTCTTGTTGAGCCCGATTTCGCCGATCCCCAGCACCCCCGGCTTGTCGAGAAACTCGGGAATCAGCGAGATCACTTCGCGCGACAGGGAAACGTTTTCAGCTTCCTTGGCGTTGATGCACAGCCAGGTGTAGTGCTGAATGCCCGACGCAGCCGCGCGCGTCGGCTCGAACTCGGTGAGCTGGCGGAAATAGTCGCGAAAACTCTCGGCGCTGCCGCGATCAAACCCGGCCCAGAAAGCCGGTTCGCTGATCGCCACGCAACCCATCCGCGCCATCCGCTCGTAGTCGTCGGTGACGCGCGAAATCATGTGGACGTGGGGGTCGATGTAGTAGGACATCGGGTCAACTCCTTCTTCCTGAAATTTCTGAATTGTCAATCATGGGAGTGAGAGCCCGCGTGACCCGCCATTTTTTCAAATGATTGCGAAACGAACGGCGCCATTTTGGTTCCCAATCGCAATTGGCTACGTGGCTTCACGTCAGGTCAATCCGGTTCGTTGTGTCGGCGCTGTTCTATGCAGAGGCTCTGGGAGTGATCTTCGGTGCCGGATAAATATAGGCCCCGTCAATGTTGACTCCGCCCAGCATCGCTCCGCCAAACTGCGTAATTCCCGCATAGGGGACTAGATTGGGGACCACGTAGGGACTCTTCGGCACCTTTGGTTTGAGCAATTTCACGACGGCTTCCGAAATGGAGTCCTGCATTCCAATAACTCGAACATCGAGCGGATCGATCGCCAACTCTGGATGTCGGCGGAGAACCGAGTAAACCTCGCTGTACGAAGCGGATGGTCCACGTTCGTCAACAAATGGCGAGACCAGATAAAGAAACCATTTTCCCTCTTCAGTTGGTTTCATCCACAGCGCAGCGTGAACGTCGAATTCACTCGCCTTGAGCAGTTCAATCAGATGCGTGCCTTGGCCCAACGCGTCAACTACCACTGAGATTTGATCCATTGATAAACTCCATGTTGGGGATCTGAAATCGCGGCCCAAAGTTGGTTTGCTTCCAGATCCTGTACGTAATGATATCGCTTTTCCTCTGTCCAGTCCTTCACGATCCCCCAGTGCTTTGCCAGGTCTGGATCAGCTTTCACGGCTGCATCTCGCGCGTCTTTTAACCCGGCCAATTGCACCAACTTTTCGATGCCATGCGTATAACAGTTCTTCGAAAACTCCTTGTCCGGAAACGCATCCGTCTCCATCAACACCTTGATAATACATGACTTGAGCGACAGCTCAATGGCATATCCCATCAGGTAATATGCCCCACTCCACTGTTTGCGTTCGAGCAACGTGCTCGCCTCCGTGAGTCTCAGTGCGGATAGATCCTGAAAATCAGCCCGCGTTGCAATGAGTTTGCTCACTCGCGTACCCTCTCAGCCAAAGCAGATTCCCAATCCCTCGCAATGATTCATGTCTCAGGAACAGAAACGGCTCGTTGTCAACTCCGCCTGCCCCCTGGAGTTCCATTAGCCCCGGTATTGGACCTTCGGTTCCAGTTGGGCACATACGGATCGCTGAAGAGCATTTGCAGACGCTCGGCCCGATCGGGGTCGGTTCCGCCGACGATGGCCACAGCGTCGCGCAATTGTTGCAGGCGCGGGTCGTTGTCCGCCTGGCCACTCTCCGCTCCCCGTTCAATCCGGTCGAAAATTGCCGCGACTTCGAGCAATTTGCAGCGGACTTCCAGATAAGTGCGGTCCAAAATGGCGCTGGCGGTCATGGTTCCGGACATGCAGCGGTCTCCTCACGGCTCTCGGGCGATAGGCAAGTGATGCTTCAAAGATCATCGATTTGATCGGGTTGGGAGTCAAGCCCGGCCGGGATCGGATGGCAACGAGGGGCGTTCCTCCTGGCTCGGCCCGTCGATCCCCCGCTGGGGATCCGGCTGACGACCGGCCAGCCGACGGGCGAGTTGTTTGGCCCCCCGAAGGAGCGACGTCTGAAAATCCGCCAGGGTCGCCTGGCGCGCCTGTTCGGGAATCAGCACCAGGTCAAGCCCCCGCGGCAAAGCGTGCTGCTGAAGCCGAAACGCCTCACGCAGGAGTCGCTTGAGCCGGTTGCGGACGACCGCCGAGCCGTTTTTCTTGGAGACGCTCAACCCCACGCGAACGTCATTGCGGTCGTTGGGGGCGGCAAATACCGTGAGGTACTTTTGGCGCGCAACGCAGCGCAGAGCATAAACCCTGGCAAATTCCGTCGACTTCCGCAGTCGCAGTTGCTTCGTGAAGCGAAACTGGAGCATCAGGTCGGCTGCTCGTTGGGGGGATCTGAAGAAGGGGGAGCTTCGCTGCTGGTCTCCGCTGCCGGCCCCTTCGGGCCTTTCAAATGCCAGAAGGGGTCGTGGGGGGCGACCTTGGGGAGGGGTTGCCGGGCGATCCGCCGCACGCGGTGTCCCCACAGCAGCGCGGCTGAAATCAAACCCACGCCGATGATCAAAATCCCCCCCAGCATGACCATCGCCTGTGAATATGCACGGCGCCGTTCCTTTGGCGGCAGTGTATTCGACTCCTGCGAAGTCGCGTGGGTTTCACCGGCTTGTTCCGATGCGGGATCGGAGTTCGGTTCCGATGCGCTGCACGCAGCGCTCGTGCAGGCTGCGATCAAGAGCAATGAGGCGACACGGATTGCTGACGGGAACACGGGTCCAGACCTTCCAAGCGCTTCCGGGGAACTTGCTTTGAGACCTCCCAACGGAAGGCTTTGACTTTCTCGAAAGCACATTGGCAGCTCGGCGGGAGCCTCGCCCTCCCGGTACGCTGTTCCTTGACAGCACACTCTGTGGAACGGGACTAAGATCTCGCGACTCAAGGACGGCATCACCACAGGCCCCCGCGTGGAGATTGCGGCGCCGCCTGGGCGAGTTCTTCCAGCAATTCCTTGGCCCTGGCATTGGGCTTTTGGGGCGCCATGATCTTCACAACGACGAATTGATCTCCCCGTGCCTTGGTATTCAGATCGATGGTTCCCTTCCCGCGAAGTCGCAACTTGGCGCCGCTGGAGGTTCCGGGAGGAATCGTCACCACCACGAGCCCCTCTGAAAGGGTGGGGACTTCCACCTTGGCGCCGAGGGCCGCTTCCGTGATGGTGACCGGCACGTCCACGAGCAAATCGGCCCCTTCCCGACGAAAATATCGGTGTGGTCCCACACGCACCCGAAACAGCAGGTCTCCCGGCGGTCCCCCTCCGGCGCCGGGCTGCCCCTGCCCGGACAAGCGGATCAGGCTTCCATTGTCCACACCAGCAGGGACTTTGACCGACAGCCGCTCGGTCTTGTCGCCGCGCTGCACGCCAAATTCGTATTTTCCGCCTTCCATCGCCGTTTGAAACGGAATCTCGACTTCGACTTCGACGTTTTCACCGGCGCGCGTCCGCCCCTTGCGGCGTCCCCCGCCCCCGAAAGCGTTTCCCAACAGGCTCTCGAAGTCAAACTGCCCTCCCACGACATCGCGAAAATCGACGGGACCGGCCCCCGAGCCGCTCCATTGGGGACCACCCGGTCCCCCTTCGCGAAACGTGGTGCCGAACTGGTCGTACTGCTGCCGCTTGGTGGCATCTCCCAAAACGTCGAACGCGTCCTGGACCTCCTGAAACTTGTCGGCGGCGCCCGCCTCTTTGTTCAAATCGGGATGGTATTTTCGCGACAGCTTCTTGTGCGCTTTGCGAATTTCATCGGGGGTCGCAGTGCGCGACACCCCCAGGGTTGCGTAATAGTCGCTCTTGGCCATGTCGTCCGCAGAAGTCGTGGTGTCAGTCTCAAAACGGGATGGAAGCCAGCCCCAACTGAAGGATCGGCTCCCGCACTCCATTTTACGGCATGCTTTCCCTGCGTATCAAGCGGGGGACGCAAACGCTACAATTCCGCGGCATGCTCTCCTTCGCCTGGAAAAACCTCATCAGTCGTCCGGTCCGCAGCCTGTTGGCGCTGTGTGGACTGACCGTGGCCATCGCCGGGATGGTGGGACTGTTCTCCGTGGCCGAGGGGATTGAAGATACGGTTTCTACTACCTTCGGCAAAGTTCCGGGGCTGACCGTGATGCAACCCGGTGCTCCGATTCCCCTGTTTTCACGGCTTCCGGCAGCGTGGGGGGACGAGATTCGAGCGGTCGAGGGAGTCCATGTCGTTCACCCGGAAGTCTGGTCCCGAGCGCACGTGATCGATGGCAAGCCGACGATTTCGCCCCCGCGGTTCCTGTTCGGATCTGACCTGGAGCAAGCGCGGAAACTGCGATACAGCGTCTATCGGGAGGGAATTCGCGAGGGACGGGTGCTGACCCCCGAGGATCGAGGAACGCGGCGGATCATGATCAGCCGCGCGATTGCCGACGAATTCCACAAAGGAATCGGCGAGTCGTTGCGGATCGATGGCCGGGACTGTGAGATCGTGGGGATCTACCAGGCCCAATCGCTGTTCCTCGACGTGGCGATCATTCTGGACATCGAAGAAGTGCGCCGGCTGGCACGGGTTGGCGCCGATTCAGTCAGCAATTTCTATGTCGAGCCGGATCCGGCGGCAGATCGTTCGCTTCTGGCGGATCAACTCAAAGAGCTGTTTCGCGGCCGGGCACCTGAAGCGTGGCAACCGGCCCAGGCGCTGGCCACCGAATTGGCCGATCAGCCGGTCGCCGCCGCGTTGGCCGGACTGGCCCAGTCGATCGGCCAGTCTCAACCCCAACCGACCGTCACACCCGGCGACTCCGAACCCCGGGACGGTGAAAAATCTCCAGCTTCAGCCGAAGGAGAACTTCCCGTGGAGATTCGCAGTCCCGAAGACTGGGCGGGGGCCTTCCGGCGGTTCAGCGAAGACCTGGACCTCTTCTTGCTTCTGATGACCAGCATTGGGATCACGATTGCCTTCGTGGGAATCGTCAATACGATGCTCATGAGCGTTACGGAACGCTTCATTGAGTTTGGCATTCTCAAAGCGAATGGCTGGACCAATGGCGAGGTGCTGCGGCTGATCGCCTGCGAGAGCGCCTTGCTGGGATTGGCGGGAGGATTGACAGGGAGCGTCTTGGGCTGGATCGCGACGCTGCTGATCAATGCGCGCTGGCCCGACCGGATCCACCTGTACGCCAGCCCGCAACTGCTCCTGTTCAGCCTGGGATTCAGTACGGTTTTAGGGGTCGCGGGAGGATTGTATCCGGCCCTCCGCGCCGCGCGGATGCTGCCGATGGACGCCATCCGACGGGGATAGCTGCGGTCCTTGAAACGAGACAGGCTGACACGCCGCCTGATGTCATGATCGAGATTCAAAACGTCACAAAATCTTATCGCCGCGGAACCACGGAAGTTCGCGCGCTCCGCGGCCTGACGTGTCAGATTCGCCCCGCGGCGCTGACGTTCATCGTCGGTCCTTCCGGAAGCGGCAAAAGCAGTCTATTGTACCTGCTGGGGGCCCTCGATCGCCCGACCAGCGGAGACATTTCAATTCAGGGAACATGGCTCTCGCAGTTCACCCGCCAGGAGCGCGATCGGTTTCGTCGCGACCAGGTCGGATTCGTCTTTCAGAACTTCAATCTATTGGCCAATTTGAACGCCGTGGAGAACGTGCTGGTTCCGCAGATTCCCCGGGGGATCAGCCCGACACTGCGGCGCTCGGCAGAAGACCTGCTGCGGCGGGTCGGACTGGGAGACCGGCTCGATCATCGGCCCAGCCAATTGTCCGGCGGAGAGCAACAGCGCGTGGCGATCGCCCGCGCCCTGCTCAAACGGCCAATTCTGGTGTTGGCTGATGAACCGACAGGAGAACTCGACAGCGCCTCCGGCGCCGAAGTGTACGGCTACCTGCGGGCTCTGCGCGACGAACAAGGCTCCACGGTTGTCGTCGTCACACACGATCGCAGTCACATTGCACCGGGCGATCAGGTGTTGTCGCTGAAGGACGGACAGCTTGAGCAAGTTCCGGCAACCGATTGATCAACATCGAAATGCAAACCACGCTGCCGGCCGGCCTTCGGCAACGATTGGCCTACTACGCCGCCACGTTGTATACACCTCAATTGCAGACTCCAATGCGCCATCGTAGTTGACCCTGGGAGATGAACGAGAAATGAGTGAACACTGGATCGCCGATCGAATGCGGCGAATTGACGCGTCGGGCATCCGCAAGGTGTTTGATCTGGCGGTCAACATGCGGAACCCGATCAATCTGAGCATCGGTCAACCGCATTTCGATACCCCTGGACCGATCAAACAGGCTCTGATCGACGCGGTTCAAGAGGGAAAGAACGCCTACAGCCAGACGCAGGGGATTGCTCCCCTGATCGCAAAAATCCAGCAGCGGGTGGACGCCCAATTTCAGCATGCGGATCGCGAAGTCTTCATCACCAGCGGCACCAGCGGTGGGTTGACGCTGGCTCTGGCGGTCCTCGTCAATCCAGGCGATGAAGTGATCGTCTTCGACCCGTGGTTCGTGATGTACAAGCACCTGACCACGCTGGCGGGGGGCAAGGTCGTCGAGGTCGATACCTACCCGGAGTTCCGAATCGATCTCGACAAAGTCCGCGACGCCATCTCCCCCCGCACCCGCGCGATCCTGGTGAACAGCCCCTCGAACCCCACTGGAACGGTCGCCAGCGCCGCTGAGATGGAGGGGTTGGCCCGCCTGGCGGCTGAAAAGGACGTCCCCCTGATCAGCGACGAGATCTATCAGGCGTTCTGTTATGACCAGCCGTTTGTCAGCCCCGCCCGCTGGAATGATCAGACGATCGTCATCGACGGTTTCAGTAAGTCGCACTCGATGACCGGGCTGCGGCTGGGATGGGCGCACGGACCGCGGCACGTGATCCAGCAGATGCTCAAGCTGCAGCAGTTCACTTTCGTCTGCTCTCCCCATCCGGTGCAATACGCCGGCCTGGTGGCCTGCGATGTCGACATTTCCGATCGGGTCGCTGAATACCGGCGCAAGCGGAATTTCATGGTCTCGCAGCTCCAGGATTTGTATGAAATTCACGGCGCCGGCGGAGCGTTTTACCTGTTTCTCAAGGCCCCCTGGGGGACCGGCAGCGAATTCGTGGCGGAAGCCATCAAGAACGACCTGTTGATTATCCCCGGCAATGTCTTCAGTCCCCGCGACACGCATTTCCGCATTTCCTACGCCGCTGAGGACCAGACCCTGGAGCGGGGATGCGAAGTCCTGCGCCGCCTGGCCCGACGATGACACCTGCCCCACGCGGGCGTTCCGTCATCGGGGTGAGCACATCGGGGCAAGCGACTCTCCGACCTGATAATTCATATCAGAAATCAGAAATCAGAAAATTCAAATTTCAGATTTGAAATTTCAGATTTGAGATCTCATCCCCAAGCCTCCTGCTCCCGATTGCCATTCCCCACTGCCGGCAGGTATGCTGGCGGCATGGCTGGCACGATTTCATTGTCCGGGTCAGTCGCGGCGGATCCGGACCTGATTACTGATTCTCGGCGGATCGACCTTGAACTGGCGATTGAAACGCCGGAGAACGTCGTCTTGTCGTATCAACTGGCAGGACCGGCGGTCCGCTTGTCCGCCTGGATGATCGATTTGGTGATCCGCATCGCCCTGATCATTGCTGTCAAAAACTACATTCTTGATCCGCTCGCGTTCGCTTCCCAGGGGCTCTCGACGGGGCTGTTTCTAGTGGCCTATTTTACGGTCGACTGGCTGTACTATGGCCTGTGCGAAGGCTTATTCCGCGGCAAGACCCCCGGAAAGCACGTGACGGGGTTGCGCGTGGTCCACGAGCAGGGATACCCCATCACGGTTTGGGGGGCGATCCTGCGGAATTTCGTGCGCGCGGGGGACAGCCTGCCGGTGTATGGAATCCTTCCGGCGTATGGCGTGGGATTGGTGACGATGCTGATCGCCGGACGATTTCGACGACTGGGAGACCTGGTGGCCCGGACGCTGGTGATTGAAGAGCGGCGCGTGAGGATTCCTCGCGAACCAGTCATCCTGGAGAAAATTCAGCCGCTTCCCAAAGGCGAGCTGTCGGGTTTCTCCCCCTCTCCGCGGACGCTGGCGCTGATCGAACAATTCCTGGGACGACGGCACGTCTTGACCCACAGGCGGGGACATGAGATGGCGGCGGTTCTGGCGGGGGTTCTGGCCGCCAAATTGAATTACTCCGGCGATCGACAGCTTGTCGAACAATATCCCATGGCGTTTTTGGCGCGGGTTTACGCGACATTCCATCGCCCGCGCGAAGAGGGAGGAGACGAGTGACATGACCAAACGCCAGTTCGTGACTCGCCGTCGGGCCGCCTGGCGGCGATTTGAACAACTTCTGGACCAGCTTGACACACGCTCGGCAGCGCGTCTGAATGCGTCGGAGATGACAGAATTCTCTCGGCTGTTCCGTGAGCTGTGTTACGACCTGTCACTGATCCGATCGCGGGATTGGGGGCGTACGCTCGTGTCCTACATCAACGATCTGGTGAGCCGCGGGCACAACGCGTTTTACAGCGCCCCTCCCGGAACGCTGGGACACGTCACGCGGTTTCTGGCGGTCGGCTTTCCGCAGGTGTTTCGACGGAATCTCGGGTATTTTCTGGCGGCGTCGGCGTTGTTTTTCCTACCGCTGGCGATCACCTGGGCCATTGTGCAGTATGACCCCTCTCTGGCGCATCGGATCCTGCCCGAGCAGATGCTCAAGCAGGCGAATGAGATGTACAAGCCCGAGACTTGGCAGAAAATGCACGAAGCGAACAAACCAGACGAGCGACGGGGAGCATTCGGCGACCAGCGTTCGGGAATGTTCGGATTCTACGTCCAGCACAATGTCTCGATTGCGCTGGATGCATTTGGCCGGGGGATTCTCTTTGGAGTCGGCACCGTCTACACGCTGCTTTCCAACGGGATTGCGCTGGGCACGATCTTTGGATACATCGTCAGCCAGGGAAACGGCCCGCAGCTATTGAGTTTTGCCGTCTCGCATGGATCGTTTGAATTGACGGCCATTGCCGTCGCTGGCGGCGCCGGGTTGATGCTCGGCAACGCCCTGATCCATCCGGGACAGCGGACGCGGCTGGAAGCGCTCAGACACCGGGGGCTGGAGGCGATTCAGATCGCGTGCGGCTCCGGAGTGATGCTGGTGGTGGCGGCGGTCATCGAGGCCTTCTGGTCGCCGGCCGACATTCCTCACGCCGTGAAATACTCGGTCGGCGGGCTCTTGTGGGTGCTGGTGTTCGTCTATCTCTCGACCGCCGGACGTTGGGGAGACCAGACATGAGGTTTGAGCAGGCGGTGATCCCGCTGGCGCCACGGCAGGTCAGCCACTGCCTGGACCTGGCGTTTGTGTTCTTGAGACAACACGTTCGTCCACTGGCCGCGTTATGGGGCACGGTGGCGATTCCCACTTGCGGACTGGTTTACTTCCTGGTCGACCGTTACGAGTACACAATCCAGACCGCACTCATTGCCTGGTACGTTGCCAGTTCCCCACTCGGAGTTCTGCTGATCGCCGGTTCGGCCCCATCGGCGTTTGGTGAACCATTCACCTGGCGCGGGACGATGGCTCGATTGAGGGCCACAGGGTGGAGCCTGGTGCTGCTGGCCTGGGTGTGGCGGCTGCTGATTCTGATCAGCGCTCCGTTCCTGTTATTCCCGGGCTGGTATCTGGCGGTCCGCAAAGGTTTTCTGGTCGAGCAAAAAGTGCTCTCCCGACTGGCGGGGCATCTGCACGATCGTCGCACGAACGAATTGCTCAAAGGGGAAATCGGCGACCTCTGCCTGCGCTCATTCTGGATCATGGCATTTTCGGTATTGCTGTGGGTGAGTTTGATGGTCACGATCGATTTTGCATCGACCTATCTTTTGGGTTTGCCCATTCTCTGGGGACGTATGCAGATTGACCTGACCTATTTGGATGGGGTGTTCAAGGCCATGGGATACGTCGTTGACTTTCTGTGGAACGACCCGGCAGTGGTGACCTTGGCCCTGGCAGCCGGGTTGATGGCCTATGTGCCAGCGCGGCTCGCCTGGTTCTTCTGTTACATCGATGTCCGCGTGCGGCGCGATTGCTGGGATATGGAACTGGAAATCGTGCGTGAAGCCGAACGGCTGGAGGCGACATGACGGTCGGCCCGCATCGAGCGCTCCGGAATCGACGCTGGCTGGCCCTGGGACTGGGACTGGGACTGGGACTGGTGCTCTGGCTGGAGGTCTGCGCTGGGTTTTCGGGGGTGTTGTCAGTCCTGGCAGAAGACCGCGTCTCAGGCGGCGCACAGGCCGCAGACCCCAATGCCGGATTGCCGTGGCAGGACCATGAGCCGCAAACCCTGGCGCAACTGCAGCCTGGTGTCGAAAACGAAGAAGCCCAGCGGGTCCGCCGCGAATTGGATGAAATCCTCGCCCAGCCGGCGTTTCGTCGCGTGCGTCGAGAAGTGGAAGAGAAAGCGGCGCCGACCCCCTACGAAGAACCCGGTTGGTTGAAACGATTCTTGAAGTGGCTTTGGGATTGGCTCACAAAAGGCGGCAAGGCACTGTCGCAATTGGGCGTTCTGTGGCAGATTCTGGCATATACGCTGATTGCGATCGTCGCCAGCTTGATCATTTGGCTGGTCGTCCGAGCGGTGAACAGTTACCGGCAGGCGGCGGCGGAGCGCGTGACCCGCACGCTCCGCCCGGAAGAGGGGGAAACGGCGCTCCCACCGGGGGATGTCTCTGCCGACGAATATGAGCGCCGGGCCGCGGAACTCGCCGCGCAGGGGCGTTT
Organism: Planctomycetales bacterium; assembly: GCA_046152955.1. Taxonomy (GTDB): domain Bacteria; phylum Planctomycetota; class Planctomycetia; order Planctomycetales; family Planctomycetaceae; genus SIAF01. The sequence goes on along the minus strand of JBJXGA010000379.1, from coordinate 13,140 downwards.
CAGAGAAGCGATCGGCCAACTGATCCTGGGTGCGATGAGTCGGATCGAGCGTGGTCGCCTGATTCGATTCCGTCGCGGACTGACACATCGGGATTATTTGCGCGCTCTCCGGTCGCGCGCCCGGCCGCAACAGTCCTTTCGCAATCTGGTGTCGGTCTATGAACCGGTCTGTTTTGGACGGCGCCCCGCGCACGAGGCGCATTTTCAGTCGGCGCAAGAGGCATATTTGTCCGGGTTTGCCGATCCAACACTCCTCAACGCCCCCACTCCGGCAGGAGCGCTCGCATGACTACGGACGACGTTCCCGAATCCGGCGCCGCGCCTCGAAGCTGGCCGTGGCAGACCGGATTGTGGCTGGCGGCTCTGATGGTGGTGTTGTCGCTGCATGTCTGGTTTCCGCGCATCGACGCTGCCGCGCTCAATGACACGTACAGCGCCGACCTGGGGGGACGCAATGCGTTTTACCAGTACGCGCAGCGGCACTGGAGTCGTGTCGAACGGAATCTCGATCCGCTCCCGCGCGGGATCGCACGGATCGATCGAAACGGGACGCTGTGTCTCCTGGGACCGGCGCGCGATCCCACCCCGCGGGAATGGGAAGCGGTGCTGCGGTTTGTGGCGCGCGGAGGAAACCTCCTGGTTGCTGCGCGATGGGACGAGCCCGATGTGGAGCTCCCCGGACTGAGCGTGCGGGTCACGCTCCCATCCCAGTCCACACCTGTCGAAAAGGTCGTCGTTCCCCCCACCGGCGAATCGCGTCCAGCGCCTCCGGATTTGCCCATGCCGCTCGACGGTCCCGAAGCACCCTTGTCGTCCCCTTCCGATCAAGGGCAAACGCCTCCTGCCGCAGCGCCGACGTTGCCATCGACCGTGATCACTTCGCTGGTTCCCGCACATCTGGTGCGCTGGCAATCAAAGGGGATCGTCGTCGCCCCCTCGTACACCTCCCTCGTCCGCACCTTGGCCGGAGAACAGGCGGTTCGCCTGCGGCATGGCCTGGGGACCATCGTGTTGTGCGCTTCGGACCAGATCTTCTCCAACACCGCGCTCTTCGACCGCAAACATCAGAATGGATTGCTGGCGATCAAATTGCTGGAAACCGCCGGAGTCCAGGGAGCGATCGTGTTTGACGAGTCGCTCAATGCCACGGGAACCCCCAAAGTGGTCGGGCTGCTGCTGGCGCCGTTCATCCGTCCCCTGACGCTGCAGGCGCTGGCCCTGTTGATCCTGTTTGGCTGGCGCGGCGGACGGCGATTTGGCGGCGTCCTGCCTGAAGAGCACCGCACCCGACGCAATCTGACCGACCACAGCGATGCGCTGGGAAACCTGTACTACAAGACGCGGCACGGTGCGGGCGCGCTGAAGGCTTATCTCGATCAGTTGCGACGACAGCTTCGCCTTTCGAGCAACGCCTCGCGCGATCCGCGGACGCTCGCTCCGTTGGCCCAACGGACGGGCCTGGATGCCGAGTCGATCCAGAGAGTGTTGTTGCACGCCGAGGCTTCCCTCAAGCGCGATTCGCTCAAGCGCCGTGAAGCGGCCTCCATCATCCGCGAGTTGGCAAAACTGCGGAAACGCCCCTGAAGCCCCTGTGGCGATCCAACCGATGCCAGCCCCGATTGTCTACAAACTTGGCGGGAGCCTCTTGGACCATCCGCGGCTGCCGACCCTGGTCCGCCACGTCGTTGCTCAGCGACCGAACCATCGGGCGCTGATCGTCGTGGGAGGAGGTGCGGCGGCCGACCTGGTCCGCGGCTGGGATGCGCTGCACTGCCTGGGGGATCAGGCGGCGCATGTTTTAGCGCTCGAGGCCATGCGGCTCAATGAGACGCTGCTGCACCGGCTGTTGCCCGAAGCGCGGCTGGTTCGCAATGCCAAACAATCGGTGCTGGTGGCGCCGGGGGCCATCGGACTCTTGTGTGCCGCCTGTTTTGTGCGGTGGGGCGAAGCGACTGGCCATCCTGCGCTGGATCATACCTGGCAGGTCACCAGCGATTCCATCGCCGCCTGGGCCGCCGGAATTCTGAAAGCCGCAGAACTCGTGCTCCTCAAGTCGGTCGCGGCGCCGGATGGGCAATCTGTCGAGGCCGCGGCTGCGGCCGGTTTGGTCGATCCCCGTTTTGCCACCTGGGCCGCGAATCTGCCCCGCGTGAGTTGGGTCAATGGTCGTCTGGAAGAGCCACTGATCCAGGAGTGGCTTTCACGGTCCCCTGCGTGAGCAGGGGGGTGCGCCGCGGCGACAATTCGCTCGCGGCTCAGTCCCACCACCAGCGGTCCACGGGGAGTTTTCCAGCCTGTTGCTGCCGCTGGCCGGCCAGATCGCCATTGGCATCAACGTGCAAGTGGCCATTTTGCAGCGACACGTCCGGCTGCAGTGAAATGCCGCCACTGGCCGGCACCAGGAGCCGGCTCCCTTTCCAGACGGCGTTCACCACGCATTGCACTTGTCGTGGATTCGCGTACGTTTCCACTGGGAGTTGCGACTCATCGGCCATGACCTCCGGGGTCCATTCGGCTCGTCCGTAGAAATCCTGATCACGGATGAAGGCGGCTGAAACGACCAGATCGATCAAGTTTCGAAGCTGGGCATACACCGGCAGCTTGGTGGCGATGTTGTCGTACTTCTTGGTGAACGACGTGGTGAACAATTCACTGGCGCGATTGGGGGGACCAGCCTGCGCCAGCAATCGCCCGTCGCGACCGTAGGTCTTGTCCTCTCCCTGAAGCTGCACCCCCTCTCCCACCAGCTCCATCGCCAGCCGATCTTCGGTCACTTTCACACAGTCGTAATTGGGCGCAAACCACCAGCGGAGCAGGGCCGACTTTTTCGGCGGAGAATCGAGAGCCGAAATGAACGTCGCCATTTTCACGGGGGCGGGTTCCAGGCCGATCCCGATCAGTTTCATCCGATAGTCGGCCTCAATCAGCACCTGCGCGAAATGCGTTCGGTCCGAGGCGCCGAACACCCGAATGTTGGCCATCCCCAGGCTGTCGCGCATGCCCCCGGCAATGCGCGAGGTCGCCGCGCCGCGTTGCGATTCGGGGATCGATGCCGGAATCGTCTTCTGAAATCGCGCCAGATTCGCCAGCCCTTCGGGCCGAGGGTCGATCGAACAGCCAATGTACGGTTTGTTCTGGCTCCCCGGCGGGTAGGCCCGCAAGGCCACCAGCAAGTCCTCCAGCAACAGCGTCGGTCGCCCGGTGGTCAGTCCGATGGAGCGCCCCGCCAGGTCTTCGACCCATCCCTCGGCGGGACCGGCAATGACAATGTCCCGTTCTTCCGGATAGATGAATACGTACTGCGCCCGCTGCAGGCCGGCCAGATGCCGCATGCAGTCGTCCGGCGACTTTCCCGCTTTCAACCGCGCGGCAATCGCGCGTTCCAGCTTGACCAGCGACACCTTGCGCAGATCGGACCAGCGCTTCAAATCCCCCGGCGTGCTGGCCTTCGCCTCGGCGACGCGCTTGGCCAGCAATTTGCCGCTCGGATCCGAGAAGGCTTTCATCGACAACACGCCATCGGCGTCAATGGCGATGCCAAATGTCGGCTGCTGGACTGTGACCGCCTGTGCGAATAGCGCCTGCGGAATGGCTCCGAGGGCCAGTAATACGACCAGAGGGGAGACAAGCCGTTTTCCGAAGGAAGCCATGCCACCACGCTCCATTTCCGGCCACGCAGGAGAAAGACCTCGCCCCGCGCACTCCAAGCTATCCGAAATCGAACGATATGCCAACTAGAATGTCGCTTTTCCAGCCCGCGAAGATTCCCAACTTGGATTCCCAACTTGCACTCTTGCTCAATTCCAAAGTTCATCTGAAATTCCAATTGTCTTCAGCGATCGGGCCCCAGCTCTCCAACGGCGATTACTCCCTGCAACTGTTGACTGATAACGACTTCAGCGTCACGCAGAATGCCTCGAATACGCAATTTGGCGTATTCACGAACTTGACGAATTCGACTCAAACCGTGCCGCTGGACGCTCCGGAACCTGCGGATCTGGATTTGATCCCGACCTATCTCTATTCGCTCCGCGCCGATTTGGATGACTACGTCCGCCCCGTGAGCGTCCCTGAACCTTCGACCTGGGTGTTTCTGCTGGCTGTCGGCGCGGCGGCCCTTCGGGCACGTCGCCGTCACTCCTGATCCGCCGCGGTGACGCAATCACGGCATTGTCGATCTGGAATGTCCGGCGGGACCGATCGTTCTGAAGCTCGATTCGCAAAAATCCGGCGGTCGCTAAAAATCCCGTCAAACGCGCCGATTGGATTGATTGCGTGGTTTAGGGAAGAGAATTCGCCAGAAAAGGGGGCTCGATTCGGCCTAACGCGGGGTGGTCATCATCGGAATCCAGGGACATCTCTCTGGAGCGCGGCTCTGAATTCAGTCGGAAACGTGCCGGCGACAGGGCGCCGTTGACACGATTTCCACCCGCCAGTAAAGTCCAGCCTCATCGCGGAAATTCTGGCGTTCCACGCTAAGTGTAAAACGGTGCTCATCTTGTGGATTGTGCCGCCGTTCCCGAAGGGTCGAATTTTGACATACTCCCGACTGACGCTGCTGGCTGCGGTATGGCTGGGAGGGCTGACCCCGATCGCCTGCACCCCCTCCCCAGTGCTTCCTCCGGCAGGTTCGCTTCCTTCGCCGGCGCGAACCAGCCCGAACGTCGGCAACATCGGCCGCCATGCGCCGAGTAACGGCATGGCGACGGGGCATCCTGGACCTGGAACCAATCCCTGGAAACCAGCCGCCCCCCTGCGTCAATGGCAGTACATCGTCGTGCATCACACGGCGACGAATTCCGGTAGCGTCGAATCGATCCACGAGGCGCATCTCAAGAACAAAGACAAGAATGGCAATCCCTGGCTGGGGATCGGGTATCACTTCGTCATCGGCAACGGGCAAGGGATGACCGACGGCGCGATCGAACCGACCTTTCGCTGGCGCACCCAGATTCAGGGGGCCCACGCCGGGAGTAGCAACAAGGATTACAACGAACGCGGCATCGGGGTTTGCCTGGTCGGGAATTTTGAGAACGCTCCACCAACCCTCGCGCAGCGCCGCAGCATGCGTCTGCTCGTCCAAACCTTAAAAGCGGACTATCATATTTCCGCTACGAATGTTGTCGGCCACAAGGATATCCGCGCCTCGGCGACGGAATGCCCCGGCAAGCTCTTTCCCATGTCGGAGATTGCCGCGGATGAGCCCTCTGTGTTGTTCGGATTGGATGTTCCCGGCGACGGGCTGGAACAGATCGCCACTACCACCACGAGTTCCCATCGATGACGGCACGTTTTTCGTTCACAGATTCTGGGGAAGCCACTCCGGTCGCAGCCGCCAGGCCGCGGCGGGAGGCGCAGGGGGCATCAACGGCGTCTCTCCCTGAAGCGGCAACGTTTTGCCACGCGACGCTGGAGGTCGCGTTTTCTCCGCTGCCCCTGGCCGACGTTTTCGTCCCGGAACATTATGAAGCCAACTATGCTTATCCGCTGGTGGTATGGTTGACAGCCCAGGGGAACCCCGCAAGCGATGCCCGCCGACTCACGCGCTCTCTGAGCGAGCGGAATTACTTCGGCGCTGCGCTCCCGTTGGGGGAGCCAGAAACGCTGGAGAACCGGCTGGTACAGCGGATGGCCGATCTCCGCCGCCAATTTCACCTCCACAGCGAACGGGTGTTTGTCGCCGGTTGCGGCGAGTTTGGTTCTGCCGCGCTGCAACTGGGGCTGGCTCATCCCGAGTGGTTCGGCGGGATGATCGCTCTGGATGCGTGGATGCCAGAGGTCAAGCGGCGCTTCCCCCAATACCAGGCGCTACGCGGCAAACGGGTCTTTTTGGCAGCGACGGAAGGCGACCCGACCGCATCGACCGCGGTCCGAGCGACGCAGCGAATGCTGTGGACGGCAGGAATGGCCGTGACAGCGCGATCCAGCGACAGTTCCCCCGAGGGAGAAGCCGGCCTGTTTCGCGCCATCGACCGCTGGCTCATCGAGGGCCTGGACTAACCCTCGAACCAGACCGGCTGCCCCCCCGGTGGCCAACGCAGCCTGCGTTGGCCATCGTCAGGCTCACCTTGCAAGCGCGTCTCGGGCCACTGCCAACGCGCCGTGGACCACCACTTCTTCGCCTAGACGGGCGGGAACGATTTGGGCCTGGTCGGCGAAGGGAGCGAAGACCGCTTCGCGGCAGGCGCAGCGGATGGGATGGAAAAACTGGTCTTCGCCCATCAGCGACACGCCGCCGCCGATGACGATACAGGCGGGATTGATCAGGATGATGGCCTGCGCCAGGGCCCAGCCAAACGTCTGCGTGGCATCGGCCAACAAATCCTGGCTCAGAGAGTCCCCCTGGGCCGCCGCCCGGGCGATCAGCCGCGCGGTGATCCGCGAACGGTCTCCCTCTGCCAGCTTGAGCAGTGTGCCGTAACGCTGGCGGTTCAGGTTTTCGGCTGCGGGGGAGAAGCCCGCTCCTTCCAGTTCGGCGATCGCCTGGCGGGCTCGCGATTCCAGACCGAAACCGGACGCGATCTCTTCGACCGAGCAACCGCTGGATTCGGCGCGCAGCTTGGGATTCGCCGGGCGCAAGTGGCCGATCTCCATCGCTCCGGCCCCCGATCCTCGAAAAATCGAGCCCCGGCTGACAAGTCCCCCGCCGATCCCCGATCCGACCGTGACATACATCACCGGATCGAGCCCCTGTCCGGCGCCGAACCGCGCTTCCGCCAGAGCGGCGGAGTCGGCGTCATTGTGCAGCGCGGCGGGCCAGCCCAGCGTCTGTTCGATCCACTGCACCAGGGGGAAGTCCTGCCACCCCGCGACCTGATTGCTGAGAATCGTCCGTCCATCGGCGGTATTCACCGGTCCGCCGAAGCCGACCCCCACTCCGGAAATGTCCTGTCGTGTCAGCCCCGTCTGACTCAGTAGCCGCTCCACCCCCTCGACGATCTGCCCTCGAATCGGCTCCGCCCCCGCCAGTGCGTTGACCTCCGCCCGCCAGAACGCCCGAACCGTGGCCGTGTCCCCCGCACCGATCGCGAGTTGCAGCTTCGTCCCACCGATCTCGATCCCAAGAAACAATGACATAACGATTTCACTGCGCCACCGGCCCCTGAGACATTCACTTCAGAAATCACGCTCCGACCGGCCGGCTCGTGACGTCTCGCCAATCCGTTGGATCGACCGCCGGATCAAGTGGCCGACTATGCTCGAATGGGAGTTCTTGGCGCCTCGGACGACTGCGGGCGATAGCGCCCGACCTGATTGACCCGTCCATAGAGGTCGTTGAGCACCCAGTGGAAGACCGTCAGGTGAATTGACTCCACCATACCCATGTCGTCCAGCGGGACATGCAGCGATTTGTCGGCCAGTCGGATCAACTTCCCCCCGTCATACCCCGTCACTCCCCAGGTGGTGAGGCCGTGGGTCTTGGCCCATTCAACCGACCGAAGGATGTTGGGACTGTTGCCCGAGCCGCTGATGGCGATCAACACGTCCCCCGGCGTCGCCACGTTCTTGAGTTGCTCGACGAAGATGCGATCAAACCCTTCGTCGTTTCCCCATGCCAGGATGTTCGGGGTGTTGTCGGTCAGGCTCCAGATCTTGAGCCGCCGCGCCTGATCGTTCGTGAAATCCTCGCGCCGCAGAGTGTTCTTTCCGGCATCCGCCGCCAGATGCGACGCATTGGATCCGCTCCCACCATTCCCACAGACGAAGACGAATTTCTGCCGCTGCCAGGCGCCATACAAGTCGTCCGCCAGCGACTCAAGCTGCCCATGATCTAACGTGCCAAACACTTCGGCGCACCGTTCCAGGTATTCCCCCGGCGTCAATTCCGCTCCCAGCATCGAATCATCCTAAAAAAGAGTTCCCAAAGCACTCCCCGCATCCATCAAATTTCCGTCCAAGCCCCAACCGTCAAATTGCATTTTGCATGTTGCACTTCTCATTTTTCATCGTTCATATCAGAAATCCAGGTCCACATCATACCTTGCCTCCGCACTTCCCGGCAGCCCTCCCTCACATCATTGCCCATCCCCAAGGCAATACAGCGTTTCCAGCCGCTGGTTGTCGCGGAGGGCGGCGACGCGCATGTAAACTCGGCTACCGGCGATCGTCGGCGTGGCGTACACATCTTCGCCAAGTTGATTTTGTCCCAGCGCTTCGAACGCCTGGGGATTGGCCCGAAAAATGAAGGTGACACCCGCTTCGTTGGTCGCGAAAATCCGATCCCCGACGAGCACCAGCGACGAGCTGAACGTCCCCCCCAGGCGCTGCGTCCACATTTCCTCGCCACTGTCGCACTTCCAGCAAGTGGCGACCCCGGCATCCAGGACGGCATACAAGTAGCCGTCGCGAATCACCATGGAAGGGACATAGACCCGAGAGCCATTCTCCCAAACCACCTTGCCGCTCCCGTCGGCGCGGACCGCGGAGAGATGGTTCCTGGGGTAGCCTCCGCTGGTGAAAATCAGCCGTCCGTCGGTGATGGTCGATGTCACGCACTCGGTGGTCGAACCGGCGATTTCCCAGAGCTTCTCGCCGGTGAGCGGGTCAAAACTCGTCACCAGGTCGCAACCGGTGAACAGGAGCTGATCGCGCCCCGCCACGTTGAGGATGATCGGAGAGGTGTAATTGGGAAACTGGGGGCGTTCCTGTTTCCAGACGAGCTTTCCGGTCCCCCGATCGAGTCCGGCGATCAGACCGGTTCCCTTGTTGTCGGCGGAGACGATGACCAGCGACTGGTACACCGCCGGAGACGAAGCGAACCCTTGATGCAGGATATAGTCGGTGATTTTCGTCTGCCAAAGTTGTTTGCCCTGTCGGTCGAGCGCCGTGGTGTAGATCGCTCCGGCGTGCAAGAAGTTGATGAACAGTCGCCGTCCGTCGCAACAGACCGACGAAGAGGCGAGCGAACTCTTGCTGTTGCCCTTGGTTTCGAAGCCTCCCTGATGGACTTCAGTCTGCCATTGTTGCTGCCCGGTCTGGCGGTCAAAACAGTGCACCGACTGCACTTCGCGATCGTGGTCGGCGGTCGCTAGAACGACTTGTTCCCCCACGACCGTCGGAGAGCCGTGTCCCCGCCCAGGGATGGACGCCTTCCACAGGACGTTCTCGGTCTCGCTCCAAGTGAGGGGCGGAGACTGGTTGGCTGCCGCAATCCCATTCCGATTCGGACCACGCCACCAGGGCCAGTCGGCCGGGGCGACCGCAATGGGCTCGACCACGGCGTCCGCCGCAGCCGCGAGGGCCGCGCGCCCCACCCCCGGTCGATGCTGGACGAGCAGGGCCAAGCCGAGAATACCGAGGGCCGCCGAAACCAGGGACACACGCCGCATCAATGATTCTCCCCGAAAAGTGATGATCCACCCCGTGCCCGCAACCAGAGACTGTACTGGGGAGCGTTTGGAAACGAAAGTTCGGCGGGATGGGAGTCCTGAGTCCTGAGTCCTGAGTCCTGAGATTTCAGATTTTAGATTTTGCAAAATGAGAAATGCAAGATGCAAATTGCAAAACGGGGGGCGGGAATGCGGTGAGGTATCTTCTGTGGATGAGCGTCCGAGCGGCCTGAATTCGGACAGGTGGCGATTTGGGCGTAATAAGGTTGGGGTGGTGATCGTCTTTCTGCCAGGGACCGACCGGAATCGTGTCCCGATTTCCCATTCAGGAGCTTCCGATGTTCACCACCCCCCTCACGCGCCGCACGTTTGTCACCGGGATGCTCTGCGTTGGAGCGGGAGCCGCCAGTCGGCTCATGAGCGATGATCGAGCCGATGAGTCGAAATCGAAGGGTTCCCCTGGCCTTCCAGGTTCCGATGCGTTGGGTGGCGCCGAGCGCTACCTGACGTTCGTTTCGACCGACAAGCCGCTATATCGAGCCGGTGAAACGCTGTTTGTGCGAGGAGTTGTCCTCCATCATGCGACCCGGAAGCCGCTCCCGGACAATCTGGCGATTCAGGCGGCAGTGCAGATCATCGGCTCCCAGGGGGACGCCGTCGCCTCAGGCGTCGTGGCAACCGAAGAGGGAGTGATCGGTTTCTCCTGGCTGGTCCCTGAGCGGATGTCCGGCGGGGAATACAGCGCGAAGATCACGTTCCCGCAACATGGTCACACCCCGGCCGAGCGCCGGTTCGACATCCGCGAATATCGGGCGCCGCGGCTCAAAACGCAGATCAAATTCCTCCGCGATGGCTACGGAGCGGGGGACGAGGTGGTGGCGACAATTCACGTCGAACGGGCCGAAGGGGGAACCCCCGTTGACGCCCGCCTGACCGTGACGGCGCGCGTGGACGATGCCGAAGCCTATCGCGGTTCGGCGACGCTCGACCATGAAGGGAACGGCGCCATCCGCTTCCCCCTCCCGCCAACAATGACTCGTGGCGAAGGGACGCTGGCCATCGTCATCGACGACAGCGGAGCGGCGGAGACTGCCTCCAAGACGATTCCCATCCTGCTGCAAACGGTCGATCTCGCGCTGTATCCCGAAGGGGGAGAACTGATCGCCGGGCTGCTCAATCGGGTCTATTTTGAAGCCCGGACTCCGGCGAAGAAACCGGCCGATCTGGCCGGGATCGTCATCGACGACGAGCGGCGCGAGGTGGCGCGGTTCCAAAGCGAGCACGAGGGACGGGGCCGATTCGAATTCACCCCGCAGGCGGGCCGCAGCTACCTGCTCACCATCACCGAGCCCTCCGGGATCCCCACCGAGTTTCCATTGCCTCTCGTCAAGCCCGAAGGGGCCGTGATTCGTGCGACGCGCAACACCTTTCGGAAACGCGAGCCAATTCGCCTGGAGATCGCGGCGACGAGTGGCAAACTCGTTGCCACGCTCGCACAGCGGGAAACGATTTTGGACCGGCAGTTGGTCCCCCAGGGAGTCGGCCGCAGCCAGACGGTCACGTTCGAAGTTCCGCCGGAAGTCGCGGGAGTCCTGACCGTGACGGTCTGGAATGAGGCCGGGGCGCCACTCGCCGAGCGACTCGTGTTCCGGCAGCCCTCGCATACGGTGCGCGTGACGCTCGCACCCGATGCCAAAACCTATTCACCGGGGGGCAAAGCCGCCGTAAAGGTGAAGACGCTCGACGAACGGGGGCGCCCCGTGAGTGCCGTCGTCGGTTTGACGGTTACCGACGATTCCGTGCTGGAGCTGATCGACCAGCGCGATCAAACCCCGCGGCTGCCTGCCATGGTCTACCTGGAAAACGAGGTCCGCGAACTGGCTGATGCGCGGGTCTATCTCGACGCACAGAATCCCCATTCTGAATTGGCCATCGACCTGCTCCTGGGAACACAGGGGTGGCGAAGATTTGCGCTGGTCGACTGGAAGGAATTCGTCGAGCGGCATCAGGATTCAGCGCGCCGCGTCCTGGCTCTTTTGGAGCCAGCCTGTCAGCCGTTGGCGAGTGAGCTCTGGGAAGACCGATTCGTCCTGTTTGCAAGGTCGGCCGTAGAATCCGGGCCGGTCGATGCGCTGCAGCTTGGCAACGACAAGAGTTCCAGCGTCGAAAAATCCAAACGGGGTGAACGCCTCGTCCGGGAGGGGATTCCGCAGCGACGGGACGCAGGGAGGCAATTGGCGGTCCCCGTCGGCGAACGGCGGAGGCGGCTGGGGGCGATCCTGGCTCAAAAAGAACTGGGCGACTTTCGCCTCGAGGCGGCAGCAGACAAATCCTTGCGGCCAGCCAATGACTTTGTCTACACCCGTGTCTACGCGCACGACTTGCATCCAAATCGCCAACCGGGGGACCGCACAGACTTCACCGAAACGCTGTTCTGGCACGCTGGCTTAAAAACTAACGAACAGGGGGAAGCCTCCATCGAGTTCGCATTGAATGACGCCGTCACGACGTTCCGCGTCCTGGCGGATGCCTTCACCGGCTCGGGCGCCTTGGGGAGCGGAACCACTCTCCTTGAATCGGTCAATCCGTTTTACCTGGAACCCAAGTTGCCGCTGGAAGTCACGCAAGGGGACCGCATCCTTCTCCCGGTCGTCAGCGTCAACACCACGTCGAGCGCACTGGATCAGGTCACCTTCTCCGTCGAAGCCCGATTCGCCGACAATTCCGTCGACGATCAGACTCTTTCACTGTCGGCGGCGTCGCGCCAGCGAAGGCTGGTCGATCTGAGTGTCGGGCGGCACAACGGACGGTTCGACGTGACAATCGCCGCGACGGCTGGAGCGTATCGTGATCGGGTCACCCGCCCGATCACCGTGCGTCCCGCCGGATTTCCGATGGAAATTACCGGCGGCGGCTTGCTGGATCAGGCAGCCCCCGCGCGGCATGAATTCGTCATTCCTCCGGATCTGGTTGCCGCCAGTCTCGAAACGCAGGTCGAGGTCTTTCCCTCCCCCCTCGCCAGTATGACCGGCGCCCTGCAAGCGCTCATTCGCGAACCCAACGGTTGCTTCGAACAAACCAGCGCGACGGTCTATCCCCTGGTGATGGCGCAGCAGTATTTCCTGTCGCATCACGGAGTGCCGGTGGCGTTGATCGAACAGAGCGCCGAGATTCTCAATCGGGGCTACGATCGGCTGCGTCAATTCGAATGCAAAAGCGGTGGATTCGAGTGGTTCGGCGCCGATCCAGGGCACGACGCCCTCACCGCCTACGGCCTCCTGGAGTTTACGGAAATGAACGCGGTCCGACCAGTCGATCCCGACCTGCTGGAACGGACCCGCGTCTGGCTGTTGGCCCAGCGCGATGGCCACGGAACCTTCCAACGCCAGACGCACACCCTGCATACCTGGCTGGCGGAGCCGGAGGTCGCCACCACCTACAACGTCTGGGCGCTCCTCTCCGCCGGGGTCGATGCCGACCTGACGACGGAGGTGAATTGGATTCGGACCGCCGCGGATCGAACGGCGAACACGTATGTTCTGGCCCTGGCGGCCAACGTCCTGCGGATGGCCGGGGATCGCAACGGCGCGGCGTCGCTGCTGGACAGGCTGGCCGGCAAACAGTTGGACACCGGGGCGCTGGCAGGAGCCACCGTGTCGGTGGTCGGCAGCACCGGCGATGCACTGTCGATCGAAACAACGGCGCTGGCGGCGCTCGCCTGGCTGCATGATCCGCACTACGTGTCCCACGTCGAGAAGGCGATCCAGTATCTGGCGGAAAGTTGCCAGGGGGGGCGTTTTGGATCGACGCA
>JBJXGA010000437.1:0-2641 GCA_046152955.1 Planctomycetales bacterium | reverse complement strand
ACATCATCATCGTCCCCAGCGACAGCAGCGAATAGAACCAGTTGCGGAACTGGCCGGGGAAGCACTCGGTGACGAGATCCGCCGGATACCACTTTCGCCATTCTTCGCGATTGCTGTTGTAGTGCATCGTTGAGAAGGGCACGATCCCCGCATCGAGCCACGGATTTCCCACGTCGGGAATCCGCGTCATCAGGTTGCCGGTCTTGGGATTGCGGATCTTCACCTTGTCGATCCAAGGGCGATGTGGCGTGTGTCCGGCAAACTCGTCCCAGCCTTCGACCGCCCGCTCCCGAAGCTCGGCCAGCGAGCCGATCACCTCGAACTTTGAAGGATCGTTCCAGGGGACACTTTCATCCTCATCGACCCAGATCGGCAGCGCCAGCCCCCAGAAGCGTTTCTTGGAGATCATCCAGTCGCGCATATTGGTCAGCCACTCGATCTCGCGCGTCTGTCCATCGATGCTCTCCGGAAGCCATTGGATTTGGCGGACGACCTCCATGATTTCGTCGCGCCAGTCCATGTTGATGAACCACTCGTCCACCAGCCGAAACACCAATTCGTCGCCAGTCCGCCAGCAGTGCGGGTAGATGTGCGGATATTCCTCCACGGCCACCAGCAGGTTCTTCTCCCTCAGTTGGTCGAAAACCAATTCGGCAGTCTGCCGATCGACCGCTTCTTTACCGACAAACGGACCGAACCCTTCGATAAATCGGCCATCCTCACCCAGGGGGGCGATCGCCACGATTCCCAGGTTTTTGCCCAGCACATGATCGACGTCGCCGCAGCCGGGGGCGACATGGACGATTCCGGTCCCCTCACCCGCCAGCACCAGCGCGTTTCCTTCCTGATCGCGCCCCCCGTCGATCACCCGATGGCACGAAATTCCCGTGGCGGTCCCGAGCGCCAGATTTGTCGGCAAGCCGCCAGATTGTTGCTGAGCCGGCAACTCGTCGAACGGGCCGTGGTATTCCCATCCGATCAACTCGGCCCCCGGGAGCGAGCCGAGGACTTCGTATCCCCCCTGTTCCTTGAAGATCTGAGCGATCGACTTGAGTTTGGCGACCCCTTTGGGCCAACTCCATTCGGGACGTCCGAAACCTTCCTTGAACTCCTTGGCCAGACGCTGAAACTCCAAATTCTCCTTGGCAAAATAATAGATCGCTCCGTCGCGCTTTGTCCGCAGCCGGACGTATTCCAATTGCGGATTGACCGCCGCCGCGACGTTGCTGGTCAGCGTCCAGGCAGTCGTCGTCCAAACCAGCAGATATTCGTGGTCGCGCCCCTTGAGCGGCAGCCTCAGGAAGACCGACTTGTGCGTCGTGAGCTTCCGTCCTTCGGCCACCTCCATTTGGCTGTAGGCGCTCCCGCCGCGCCCCGACCAGGGCATCACATCGTGTCCGCGATAGATTTTCCCGCGCTGGTGGCACTTTTTGAGAAATGTCCAGATCGTCTCATTGTTCTCCGTTGAGAACGTGAAGTAGCTCCCCCCCCATTCAGGATTTCCCAGGCGGGCCACAAGTTCCTCGGCAGTTCCGATCGCCGATTTCCCGGTGGGGGTGGTGATGGAAAGCGGCTCAGGCTTCCCGATTCCAGCGGCCAATTTCCGCAACGTGGCCGGGTCGTCCCAGTCCATCCAGTACCCCAGGCGGATCGACTGTTCGGTCTGGCGGGCCGCGAACGTCAGCACCCGCTGCTTGCACGCCTCGACGAACCGCTCCATGCCGTGGGCGACAATCAGGTTTTTCGTCCCCAGTCCCAGTTCCTTCTCGACTTCGACTTCGACCCACAGCCCCTGGCAATCGAAACCGTTCTGATAGCGGAGTGCCCGCCCCGTCATCGCGAAAAACCGCTGGTAAGCGTCTTTGTACGACCGGCCCCAGGCGTGATGCACCCCCATCGGGTTGTTGGCGGTGATCGGCCCGTCGATGA
Source organism: Planctomycetales bacterium (assembly GCA_046152955.1). Classification (GTDB taxonomy): domain Bacteria; phylum Planctomycetota; class Planctomycetia; order Planctomycetales; family Planctomycetaceae; genus SIAF01. Next base: position 712 of record JBJXGA010000437.1, on the reverse strand, counting down.
AACTCCAGCGGGGCTTGTCCCGATTCTGGTCGCGGAGTCGGTCAAAAATCCGCTGTTCGCGCCAGAAGTGGAGGATGTCGTGTTCGCCGCGGACAAATTCGGCGTCGGTGGAAACTTTGGTGAACATGGAGTGCGTCAAAACAAAGCGGGATGCCTGCGGACCGAAACCAGGGGAAACACGCCGATTCCCGACGGTCCGCACGGGAGCACAATAGGGTAGTGGAGGTTCGATCCCGTGGGAAGGAGTCGTCCCGGAACGGTCCCGGATCAAACCTCGCCTTCGCGATCGACCCGGCCTCCCAGGGTGGACGGGTGACTTCATGGAAGTGGGGCGATATACTTCTCACGACGATCGACGGGCGATTCCGCCCAGTGACTTTTCTCTCAGAGATCAGCAACACCGATGAGCATTCCGACGATTACCCCTGGCCAAACGCGGATTGGATGGATTGGAACGGGGGTCATGGGGGCCAGCATGGTGGGCCACCTGATGGCCGCCGGATTTCAGGCGACAGTCTACAATCGACGCAAGGAAAAGGCCGAACCGCTGCTGGCCAAGGGAGCGGCCTGGGGCACCTCGCCGCGCGAGGTGGCCGCCGCCTCGGATATCATCTTTTCGATCGTCGGTTTCCCCACCGATGTGCGGCAGGTCATGCTGGGGGAGGACGGAGCGCTGGCTGGTTGCCGGAAGGGGAACGTTCTGGTGGATATG
>JBJXGA010000432.1:0-21332 GCA_046152955.1 Planctomycetales bacterium | reverse complement strand
CCGACCAGCGCGCGATATTTCAAGCGGAGTCCTTCCACAACATTTGCATCCGGCATAACGCCAACAGTCGCATATTCTACCGATCCAAGTCAACATCAATCAGGAAACTTGATTCCGAACGGCTCCTTAGTGCGTTTGGCGACTCGCTTGACCGGTCTTCTTCCCGCTTCCGGCCGAAAAACGCCGGGAGCACCAGTCGCGACATCCCGATCCGCAACCGATGTGTATGGCGCTCACGCGAAACGCTCCCTTCGACGCCGGACCAAAGTTCACCGAGAACCGGTACACAGATACCGATTCGGCACCCTTGGTGCCGGAACTGATCGGCCCGGTCTCGGACGCCGTGCCGAGCGTTAATGAAGTCCTGCGCAATTCCAGTATCCAGCAGGTAGCGCTTCATTGCCGCGCGTCCTCCATCTGCCGGCGCACGGCTTCGATATTGTAGCGGCGCATTTGTTCGTCAAACCGGGCGAACGCGGCATGTTCGTCGTCGGTGTATTCCAGCGGTTCCAAAGTTGCGATCCAGGATTCCCAATCGGCGAGGCTGTTGGGGTCGTCGCGCCAGTCGGCTTCGTCAATGCCGATCTTTTCAAGAGGCCCTGGAACTGGTTCAACGAGGACTTCACATCCGTCGGGCCAGTCCACCGGCCCGTCCGGCACGATCTGCCCATTTTTCCAAGTGGCTCTTATGGCGTTCACTCTGCACCTTCCTTTCGCGACCGGCCATTGTATCAGTTTGCCGAACATTCTGCCGCTACCAAACTCTCGGCGAGAGTCTGCCCGGGCAGTGCAATCCTGTGGAATGAAGGATGAACCGGGGGGAGGAAACGGGGTCTGGGTGCGTCGGCGAAAGCCGGAGAAAGGTAGCGAATGAAAGAGTCGTACAAGGGAAGGCTTAGCCAGTCACCTTGACCCCGAGTGATGCGGTTCGTCGGGCAACCGGCGGATCGAAGCGTTCACAGGGGTACAGTCGGGCTGTGTAATGAACTCCGAAAACATCCTTTTGTGGTGGCCGACCTTAGGAGCCGAGCTCAACGAACCCGCGACGGCTCGGGAGGCCATTGAAGCTTCCCGCCTGAACTACCGGGTGGAAATCAAGTCACTGGCCAGCACGGAAGGAACGGCTTTCCCAAGTACGCCTCACGCCGGCCGTTTTCACTCTCCCCCGGCCAACCTATAATTGCTGGATGACCATCCCGCTCGAAATGCACCCGACGACCGTTGCACTGCGCGGCACGGTGCGTCCCCCCGGTTCCAAGAGCCTGACCAATCGCGCCCTGCCGATTGCCGCATTGGCTCAGGGAACGAGTCGTCTCACCGGCGTTCTGGATTCCCAGGATACGCAGGTGATGATCGACAGTCTCCGTCGATTGGGACTGGAGGTCGATCATGATCCGGCGCGGCAAACCGCGACGATCGTCGGTTGTCAGGGGGGGCCGACCGTCGCCGGAGGAGAGCTGTGGCTGGAAAACAGCGGCACCAGCATTCGCTTTCTGACGGCGTTGTGTACCCTGGGTCACGGGGTGTTTCGCCTGGATGGCAGCTCCCGGATGCGCGAGCGGCCGATTGGCGAACTGGCCGGGGCACTGCAGCAGCTCGGGGCTGACGTGCGTTGCGAATCGGCCGATGACTGTCCACCGGTGATCGTCCGCGCCGCGGGATTGAAGGGGGGAATCGCCCGCGTGGGAGCGTCGATTTCCAGCCAGTACCTGAGCGCGCTGTTGTTGGCCGCTCCGGCGGCGAAGGCCCCGATCACGATTCAAGTGGAGGGGCCGCTGGTCTCCGAACCCTACGTGGTGATGACGCAGCGCGTGATGGAGGCGTTCGGCGTTGCGATCGAGGTCGATCACGGGGGGACGTTCCGAATCCAGCCACATCCCTATCAAGCGCGCGACTACCAGATCGAACCGGATGCCTCGGCGGCGAGCTATTTCTTCGCCGCCGCGGCAGTCACCGGCGGCGAGGTCAGCATCCCCGGCCTGTCGCGAGAATCGCTGCAAGGGGACGTGGGATTCGTGGACGTGCTGGAGCGGATGGGGTGCCGGGTGGAATTCGACGCCGATGTCATCACCGTTCGCGGGGGGCCCTTGCGCGGCGTCGATGTTGACATGAACGCCATCAGCGACACGGCCCAGACGCTGGCGGCCATCGCGCCGTTCGCCGAGGGTCCGACGCGGATTCGTCATGTGGCGCATATTCGGCATAAGGAGACGGACCGGATCGCAGCGGTCGCCACGGAGTTGCGGCGAATCGGTCAGCAGGTGGAGGAACATCCCGACGGCCTGACGATCCATCCCCGTCCGGTGCTCCCCGCCCTGGTGCAGACATACAACGACCACCGCATGGCAATGAGCTTTGCCGTCACCGGGTTGAAAGCGCCTGGAATCTCCATCGCCGACCCCGGGTGTACGAGCAAGACCTATCCCCGGTTTTTTGAAGATTTGCAGCGGCTTTGCCGTGAGTCAAAGGATGCATTCTGAGAAACTACCGTGCCATAGGTGATCGACTTCCACCTGTCAGGCCCTCGACCGACTGGTAGGCGCGCTTGCCGCTGCCTGACTCCCAATTTGGCTCAGCGTTGTGCCGTCATGAATGCCGATACCGATTATTCGGTGGGAGTTACGACGGGGAGGTCTGCGGAGGAATATCGCCTAGGGGGATAACTCACATACCGTTTTCCACTGGTCCTTTCCCTCTCTTTCAAATAGCGAAACAGCGTACCCAAATCGTCGTTGCACTTGGAAAGCAGTTCGTTACGGACCCGACGAATCTCGGCAACTATCGGATCGTTATTCATAGTGATGCTCCTCCAACGACAATTTCTCCTTAGCTCCAGCGGCGGCGTAGATCGCCGCGGTCTTTTTCCAGCGGTCGTCGCGGCTCAGGATGGTCACCGGACGGGGGGCCAACAGTCCCACCAGGTCTGGGGCGTCGGCCACGCGCAGGATGTTGAGGAATTGTGGGGCGCCCGGATCCATGTGCGTCGCCGGGGGCTGGTCGAGGAGCAGGCCGCCAATCTCCGGTTCCCAGAGCGCGGCATAGGCCGCGATGAGGCCGGCGGCGCCCCGTCCCGCGACGTGCAGCGGGAGGTCGGGATGGATTTCTCGCAGATAGCGGGCGGTGGCCAGGACGTCCCGAACGCGCCCGGTGTCGACGGTGCGGCCCAGCAGCACGTGCGAGCGGGCTACGTAGTTGGGGGGATTTTTCACAGTCCAGCGCGACTCTCCGATGCCGCGCGGTTCCAGGTGATACATGAGATCCCCTGGTTTCGAGAGTCCCTGAAACCGGTTAGGGTTCTGAGATTCTCCCGCGGTGTTGGCCACGACGAGTAAAACCCGGGCCGGTCGCGCCTGGGGGGGCGGGAGCGCTTCCACCCGCACGTTGATCCCCTCCTGCGTCTGGAGCCGCGTCCATGGGCTGGATTCCCGAGCGACCACCCGCGCGGCGGCAACCTGTTCGGGGATCGTCCGAAAGACCACCCGCCGCAGTTCCGCGCGCATTTGCTTCTGCCAGGGTGCGAACTGGACCATCGCCGGAACTGCCACTTGCGCCGCCGGGACGAAATGCTCGTCGATCGTCGTATTCAACTGATCGGCAGGGAGGTCGCCATCCGTGGGAAACACGCGCAGGCGGCGCGGCTCGATGGGGTGGACCGCGGGCTGACCGGGACGCTCTTCGACGAGATCGACCTCGCTGTCAGTGACGATTCGGGAATCGTCCTTGAGGTGCGTGTTGATGAACCGGTAGACCGCCTGATGAATGTCCTGGCGGTAGGCATGACCGCCGACGCTGACGACGCTGTCCACCCGGTCCCCCGCCCCGTACAGGCTGTACAGCCGTTCGAGTTGATTGATCACCCGCTCGTTGGCATCCATGGGGAAAATGGCGTCCTGATCACTGTTGACGAACAGCAGTGGACGGGGGGCGACAAGTCCGGCGATCCGCGTCCAGGGCCACTCGAACGTGTTGTACAGGAACATGCAATCACAGTGCCCGTTGATCACCCGGTTCGTGACGTACGACGGGAGATCGGCCATCCCGCTGACCGGCACGGCGACGCGAACCCGTTCATCGGCAGCGGCGATCCAAAACGTCGCTGCGCCGCCGCCGCTGATCCCGGTGACGGCGATCCGCTCGCGATCGACGTCCGAACGGCTGACGAGATAATCGATCCCCCGCACTCCGTTCCAGCACTCGACCCCCGCCGACGTGTAGCCGCGAGAATGCCACCACCAGCGGTTCTCGCGATACGTGCCATGATGGATCGCGGCGATCTCGCCCAGTTGCAGCGTATCGACGACCAGGCAGATGTACCCATGCCGCGCAAACCACATGCCGTGCGATTGGAAAGCGGTCTTGTTGCCGTCCCGTCCCCGTCCCGAATGGCCGCACACATAGAGAACCGCCGGCAACCGTTCGTCTGCCCCGACCTTGTCCGGACGATACAGATTGGCCGTGACGTACAAACCGGGCCGACTCTGATAGTGCAGATTGTCGACGACAAAGCCATCGCCGGTCAGTGTGCCGGTGATCGTGGGTTTGAGCGGATTTCGCTCCGGCAACGGACTCAGTCCCAGCATGTACAGGTATTCTTCGCGATATGCGGCGCGTCGCGACTCCCAGTCCGCCAATGACTTCAGATCGTCAGCGAAGGTTCCATGAAGCCGAGAGGCGATTTTTGCCAGTGACTCCTGGACCATCGGATCTCCCGGAGCGTCGCGATCGGGTGGGCCGTACTCCTGCCCCAAAGTGGTTGAGATTCCGACGTGCAGCATGATGACTCCCCACAGCAGTGTTCCACGCATGATCGTCTCCCTGACTGGTTTCACTTTCCACCAAAGTCGCTTCCGGGGTTCTGCCCTGCGCCGAAAGACCGGCCTGTCTCGCCAGATTCGTTCCCCATCAACCGCCGGTCCCCGGAGCCGGACGCGTCAGGTGATACAACACGATGCCGGCGGCAACCGCCACGTTGAGCGAATCGACCCCCGCGGACATCGGAAGCGTGACGCGGCGATCGCACCCCGCCACCAGGTCCGCCGGCAGGCCGGAGTCCTCATTGCCGAAGAACACGACCGCCCGATTCGGCCCCGGCACATCCTCCAGCGGTTGGGCCGTGGACTCCAGGACAGTGGCAATCGTCTCGAATCCGGATTGGCGGAGTCTGTCGAGCGCCTCGATCCACCCGTCGGTCCGGACGATCGGCAGTTGCAGAACGGTTCCCATCGAAGTCCGCAACACGCGACGGGAGAAGGGATCCGTTCCGGTCAGCCCGGCGATGATTCCCATTCCCCCCAGCGCCGCGGTCGTCCGGATGATGGTTCCCAGGTTTTCCGGATCACGGATGTCGGGACAGGCGACGATCAGCGACGTCGCAGGAGCTGCGGGTGAATGGCAGAGCGACTCCAAACTGGGAGGTTCCGGACGGACGCCACACGCCAAGACCCCCCGATGAAACTGAAATCCGACCAGCGACGAAATCTGCGCCGTGGTGGTCAGGTACAGTGGCGTCTCTGCGGGAAGCCGGGCATCCAGTTCCAGCCGCGCGCGGGCCGCCGCGGTGCATAAAACCGACTGAGTGCGGCAGGGGCTGTCGATCAACCGTCGGACCAGCTTCTCTCCTTCGGCGATGAACGTGCGGGAAGGCTCGGCTCGCGATTGCTTCAGGGCGCGGTACGGATCCAGACGATGGTCCTCCAGCGACTCGATGACGAACTCCTGCATGGCGTGACCTGTCTGGTCGTGGTGAGCGTGAACTTTGTCGCAGGAGGGCGCTCCCGGCGGAACGACCTGGGGGCATAAGCGCCCCCGCGTCGCCGACCTGCGCGGACTCTGCGCTCACAACTCCCAGCCCTTGCGGTACTCGGTGTGGACGTACTGATTCACTTCCGGAGCGTTCTTCACCTTGAGGTTGGCGCTGTCCCATTCCAATCGCGTGCCGGGGGCGCGCAGCGCCAGAACGCCCAGCAACACCGTTTCGGTCAGCGGCCCGGAATAATCGAAGCTGGCCATCGGTTTGGCACCTCCCCGGCAAGCTTGCACCCATTCTTCGTAATGTCCCGGCGAACGCGGCATCGTCTTGGCGATCCCCTGCGCCTGCTCCTGCAACGACACGGGGAGCACCTGCGGCATCCCGCCGTGGGAACTGTGATACATCTTCCCTTTGCTCCCAACGTACAGCACGCCGTTGTCGGGAAGCCGCTGCCCGGCGGGCATCTCAGTCGGGGTCGGAGGCATCAGCCCGCCGTCGTACCACGTCATGCGGACGGGAGGGAGATTGCCGCGGGCGGGAAACTCGTAGAAGATCGTCGCCGCGATCGGGAACGAATCGAAATTCAACTTGTTTCCCTCGAGGAGCGTCCCGTCGTGTGTGGTTCGCGCTTCCACTGCCGTGGGAGCCCCCAGGTTCAGCGCCCACACCGGGTGATCGATGATGTGGCAACCCATGTCTCCCAGCGCGCCGGTCCCAAAATCCCACCAGCCGCGCCAATGATGCGGGGCATAGGCAGGGTGATAGGGGCGGTCGGCGATCGGCCCCAGCCACAAATTCCAGTCCAGCGTGGCGGGAACGGCGGGGGTGTCGGTGGGACGGGCGATCCCCTGCTTCCACAACCGGCCCGCCCGATCGGACCAGGTGTGGACTTCCCGCACTTCGCCGATCAAACCGGCCTGAATCCACTCATTGGTCAGCCGCGATCCCTCGGAGGCGTGTCCCTGATTCCCCATCGAGGTCATGACCCCCGCCTTCTGAGCGGCTTTCGTCAATTCCCGGCATTCATGCAGGGTGTGCGTCAGCGGTTTCTGGCAATAGACGTGCTTGCCCGCCTTGACCGCGGCGATGGCCGCGACGGCATGGGTGTGGTCAGGAGTTCCCACGGTGACGGCGTCGATCCGTTGCGACTCCTTGTCGAGCATCTCCCGAAAATCCTTGTAGCGGCGCGCCTTGGGAAAATTGTTGAACGAACCGGCGGCCCGCGTCTGATCGACGTCGCACAGTGCCACAATATTGGCCCCCAGCTTGCTGACCGTGGCGATGTCACCACCCCCCATCCCCCCGGCACCGATCCCCCCGATATTCACCTGCTCGCTGGGGGCCAAAAATCCTGCACCTCCCAGAACGTGCCGGGGGACGATCGTAAAACTGGTGACCAGGCCGGCGGACGCGGCGAGGAACCCGCGGCGCGAGGCGACCGCGTCTGGTGTCCGTTCAGCAGGTGGGCGTGGCATGGCAACTCCGGGCAAGGGGTGGTGGGAGAAATCGGAAGTCTCGTCGGCTCGGTGTCAGGCGGTGGGACGCCATGTGAAACCGACGGGCCGTAATGTATACTCCCGGATGAATCCCCGTCCAATGCAGCCGACAGCAACCATCGCCGGTGGAACGATGCCCTCCTGCGGGCGCCGCAATCATGATTCTGTCGGCGGCTGGTCAATACCTCTCCTCAACGCCACTCCCCTTTGTGAAAACCGACCCTCCACCTCGACGAATTACCCGTACCGACAGTTCCCAGGAATCCCGGCACGGCTGGGAGATCGCGCTGGCGGGAGATCTCACCGAGAAACAGACGGAATTGATCGAGACCCTCATGGAAGTGGCGCCGCGCAGCCGCGGGACGATCTACTTCGACTCATGCGGCGGGAGCGCCTATGTGGGGCTGTCGCTCGCGGCGCTGATTCGCCTGCGCGGGCTCGAAGCAACCGGCGTGGTGCTGGGAGAGTGTTCCTCAGCCGCTTTGGTCCCGTTTGCCGCGTGCCGTCGCCGATTCGTCACGCCGACGTCGTATCTCTATTTTCACCCGGTGCGGTGGTCGAGTGAGGAGAACGTCCGACTGGAAGAAGCAGCCGAATGGACGCGGCACTTCGGGGACTTGGAAACGCAGATGGACCAGCTTCTGTCAAAGCTGTTCGACATGCCGCTGGACAAACTGATCGAATGGACCCGCCCCGGGCGGTTCTTCTCGGGAACCGAAATGGCCGCAGCCGGACTGGCCCGACTGGTGGACCCCTTCGCCAGCGACGCCTGGAATGTGATCCGCGGACGCAATGGAGCGCCGTAGTGCTGGCTCAGCGCCGTTCACCCGACATGCCGTGGACGGTCTTGCCGTCGTAGTCGTTGACCAGGACGGCGCCGTTGTTCGTCTTGGTGGCCTGCATATCGACCACCTTTTTCTTTTCGTTGTTGTACAGGGCGATCTGGCCGCCGGAGCCACTGCCGCCGAGGAACACCATTTTGTGTTCGGTTCCCCCATACAGTTCCAGCGTGCCGTACCCCTTCTGCGAATTCCCCAGGAGGACGCGCGGGAGGCCGCGGAAGTCGTTGATGCTGATCAGTCCGTCCCCTTGCGGCGAATTCTCCAGCTCGATCGACGCCCCTTTGTCATTGTACACGACAAACTTTTTGGCGCGGATCGTGCCGCGCAAGCCGAGATAGTCCATCCCCACCGCGGCGATGACCCCCGCCACCGCGAGAGAGAGCCCCAGACTGGCGAACCGCCAGCGGCGCAGCGACTTTTCCAGGGAATTCAGGCGTTCTTCGACCGTCATGGGTTCCTCCGCGTCAGTCCCGCGCTGTTTGGGCGGCACGGTTGCTCCTCTCCCAGGCACCGGACGTCCGAAGACGCCGGAACGCCACCTTCCGATGAGGCTGCGAAAAAATGCGTTGATGGAACGATGCTCTCGACCGATCCGCTACGGCCGGAGCAGGGGACTGCCGAAAGTTCCCCCAACTCCGAGGTGAAATTCAGAGTCCAGGAAATGATTGGCTGCGGGATTCCGGACGGTCCCTATCCCTTGAGATCGACCGCCGCTTCGGAGCACGTTTAGCTCTCTTTGCGAAGGGCCTTTTGGGTAATTTCGCGAAGCCAGATGTTGCGAAATCGGACCGGATTCCCGTGAAACTGGATATGAATTGGGGCTTTGGGAGGATGGGGTTGATATTCCGGAGGGCGTTCGTAGAAGGTGCCCCCCAGCAACTCGAAATGATTCTGGATCACCACCCCATTGTGCAGGACAGTGACAGTCGCCGACTGTTTGAGCTGCCCCTGATCGTTGAACCGCGGAGCGGAGAAGATGATGTCGTATGTCTGCCACTCGCCAGGCGGCCGGCAAGCGTTGACGAGCGGCGGAGTCTGTTTGTAAATCGACCCCGCTTGGCCGTCGAAATACGTCCCATTCTCATACGAATCGAGAATTTGAACCTCGTATTTCTCCATCAGATAAACGCCGCTGTTCCCGCGTCCCTGTCCTTCCCCGCTGACCTCGGCGGGCGAGGCCCATTCGAGATGCAACTGGCAGTCGCCGAAGCTCGCTTTGGTGGTGATCCCCGTTTCCTTGGCGATCGCAAACCCGTCCTGAATCTCCCACTTCTCCCCCCCATGCCAGGCGGAGAGGCTCTTGCCGTCAAACAGCACGACGGCATCGGACGGCGGACCGCCGACCGGTCCGGGTTGGATCACTTTGGGTTCCAGCCAGTTGATTCCGCTTTTGTATTCGTCCACGAATGCCCCCTGCGCCAGCCAGGCCGAAGCGACCACCGCCAGGCACAGCCCCCCCGCCACAAACCGTCCCCCGTGCGATCGCCCCATCATGCAGTCTCCCGTTATCGAATGCCAGAGAATTCAAGTCGCGTTCCAGGATACATCTCCCGAGACGCCAGGGCCAGTATTAGCCACGGTGCGGGCGCGGGCCGCAACCAAAGAAGTGAGCAACCGCGAATCGACGCAAGCGTACGCGAATGAAAGGCGACAAGCGGATGGGGGGCTTTGACGCTCGGGCCCCGCCTCGACGCTAGCTGCGCATCGGGCGGACCCGTGCGAGGTCTTTAGAACCCCTAACACAACCATCGATTGATTGGGAAATTCGAGGCGTTTCGGGGTTGTGTTAGGGATTCTTAATATTCGCCGGGCACTTCGCTCCCCGATCGGGTCCCCAGCGCACGCCAGGTTGCCAGGTTGACGTTGGAACTGATACTTCGAACTGATCCGTCCATCATCAGTGCATTCACGATACCGGAATGAAAACTGCGAGCAGTGATGGCAGCGTAGGTTGCCATCGGGCCGTCCCCTTCTTCGGCCGAGGTGTAATCGATGTCATACGTCACACCGGAGGCCTGATAGGGAACCAAAGTATTCGGTGCAAACGTCGTGGTGAAGCCGGTCTGATGCACCCGCCCTTCCACCCATTCCGTGTGTCCATCGGTCGCTTCGAAGTCCCCGCTGGCGCCGAGCGCTCCGACGATCGCTGCCGAACCAGGCGGGTCGGTGCTGGGGACCGGAGATTCCTTAACGATCGGCTGAAAGGCTTTCACCTCGGAAAACCCCAGCGTATTGCTCATCCCATCGGTGAAACTATGGGCGCCGAGGCGGGCGTTGGGTAGAAAACTCCCCTGCCCCTGCGGGCCGGCTGGATCAAAGACGAACCAGGGGCCCTGGTTGCATGCGTAGTTGATAGGGTACTGCCGGAGTCCGTCCGAATTGCTCGGACGGTCATTGACTTCACTGGGGCACATGTAAACCGGAACTCTGGTGCCAATGACGTTGGGCTGGAGACTATAGCTCTGCTGGAAATTGATGAGGTTGGTGAGGTTCGCCTGGTCAATATACGGGAGCAGACGGGCCTGGGAAGACCACTGCCCGAAATCTCCCGGGCCGATGCAGATGCTGGGTGGAAAAGCCGAATAGGCGTCGTGGTAATTGTGCAAGGCGAGCCCAATCTGCTTGAGGTGGTTTTTGCACTGGGTGCGCCGGGCCGCTTCGCGAGCCTGCTGGACAGCGGGAAGCAACAACGAGACCAGGACGGCGATGATGGCGATGACGACCAGCAGTTCGATGAGGGTAAAACCGCGGTTCGCATGGGGCGCTGGCTTGAATCGATTCACTTGCAGGACTCTGAAAGAGGCTATCACCGAACCCAAGCATTCATTGATATTGAGATTCAATCTCAATACATGGCGTGATTGTAGCTCCTCTTCGTCCACTGTCAACTGTCATTTTCTCAATTATTCTGTCGGCAGTGCTGCCTGATGCAGCAAGACGCCAGTTTGGGGCTGCTTGCCAGTCCATTGACAAGCGCAGTTCCATCTTGACACGATACATTCCTACAAAATGACCATGATCGGGGATCTGAAAGATGCCCGTCCGCCGCACCAAAATGTCATGCGATTCCGTGCGTTTCCATTGCTGAGCGTTCTAGCGGTTGGGGTCTTCCAAATCCCGGTTCAGGCCGATCCAGCTTCCGAACAGGTCGACTTCAATCGGCAAATCCGACCGATTCTTGCGGACCGCTGCTTTCGTTGCCACGGCCCCGATGCGCACCACCGTCAGGCGAATCTGCGGCTCGACACTGCCGAAGGCGCTCGGGTCGATCTGGGGGGGCGTCGTCCCCTTGTTCCGGGCCAGCCGGAATCCAGTGAACTGCTGCAGCGCTTGACTGCGGCTGACGATTCCGTGCGGATGCCGCCACCGGAAGCGGGAAAACCGCTGAGCACTGGTGAGATCTCATTACTGCGGCGCTGGATCGAAGAGGGGGCCGAGTACCAGCCGCATTGGTCGTTCCTCTCGCCGCGGCGACCGGCCGTTCCAGAAGTCCGCGATCCGCACTGGTCGCGGAACGACATCGACCGCTTCCTTCTGTCACGACTGGAACAAATAGGGGTGGCTCCCGCTCCGCCTGCCGAAAAGGTGACGCTGGTTCGCCGAGTCACGTTTGACTTGACCGGGCTTCCCCCGACTCCGGCTCAAGTGGAGGCCTTCGTCAACGATCCCGATCCTGCGGCATTCGACCATTTCGTTGACCGATTGCTGGAGTCGCGGCATTTCGGCGAACGGATGGCGATGTACTGGCTGGACCTGGTCCGCTACGCCGACACGGTCGGTTACCACGGCGACCAGGATCATCCGATCGCACCTTATCGGGATTGGGTCATCAAGGCGTTCAACGACAACCTGCCGTTCGACCAGTTCACGATTGAACAACTTGCGGGGGATTTGCTGCCGGAGCCGACAATCGATCAGAAAATCGCCAGCGGCTACAACCGTCTGCTGCAGACCTCGCACGAAGGGGGAGTGCAGGTCAGGGAATACCTCCACAAGTACGATGCGGATCGGATTCGCAACCTGGGGGGAGTCTGGATGGGGGCCACGCTCGGTTGCGTCGAGTGCCACGATCACAAATTCGACCCGTACACGCAGCGGGATTATTACCGGCTGGTGGCGGTCTTTGCCGACGTCGATGACTTGCGAACGTTTCGTGGTGGCGACAGCACCCCGACCAAACGGGAACCGGAAATTGTGGTCCTCTCCCCCGTGGATCGGGAGCAGATCGCTCACCTGGAGACTCAAGCGGCCGAACTCGAACGGCAATTGTCCGAGGAAAAAGCGACCGACACCAACGGTCCCAAGAACTTGCCTGACGCGAACGAGAAGGGACGCATGCAGCAGCGGCTGGAGGGACTGCGACAGCAGCTAGACGTACTGCGGCAACGGACGCAGCGGACAATGGTCACAGAAGCGATCGCCCCTAAGACCGTTCGCATTCTCCAGCGGGGAGATTGGATGGATGAAACAGGAGAGATCGTCGAACCGGGGGTGCCCGAATTTCTGCATCCGTTGAACGTCGAGGGACGGCGGATCACCCGATTGGATCTCGCCCGCTGGCTGACAGCGCCGGACCATCCGCAGACAGCACGGGTCTTCATCAATCGATTGTGGTATCTGTTCTTTGGCGATGGGTTGTCCCATTCTCTGGAGGACAGCGGCGCCCAGGGAGACTGGCCGACGCATCCGGAGCTGCTCGACTGGCTGGCGGTTGAATTCGCCGCGCCGCCGGGAAATTGGAACATCAAGCGGATCATCCGGTTGATGGTCACTTCGGCCGCGTATCGGCAATCTTCGGAGCCTCGCGAGGAACTCCGCGAACGCGATCCGTACAACCGCTGGTTCGCGCGGCAATCGTCCCACCGTTTGCCGGCCGAGATGATTCGGGACAATCTCCTGGCTGCCAGTGGCTTGCTGGTTGACCAATTGGGCGGGCCGTCAGCGCATCCTTATCAACCCGCCGGTTACTACAAGTTTCTGAATTTTCCCACGCGCGAATACCAGGCCGACACGGGGGAGAACCAATATCGGCGAGGAGTGTACACCCACTGGCAGCGAACCTACTTGCACCCGATGCTCAAGGCGCTCGACGCCCCGTCGCGCGAGGAATGCACGGCGCGGCGACCGGTGAGCAACACCCTCCTGGCGGCGCTCACGCTCCTCAACGACCCGTCGTTTGTCGAAGGGGCGCGGGTTTTTGCGGCCCGATTGCTCACGGAGCAGGAAGCCTCCGATGCCGAACGGATCAGCCGGGGGTGGAGGCTCGTGTTGTCCCGACCTGCCGACGCCGAGGAGAGGGCGGCCGCAATGCGTCTGTTGACTGCCAGCCGCGCGGAGTTTGAGGGGGATCCCGACCGGGCCGAAAAGCTCCTGTCGGTGGGACAGTCGTCGCGCCCCGACAGAATCGCTGCCGCGGAATTGGCCGCCTGGACCACACTGGCCAGGGCGCTGTTCAACCTGCATGAAACGATCACCCGCTATTGAGGAAGATTGAGGAAATCTGCCGCGGGCTTCCAGCCCAGGATTTTCTGCCGACCTTTCAGGAATTGCAACTTGTCCCATCTCAACGACCTGGCACTTGTCCGGGAATACACCAAGAACGAAAGTCTCGTTCGGCACATGCTGGCGGTGGAGGCGGCGATGCGCGCCTATGCCCGGCAGTTCGGCGAGGAGGAAGACACCTGGGGGACGGTCGGATTGCTCCACGACTTCGACTACGAACGCTGGCCCAATCCGCCGGACCATCCGCTGCAAGGCTCCGCAATCCTGCGGGAGCGCGGCTATCGCGAAGAGGTGATCTATGCCATCAAATCGCATGCCGACTATCTGACCGATTGCCCGCGGGTATCGCGACTCGACAAGGCGCTTTATGCCTGCGACGAACTGTGCGGATTCATCACCGCCGCAGCGCTCGTCCGCCCCCAGCGACTCGAAGGGCTGGAGGCGAAGAGCGTGCGGAAGAAGCTCAAACAAGCGTCATTTGCCGCCGCGGTGAACCGTGACGACATCACCCGCGGCGCCGCGGATTTGGGAGTGGACCTGGACGAGCACATCAATTTTTGCATTGCCGCCATGCGCTCCATCGCCACCGAATTGGGCCTGCAGCCCACCATCTGACCAACCTCCCCAATCCACTCACCACTATCCACTAACCACAATCTACTCACTTCACCGGAGTCTCTCCCATGCCCCGCTCACGCACGCTTCTCTGCTGCTTCCTGGCCGGCGTTTCTTCCGCGGTCACGCTGGCTTTCGTGTTTTCGATCAGTCCTCAGTCGAGCGACGCGGCACAGAAATCGAATCGACCCGGCTGGGTCAAGGGGAAAGGGTGGGGCTGGATCTGGGGCAAAGAGGACGAACTGGGGGCGCTCAACAGCATGACCAATGAGTCGCGTCTGGCGGCGCTTCAGTCGGTCAAAGTCGGCAAAACCTACGATCTGGGGGTCCAATACAGTCGGCGCAGTTTCAAATGGCCTGGGCACAGCCCGGCCGAAGTCATGACCTACCGGTCACCCGAAGGGGTCAAGCGGCAAAAGGACCATCCCTTCACGCTGCCCGACGTCAACTCCTCGGGACAGGGGTGGCACAGTTGCGCGCTGTTCATCAACGACAATGTTGGCACACAGATCGACGGCCTGGGGCACGTCACCGTCGGAGAGGACAACCACTGGTACAACGGGTACAAGGAGGCGGATTGGGGGGGCAATTTCGGCGTCCGCCGCTGTTCTGCATCGGGGATTCCGCCGATCATCGCCCGCGGCGTCCTGCTGGACATCGCTGCGGTCCGCAAGGTCAAGGCGCTCCCCCCGCACTACGCCATCACCCCGGACGACGTGGATTCGGCCTGCGCGGCGCAGAAAGTGGAATTGAAGCCGGGTGACGTAGTGCTGTTTCGCACCGGAACGCTGCAATTCTGGGGAGAGGATGGAGCGGACATCGAGACGCTCAAGGAATACGACACGGCGGGGATCAACCTGGCGACGGCGAAGTATCTGATCGAGCAAAAAGGGGCGCTGATGGTCGGGTCGGATACCAGCGGATTGGAAGTCGCTCCAGCCCCCGAAGGGAGCGACACGTTCATTCCGGTTCACAAGTATCTGTTGATCGAACAGGGAGTCCACATCCTCGAGTTCCACAATCTCGAAGAGCTGGCGCGGGACAAGGTGTACGAATTCTGCTATTCGGCAACGACCAACAAGATCGCCGGTTCGACGGCGGGATTCACGCTCCGTCCGGTGGCGATGCATTAGAGCAACGTTGGACTACCGTGACGCGCTCCAGGCGAGGAAGGAGCCGTCGCGCAGGGCGGCGTGCAGGCGTTGGCCATCGGCGCTCCACGACAGGGCGGCGACAGGTGCGGATTCGGGAGTTCCCGGCTCCGCCAGCGGCAGCGTCAGGATTTCCTGGCCACTGGCGACGTCCCACAATTTCACTTCCCGTTCCGAAGCGGTGGCGAGCCGCCGGGTGTCAGCGGAAAACGCCAGACCGTCAATTCGTCCGGAACCATGTCCGCGAAAATTGACCACCGCGCGTCCTGTCGCCACGTCCCACACTTGGACCGTCCCTGATCCAGCGGTCGCCAGGAAGCGGCCGTCGGGAGTGAAGGTCAGTTTGTCCCCCGCGCCTCCCACCAGGTCACTGGCCTCCAGATCGCGGATCGGTGTCCCGGTCTCGACGTTCCAGATTTTGACGACAGGATGTCCCGCCGTCGCCACCAGGCGGCCATCGGGACTGAAAGCCAACTGATAGACGCCGCCGGGATGTCCCTCCAGCGTCCGTTGCTCCTGACCGGTCGTCGCATCCCAAACTTTGACGGCGACCGGAATCGCATTGAAGGGGGCCTGGCCGATGCGCTGCTGGGTCACCTCGGGAGGTTCGTGGGCTGATACCCCGCGCAGCCCATCGGGGCTGAGCGCCAGGGCGACAATCTGGCCGTCATGGCCGCGATACGCCCTCAGTTCTTTCCCGGCAGCGAGATCCCAAATCTTGACGTCCCCCTTGCGCCCGCCGGAAGCCAGGCGACTCCCATCGTCGCTGTACGCCAGCTTGAGCGTCCCCTGATCATGTCCCGGCAGCACCTGCTTCCGGTTGATCCCCAGCGGATCCACAAGCGTGATCGTTTTGATGGGACCAGTGAAGACGTTGACCGAATTGGGTTGCGCAAACGCCAGCCATTTGGTGCCGGGCGAAAACTGCGCCTGTTCGATATGCCCGACGGGAAGGCCGGGAGAGCGCGCAACCAGCGGGCTGGAAGCCGGATCCCACAGCCGCACCGTGAAATCCCAGGAACTGCTGGCCAATTCGCCGCGGGAAGACCAGGCGATCGCGTTGAGGCTTCCCGTATGCCCATGGAGTGTGCGGACCAGTTGTTGTTGCTTCACATCCCAGATGTCGATTTTTGCGGAACCGAGAGACTCCACAACCGCCACTGACGTTCCCGAAGCGCTAAGCGCCACGTCTCCCACGATGCGATTGGGCGCCAACGCTGCCAGTTCCTCTCCGGTGGCAGAGGCATGTACGCGAACGAAATTGGCGTTCCGACGGCGGTCGCGCCCTCCCAAGGCGAAGCGCTGGCTGTCGGCACTGAAACAGAAACAGCGGGCGGTTCCCAATTGTCCTTCCGCGATCTGTGTCCAGGACGAGGTGTCAAACAATGCCACGGTGGTTTCGGGAGTGCTGGGAGTCAATCGCAAGCCTTTGTTCACCTTGAACGTTAACAGCCGCGAGCCATCGGGACTGAACATCGCCGCCACGCCAAACCCCTTGGGGCGAAATACCTCCGCACCGCTTTCGACCTCCCAGACAATGAGTTCCTCATTGAGCGCCGGTTCGGTGAACGCCAGCAGCCGCTCGCCGTTGCGACCATCCACGAGCGCCGCGGCCAGATACTTTCCATCGGGGCTCAGGGCCAGTCCCGCGGCTCCGCGCGTCAGTTTGGCCAGTTCCCGCTGCCACAGTCCTGTTTCGGCGTCCCACAGAGTGATCCCGCCGGCCCGGTCAGACAAAGCCAGCGTCCGACCGTCGTCGCTCATCGCGCCGGCGCAGAACGATCGCTGTTGCCGCGTCAGATTCACCTCCGCCAGCCCTTTCCTCCCCGGCACGTCCCAGACTCGCAGTCCGGCGTCCCCGGTGCGGGCAAAGGCGGCCAGCCGCGTGCCGTCATGGCTGAATGTGAGGCCGGTCGTGAATTGTCCATTCCCCTGGAGCACGGCCAACTCTCCCTGGTGCAAGCGGTCGAGGTAGCGCCACTCCCACCCGCGCTGCTCAGCGGGGCAGAGGTCCAACATCCGCCGCGACTGGGGGAGATTGTCGGCCAGCCAATACTGGAAGGCCAGGCCGATGCGGTTGAAGTACAGCAACTCCTCGGCCTGTTTACGGGCGGCGTCGGCAGCGATGCGTTCCCGCTGGGCGGCTACCAGGGCGAGGGTTTTCTGGTCCTGTTCGTCTTTAGCAATCTGCAACGCCTGCTCTCTGGCCTGCTGCGCACGTTCGGCTTCGGCGCGTGCGATTTCTTTCTCGTCCCGCTCGGCGACCGCCACGGCGCGTTCCTTTTCGGCCTGCTCCCGTTGCTGGAGCGCTTCTTCCCGCTGCGCCTGCTCGGCCTTCCGGGCATCCGTTTCCAACTGTGCGCGACGTCCCGCCTCGACTGCAAAGAAACCGGAGACGACGATTCCCGCGACCAGCGACAAGGCGACGGCGGCAACCAACCCGGCCACCAGCGGCTGCCGCTTGCACCACCGCCAGCCCCGCTCGAGCCGGCTGATCGGCCGTGCCAGAATCGGTTCTCCCCGCAGGAAGCGGTCCAATTCCTGAGCCAGCTCGCCGGCAGTGGCGTATCGCTGATGCGGCGATTTCTCCAGGCACTTCAGGCAGATCGTCTCCAGATCGGGGGGAATGCGAGGATTGAGCTGCGTCGGTGCGACCGGATCGTGCTCCAGCACTTGCAGCAGCGTGTCCATCGGCCCGGCGGCCTGAAAGGGAGGTCGGCCCGTCAATAGGCAGTACAGAATGGCCCCCAGGGAGTACACATCAGAGGCGGGGCCGATCCGGTCGAGGTGGCCTGCGGCCTGTTCCGGGGGCATGTAGCTGGGCGTTCCCAGAACCTGGCCGGTCCCGGTCAATTCCGAGTCGCCATGCATTTGCTTGGCCAAGCCGAAGTCGGTGACGCGCGGCAGTCCTGCTGCATCGAGCAACACGTTGGCCGGTTTCAGGTCACGATGGACGATCCCCTTGTCGTGGGCGAACTGTACCGCCAGGGTCACCTTTCGCAGCAATTCCGCCGCGTCACGCGCCGGGAGCGGGCCGTCGCTGACTTTCTTGGCCAGGCTGGTTCCTTCGATGAAGGCCATCGAAAAATAGTGCTGGCCGTCATGCTGGCCGATTTCGTAGATGGGAACGATTCCCGGATGATCCAGGCGCGCGGCCGCCTCGGCCTCGGCGTGAAAGCGTTTGACTTCGCTGTCATTGGCGAGCTGTCCGGCGAGGATCATCTTCAGCGCCACGATCCGATTGAGATTCACCTGCCGCGCTTTGTAGACGACCCCCATCCCTCCCCGCGCGATCTCCTCAAGCAGCTCGTAGTCTCCGAAATACTGCACCAGGGAACCGGTGGAGGCGGGTACCGGCGACGATATCCCCAGCAACGTGGGGGCATCGACGGCCGCTTGCAGCGGTTCCGCCACTTTGGCGATCGAATCCCGGTTGCGGAAAAAGGCCTGCAGTTCGTCGGCCAATTCAGGATGCGCATCCAGGAGCGCCTGGCGGTCGGGCGTTCGCCCCGATTCCAAGGCGTAGAGGTAGTCGGCCAGAACTCGTTCGAGCAAAGACGAGGTTCCGGAAGTTTGGGAAGAGGAGGTATCGGACATGGGGGGCCTCAGGAGGCTGGCTGTTCGCGTGGCATTCAGTCCAAATCGTTTCGCATCAGTTCCCGCAGTCGTTTCAGGCCGCGGTGCAGCAGACCGGCGGTCGCCGTGTCGCTGCGCACGAGTTCGCGCGCCGTGTCGCGCAGCGACCATCCCTGAAGATGATGGCGGATGATCGCTTCCCGTTGCAGCTCAGGAAGCCGGGTCAGCGCGTCGGTCAATCGCAACAGGTCTTCGGTCCGGGCCGCCTGCTGACTGGGGGAGGACTGCTCCTTGGCCACCCACTGGCCCAGTTGCGCCGAGGAATCGTCCAGTGCCCCCTCCAGCGACACCTCACGCGTCACGTCCCGCTTGGCGCGACGCATCGTCCGGAGCGCGTCCGCCAGGTTGTTGGCCAGCGCCTTGCGAAGCCAGGCGGCCAGTTCAGCATTTTCCGTCCCCAACTGATGCCAGCGGGCATGCGCATCCAGCAGCGTTTGCTGCACCAGGTCCGAAGGGTCGATCCGCGCGTGCCAGCGGCGGTCAAGCTGCAGCCGCGCCAGTACCAGCAGGTACGAGCGATACCGCTCGAACTGGGCAAATTGCGGCAAATTGTCCGGCGCATCCGGCATGGCAGGTCTTTCCGGCCGGCCCCTTGTTGAGGCTGGCCAAGGACAAGGCGACAAACGCGACCCCATTATGCGCGGATTTCAGAGAATTCGCTTCAGTCATCCCCCACCTCCAGCACCGACAAGAACGCCTTCTGGGGGATTTCCACCTGGCCGAACTGTTTGAGTCGTTTTTTGCCCTCGCGCTGTTTGGCCCACAGTTTGCGCTTGCGGGTGATGTCGCCGCCGTAGCATTTGGCGGTCACGTTCTTCCGCAGCGCCTGGATCGTTTCGCGGGCAATAATCCGGGTGCCGATCGCCGCCTGGATCGGAATTTCAAACTGATGCTTCGAGATTTCTTCCTTGAGCCGTTTGCACAGGCTCCTCCCCCGGCGTTCCGCCTGATCGCGATGCATGATCGTCGCCAGGGCGTCCACTCGGTTCCCCTTGACCAGGATATCGACCTTGACCAGATCGGCGTCGCGGAAGCCGATAACTTCGTAGTCCATTGTGCCGTAGCCGCGGGTGATGCTCTTGAGCTTGTCGTGCATGTCGTAGATCACCTCAGCCAGTGGCAGTTCGTAGACGATCTGCGCGCGGGTGGGGCCAAGGTATTCGGTGCTCTTGTACGTGCCGCGGCGGTCCTCGCACAGTTGCATGATCTGGCCGATCGACTCGGCCGGTACGATGAAATTGACCCGCACGACCGGTTCGCGGAATTCCTTGATCATGCCGGTGTTGGGGACATCCTGCGGATTGTCGACCCGCTGGGTCTTGCCGTCCATCATCAGCAGTTCATAGGTCACGTTGGGAGCGGTCTGGATCAGGTCGATCTCGGCTTCGTTTTCCAGCCGCTGCTGGATGATCTCCATGTGCAGCATCCCCAGGAAGCCGCACCGGAAACCGAACCCCAGCGCGTCACTCGTTTCGGGAAGGAACGTGAAGCTGGCGTCGTTGAGCCCCATTTTCTGCAGCTCTTCGCGGAGCTTTTCGAAATCGGTGGCTTCGATCGGATACATACCGCAAAACACCATCTGCTGGGGCGCTTTGTATCCCGGCAGCGCCTGCGTCGCGGGACGATTCGCCTCAGTCACCGTATCGCCGACGTGGACGCTGCCCAGGTCTTTGATGCCGGCGACGATGTAACCGACCTGGCCCGGCCCCAATTCGTCGCACTTGACCATGTTCGGGCGGAACTGCCCCACTTCGAGCACTTCGTGCGACGTTTCCGCCTTCATGAACAGGATTTTCATGCCGGGGGCGATTCGCCCCTCACGCACGCGGACGTAGGTGACGACCCCCCGGTAATTGTCGTACTTGCTGTCGAAGACGAGCGCGGTGAGGGGTTGCGCGGCGTCCCCTTTGGGATGCGGAACCCGTTCCACCAGCGCACGAAAGACGTCGTCGATGCCGATTCCCGATTTGCCGCTGACCATCAGCACGTCCTCGGGCTCGATTCCCAGGACGGTATGCATCTCTTCCAGCACCGCCTCGGTGCGGACGACCGGCAGGTCGATCTTGTTGATGCAGGGAATGATCACCAGGTCCGATTCGATCGCGGCGTAGGCGTTGGCGACCGTCTGCGCCTGAACCCCCTGAAAGGCATCGACCAAGAGGAGCGCCCCTTCGCAGGCGGCCAGGCTCCGCGAGACTTCGTAGTGAAAATCGACGTGCCCCGGCGTGTCGACGAGGTTGAGTTCGTAGGTCTGGCCATTGTGGACGTAGTTGATCGCCACCGCCCGGGCCTTGACCGTGATCCCCCGTTCCCGTTCGACGTCGAGGTCGTCGAGAATCTG
>JBJXGA010000429.1:0-3453 GCA_046152955.1 Planctomycetales bacterium | reverse complement strand
GGTCGACCAGATCGGCACGACGTAACGGTGCTTGTCGCCGTCGATCTTCTCCTGCGTTCCCAGACGGGCGAGCTGCTCTCCATCGGGCGAGAACACAATCCCGGGGCTGCCGCTGCTGCTGTAGCGATACGGTCCCTCCAACTGCTGCAACTGTTTGCCCGATTGCGTGTCGAACAACTTCACTCCCAGAATGTCTCCCATCGCGACCTGCCGGCCATCGGGGGAAAACTGAACGCCCCAGACATGGCTTGTGTATTGGCTGGAGACATCCGGCTCCGAGTGCTTCCGGCCCGAGTTGTCGTTGGGAAGGAAGCGCAACAACTGACCGGTCCCGGTGTTCCAGATCCGCGCTCCATTGCCATTGGTTGTGACAAGCCGTTTTCCATCGGTCGACAGGTCGATCGACTTCAGGTCGGTCGCCCCTTGGTCGATGATCGTTCCTACGGCGTTGCCCGAGTTGCCGTCCCAGACAATCAAGTGTGCGTCGTAAGACAACGTCAGGCGTCCGGGAAGCGCCCGGTGGCCGACGATTACCGAGAGATCGGGAGTGCAGTCCAGCAGATCGATGGCACAGTCATAAATGCCGCTTTTGGCCTCGAACGGCAACTGCTTGAGCAACTGGCCCGTCACCGCATCCCAGATGCCGACATACGCATCCGTCGCCGCGATGACTCGCCGCAGATCACCGGAAAACTTCAACGTCTCGCTGCGAACCGCGCGTCCATGCCGATCGGCCTGGAGTTTGACTTCACTGATCAACGACTTGCCGACCAGATCCCACCGCCGAATCGTGATGAAGCTCTGATTCGAGGCGGTGATCACTTCACAGCCGTTGCGATCAAATTCCACAGCCTGCATAATCCAGTGATCCGGCAGGAGCAACGCCGGCTTGAGCAGGTTTCGCACCTCACCCTGCGCTGGACGCGGGTCTCTCGACTTCGCATGGTTGTCCGACTGCGGGGATTCCCTCTCGTCTCCCGTTGTCTGCGTTCCATCGACTGAATCCGGAAGAGTTGCTTCTGGGTCACGGGTTGGGTCATCGCCGCGTACTTGCTGAATGCTGCTGCACTTCGTGTCCTTGTCAAACTTCACGATCAGCGTGTGGCCGTCGCCGAGCGCGATGTGATGCGTGACCTTCTCGCCCGCGACAGTCTTGCGAGTCATTATCTCCTGTTGCTTGACGATCGCCAGAAACTGCGCCTCAGTCATGTCAAGCGACAAGCCATGCAGCCGGGGATACGGCTTCAGAAACTCGAGGCCGACTGGACGTCTCACGTCTGTATTCCCCTCTGCTGCTGGCGGGAGGGGTTGAGCGAGCTTCTTCTCCTGGGCTTCGACTTCCTCGCGAGTGCTGACGAACAGTTGGTTCTTGTCGAGCGTGAACGAGAGCTCTTCAAACGATTTGAGCACCTGCGTCAGGGCTTCTCGCAGCGTGATGTTGTCGGCATCGATCGTCACGGGCATGTTCTTCGTTTCGCCCACACTTTTGAGGCCGTCGAGGTCGAGTGTGATGGCTGCGGCCTTGCAAGCGGCTGTCAGAACTTCGACCAGCGGCGCCCGCTGAAAATGGAGCGAGACTCTTCGATCCAGCGGCAGGCCGACGAAGATCTTGAAACCGCCGGGAGCAGATTCGGTTTTCGGGCCGACCTTGAGGACGACCGGTTCGGGATCGCTGTCCGCCGTGACGTCGACTTCGCGGGTCGACTCGTTGCCAAACCTCCGGCCTTCGGTGGAACTGAGACTGCACGAGCCCGGCGGAACGATGAACTCGAACTCGCCCTGTGCGTTGGTCTGGGTGTGAAGTCCCGTGTTCGGCTGAGCGGGGCTGGTACAGTTCACCTTGCAGTCCGCGATCGGGTCGCCGGTGTCCATGTCAAGAACTCGCCCCGCCAGTCGCTTGCCGCGATTCAGTGCGAAGTCGGCTCGGGATGTTTCGCCCGGTTGCAACACGGCCCCCGCGATGGCCGGCGCCGTCAGCGACCTGAAGGGACTCCTTTCCAACTGGATCGTGTACTCACCGCTGCGTAGTCCCGGAATCAGAAACTTCCCGTCGGCATCGGTGATCGCTTCGCCTCCGCGGCTTTCGAAAATCTCAGATTTTTTGGCATGCGCCGCGATCGTGATTCCCGCCAGCGGCTTTCCGTTCCGCGCGTCGATCACTCGACCAGCGACTTGGGCGGCGCGGACCAGTCTGGTGTCACCGACCGCATCGTTCTCTTTCGTCACCCGGATTCGTGACTCGACCCAGTCGGGGTGCGACGTTCCCAGCCAGGCCAGTGTGTGGGCAGGCAGCTTCAACTCAAACCGCCCCTCGTTGTCTGTGACCGCACCGGGAACCAACTCCCCGCCGCCAAGTTTTTGCGATCTCCAATGAACCGAGGGCAAATTGACCTCATGATCAAGCTGGGTGATCTGCACGGGGATTTGAGCCAGCGGCTGGCCCAATTCGTCGAGTACGCGACCGCGCACTGTGCGACTCAGCGGCAGCAGCACCAGCCGGAAGGAGCCGTTCTCGGCCTTCTGTCCGCTGTCGGAATGTCCATGAACCATGAAGTCGAACCAGCCCAGCCGCCGCCCTCCGTCGCGGGCTACGACAGTCAGCCAGTGGTCGACCGCACGCCAGGCTTTGGGAACGCGGAACTCCCCGCGCTCATCCGTCGTGAACTTCTGTTCGAGTTGTGTTCCCCCCTGGAATGCCAGAACTTCGATCCCCGCGATCGGCTCACCTTCGGCAGAGACCACGGTTCCGACCGCGGTATTCGCCTGTTCTTCCGCACGCACAGCCAGCGCGGCGTCGTCATTCGCATCCCGCGGAACCGCTTCGACCTGAACCTTCACGTCCGATGCCTTCCCCGGCTCGACAGACACGCCTGTGAACGTCACCCGGTGGCGAAAGGGGCGCAGTCGGAATTCGTAGCGGGCGAGGGGCTGCGGTTCTGCGGTCGACACATCCCAGTGGCTTTCCGACGGGTCTGTGTTGGAGCCCTCGGGGCTTCCCCAGTCGGTCACCGAGTGACTTTGTCCCTCCTGGTCAATGCCGCGAATCTCGAATGCGAACAGGGCCCGCGCACCACCGGGCAGGCGCAGAACCAGAGACTGCCTGCTGGGCGATCGACTGTGCGAAGCCACCCCTTCGATATGGATCTGCTCGTAGTCCGAGCGGTACAGATCGCCGTCAACCATCGGATTGACCACACGGCCGTCGAGATCGACCTGCACCCACTTGCCCCACGGTTCGTCGGTCAGACCAATGCGGAATTCCCCATCGGGGATGCCCCACGCCCCCCCCACAGGAGGCTCACCGCGGCGGCGCGTCGAGACACGCATTTCGTACGGATCCTTGAGCGGCAGCAGGTGCCGGCTCTCTCCATTTGTGGCCACGTCGAACCGCAGCGACGGCTGCTCCTTCAATCCCCGGAACCGAAACAGCAGGTCGATCGCGTCGGAATCCGG
>JBJXGA010000417.1:0-9428 GCA_046152955.1 Planctomycetales bacterium | reverse complement strand
GCTCGAGAGATCGACAGTCGCGCCGAGCGTCGTGCTGGTCGAAAAATCGAGCAGGTCGGCTCCCCCCCCGGTAACCTCAACGATGGTGTCGCTCCCCAGGGCCGAATTGGTATTGAACCGGTACGTGTCGTTGTCATTCCCCCCGGTGAGGATGTCGTTGCCCCCTCCCCCTTCCAGCGTGTCGTTCCCCGCCAGCCCACTGAGGACGTTGGCCAGGCCGTTGCCGGTGAGTAGATCCGGGCCGGCGCCGGCGGTGATGTTCTCGAAGACATCCCCAGCAGACAGCGTGAGGGTAAGATTCGCCGATGCGACGGTTTGCGCCGTGGTTTTCGACAGATCGAGCGTCACCCCCACGGTGGTGAACTGCGAAAAGTCGATTGTATCGGTCCCTTCGCCGGAGAGTTCAGTGATCACGTCGGTGCCGATATTGACACTGGCATTGAAGTAATAGGTGTCGTTCCCGGCCCCGCCCGCCTGGGAGTCGTTCCCCCCGGCGCCGTAGAGCATGTCGTTGCCATTTCCCCCCCAGAGGGTGTCGTTCCCCGCCATTCCCCGGAGCGTGTCATTTCCATCCAGGCCGAACAGAACGTTGGCCAGCGTATTGCCAGTGAGCATGTCGTTATCGGAGGTTCCCGTGAGATTCTCGATGACGTCTCCGGCAGACAGCGTGAGGGCCAGATTGGAGTTGACGACCTGCGCCGTGGTCAGCGACAGGTCCAGAACAATCGCCAGTGTCCCTTGCGAGAAATCGAGTCCGTCGGTTCCCGCTCCCGCCGCTTCCGAGACCGTGTCGCTTCCCAGCGGCGTGTCGGCTTTGAACTGGTAGGTGTCGTCCCCGCTCCCTCCCACCAGAGAATCGTTCCCCGCTCCTCCCACGAGAACGTCGGCAGCGGTTCCCCCCGTCAGGGTGTCGTTCCCCGCCCCCCCCCAGGCCCATAGCGACTTGCTCAGTGCCGTGGCGGTCACTGTGTCGTCCCCGTCCTGTCCCCGAACCCGCAGCCCGGCCACGTCGCTGGCGGCGTAGGCGTAAGTCGTGCCATTGAATGTCACGCTGATCGAGCCACTGACGCTGACAGTGTCGTTTCCGGACGTCCCCTGCACCAGCACCTGTCCGGCGGGCGCATGATACACGCCCGAGAAGAGTCCGACGTTGTTGGTTCCCGGCGAGGTTGAGTCCGACTCCGCCACCAGGTCCGCCGGGTCAGCCACCACCAGCAGGAAGTAGTTGGCATCGATCTCCGCAGCCCCTGCGCCAGGGAGCGGGATCGCTCCCGCGCCAGTGCCGATCGTCCAGCTCAACGTATGGGGGCCGACCGTCAGGTCGCCCGGCGCAGAAATGGTGACCGTCCCGAGCAACAAGTCCCCGCCAAACGCGGAGTCATCCGAGCGATAGACCGACAGGTCAAATTGCGGAACGGCTGCTCCCGAGATGTCATAAGTGACCGAGAGGGTGGTGGCGCCGTTGGCAGTGGCCGAGACGACGCGGATGTCGGGGGTCTGGCCGTTGGAAACCCAAGTGTCCGAAATGGCGCCGGTACCCCGGTGTCCCAGCGCGTCGACGATCCCCGACAGCGAGACCGATAGAACATACGTCCCCGTGGACCCGGTGAGTCCCGACAACCCGCTGATCCGCCACGTTGTGCCGGAATCGAGGGCCACGCTCACGCCGCTGGTGATCAGGTTGGCCCCTCCGTTGCGGGTGAGGGTCAAGTCGCGGTAGTCGAAGCTCGTCGGATCGATCGCTTCGGTGAAGGTGACGTCGACCGAGGAGACGCTGGTTGAACGTGGATCGGGGGAGACATCGATCACATCTCCGCCGGGACGGGTGCGATCGAGGAGAATTGCCTTTCCCGAGCCGATCAGGGGATGTACGGCGGAATCCCTGGCAACGATCAGGCGGTCTACCCCCTGCGCGCCGGCGGCTTTGATTCCGATCGACGCGCTTCTGCCGTTGTTCATCGACACGTCGCCGAAATCGAGATCGACGTAGTTGAAGATGATGTTGCCGTCCACTGTTCCGGTGTTGAGCTGCAAGATTGCCTGAAACGTCGCCGTACTGGGGCTGGTCGGCCCATGCCCCACGTCGCTCCACTCGATCACCAGCCGATCAGGAACGCTGTCTCCGGTCAGGTCATCGAAGCGCGCCAGCACCCGGTCGTTGCCGGACTGGTCAGTCCGCAAATCATCCCAGAACGGTGCGATGGCGGCTTGCGACGGGGAACTCGTAAGGTTGGTATTGGCGCCAGTGCTGTTGCCGCTGCCGAACGTGATCAGGCCATTGCTGCTGACGAACAACGACGAACCGCCGGTGTAGGTCGTCCCGAACATCGTGAACGACAGACTCCCCAGATCGATGGCCGCCGAGCCGTCATCGGTCCCATCCAGGACATTCGCGACCCCTGAACCCCCGGCAACGAGATCGAGCGATTCGTAGGGGGTGGCTGCGGCCAGGTAACCTGGAATCGTGCTGGCGGCGTTCTGGATCAACTGATTGAGCGTGTTGTTGATGTTGAGCCGTCCCCCCGTCACCACCTTGCCGCTCAACGAGGGGAGCGGATCGACTCCCGCAAACAGGGCATCGCGAATCTGCTGGTAATTCGCATCGAGGGCAAAACTCCAGGCGAGCGCAGCGGCTCCGGCGACATGGGGCGCCGCCATGGAAGTTCCACTCTTGGTGCCATACGCGTTGCCAGGAGTGGTGCTGTAAATGCTGACGCCGGGAGCGGCCAGATCGACGGTATTGACGCCATAGTTTGAGAAATAGGCGCGGAGATCGCTTCGATCGGTCGCGGCAACGGAAATCACGTTGTCTACGGCGAAATTCGCCGGGTAGAAGGCGATCGAATCGTTGTTGGTTCCCGCGTTTCCAGCGGCGGCGACGAACAAAATCCCGGCGTCCCGATTGGCCGCGATGGCGTTGTAAAACGACTGGCTATAGCCCCCTCCGCCATAGCTGTTGTTGGTGACGCGAACGTTGGTTCCCCGATCGCGCATCATGGCGGCGTAATTCAGCGCGGCGATGGCGTCGCTGTCATAGCCGCTGCCTGACGCATCGAGGAATTTGAGTGCCATCAGGCGGGTCTGCCAATTGACTCCCGTGACCCCCACGCCGTTGTTTCCGACGGCGCCGATCGTTCCGGCGACGTGCGTGCCGTGGCTGTTGTCGTCCATCGGGTTGGCGTCCCCGTTGGCGAAGTCCCAGCCGTAAACGTCGTCGATGAACCCATTGGCGTCATTGTCGAGGCCGTCCCCCGCGATCTCGCCGGGGTTTGTCCACATATTGGCGGCCAGGTCCGGATGGTTGTAATCGATGCCGGTGTCGATGATCGCCACGACCACCGCGGCACTGCCGGTCGTCTTGTCCCAGGCTTCGGGGGCGTCGATGTCGGCATCAACCGTGCCCCCCGACTGTCCCGTATTGTGCAGGCCGTAGAGACTGGAAAACGATGGATCATTGGGAATCGCGGCGATTTGTCGAATTTGATCCGGCTGGAACGATGCGATCGCTGGCTCGGCCTGGAACCAGGCTTGAAGCTCGGCCGGCGTCCCGCCCCAGGTCCGGATCAGCACTTCCCCTTCGCGCCCCAGTCCACGGACCACCTGAAAATCGGTCGGCAGGCCATCCAGAAGCGCGGTGGTTTGCGCGACCAACGTCATCCCCTGGACCGCGGCCGG
Source organism: Planctomycetales bacterium (assembly GCA_046152955.1). GTDB lineage: Bacteria > Planctomycetota > Planctomycetia > Planctomycetales > Planctomycetaceae > SIAF01. Next base: position 5,753 of record JBJXGA010000417.1, on the reverse strand, counting down.
TTGGAACTGGACGATCCACCGCTGCGCGGGGGGAGCGGTCATCGTCTTGCCTGAATTCCCATTCCACGGATTCTGCACAATTGTGCCATCCGGAGGAGCGGCCGGAACTCCCACGCCGCTCTGCGATGTCGAGGACTGAAACCACAGCGGAGCAATCGCTGCCGCGCTCGTCATCGACAGGAGCGTGCGATGTTCCAGTTCGGCGCACAGGCTGGGAAAGGGACTCCATCCCGCCCGGCGACGCCCACGCCCGTGGGAGTAATTTTCTCTGCGCGGCGAAAACTCAGTCCACAAATCCACCAGGCGACGCCAGGAGTGCCGAATCATGCTATGTCCCACAGAGTCAGGGCCCAAAAGCGTTTCATTCGTGCAAGAAATGACCGTGACGACCCACGGTGAGGATCAAAGATACCGATCGTGCAAACGGGTCACAACTGCGGGTGCCGCAGGAATCGGAGATTCGCGCGGTTTGACAGTTTCCTCACGCGGGAGCATATCCAAACGCGGCGGCCACCTCCCGGACTTCGCTCCAAATCGTCTCCTGCACTTCGCCTGAGAGCCTGGAAGAACCGGGCGCCGGAGGGGAAATGTGCTCGAACGCCTGGGGACCAAAATTCGCCCCGGCCTCCAGGTGGGTGTGTCGCAAGGTCTGTCCCATCACTCCGGCGGGATCCGCGCAGAAGTCCTCATACCGGACCACCAGGATTTGTTGGGCCAACCGGTCTTGGCGGCTCCGAAGTTGATCGACAAACCGGTAGATCTCCGCCCATTGGATGGCGTAGCCCAGGTAGTCGTCTCCGTTACCCCAAGCATCGCGAATCCGGTTTCCGGCGACTTCCGACAGCCGGATCGGGACGCGCTGCGGGCCAAACTCGTAATGTCCGGCGGCCGCCAAATAGCGACTGACGCGCGGGTCTTCCCGGTCGTAATTGGTGAACAGTTCGTTTTGTCGCACCAGCGAATGGACATGCTCCAGCGGATGGCGAACCGGGATCACGAACCGCGCATCGGGAAACAGCGTCGCCAGGTACTCGATGCGGGTGACGTTGTAATTCCCCTTTGACAGGTAGCGCTCTCCCTGGCGGATGATCAGGATCTTGCGGAGGTGGTCGGTGTAAAACCCCTCAAAGCCGGGATGCCGCTTCTCACCCGTCAGGCGATGGATCGCTTCGGGAGCGTGCAGGTGCGGAAAAAAGTGTTGCCAGATCGGCTCTTCGTACGCTTCGGGGCTTTCCGAGGTGATCTTGATCCGATCCTTATGAGGGCGCTCGACCGCCTCTTGTCGAGTGCGAAAGCGCGAGAGAAAGCGGCTCCACAGACAGGGGATCATCAGCATCGGAAAATCGCGGTAACGATGCGTGGCGACTCCGGGAATCTTCGACAGTTCCTCCAGCAGAATTGTCGTCCCGGCCCGCGCCAAACCGGTGACAAACAGGGGCGACCGGATGGAAACGGCATCGAGCTGTTTCCGCATCCAGGTGGATTCGATGTCCCCCAGCGTTTCGAGAACCCCCGCCCCTCCCTGCGCGAGCCGCACCAGCAGATAGTCCGACGTGTTGATCTTCACCCGCGCTTCCTCTTCAAGATCACCATTCCGATGGCCGAGGCCAGACTGAGCGCCAGGTAAAACGCAAATTCGGCGTCATTGAGATAGGGCCAGAAGAAGTTCGCATCTCCCCGCGAAGCGCGGACGATGAGGAGTTCCGGTCCCTGTTCGACGTGGTGCGCGTGAAACCCCAGCAATTCCAGCCCCAGACATTTGGCCCCCGAGGTCGAAAACGCCTGATTGTGCAGCCAGGAGTCGAACGCCAATTCTCCGGTGGACAGGGTCACGGTTCCCGCTCCGTCTTCGCCGGGAACTGGAGTGAACCGGGCCGGCTCTCCCTCGGATGTCAGCACCTGGCCCCCGATCCGCAATTCGACCGATTCCGCGACATGAACCTCCAGCCAGCGCGCCTGCAGGTTGTAGCGGTCCATCGCCGCCGGCGCCGCGAACAGGACGGTGAGAACGACGGGGAGGAACGACAGGCACAACGTCAACGCATTGCGGCCCAGGTAGCCACCCAGCAGCTTGAGCAATTGGCCGTACTGCTGGAGGAATTGGTCCTCGTTGCCTGTGACCAGTTCCCCCGTTAGCCGTCGAAACGAGGTCCAAAAATCGGACTTCCCCAGGCGGAGGGTGATCCCCTGCCAAATAGCGGAGACAAGCCCTCCCAGGAGGAGCCCCGCGCAGACGGCTCCGACGAGCATCCCCATGGCGACCTATCCTTCAGGAAACACAGAACCAGCCTGCGCCGAATTCAACTCTGGCTGGCCACTGTGGTCGGGGATGACGAGGACTCAACAGCAGCGGTTGCCGGTGTTTCCATGACCGCCGGGATCGAGGGGGAGGCCTGCGACGCAGCCCGCTCCCGCTTCATTTTCAACAGCAGCTTGATGGGGTAGAGCAGCAGTCCGAAAATCCCCAACAGGATCGCGGCCACCACCGCCAGCAGACTGCCAATCATCCCCAGACCGGCCCCCGGTCCGACATAGGCCAGCGTCAGTTCAGCTCGTTCAGCGGCGGCAGCCGGGGCTGCAACCAAAACGACGAAACCCAAAAAAAATGCAGCAATGCTCGTCGTTCGTTGGAAATGGCGCATGGTCGATACGTTGCTCCGCAAATTCTCCAAGGTTTGAATGAGAAATCTCGTCCGGCCGAACGAGCTGAAAACCCAGTCTAGCGACTCCCCCGGCCCCCTGTCAAAGCGGTTGCCATGGCCAATCCATCGCCGCGCATCTCCCCCCCTTAGCAAGGGGGGGCCAGGGGGGGTCGCTTCACCAACACAAACCCAGCCAGGGGCGTCAGGGGGAGTCTCGTCACCAACTGACCAATCCTTGCCGATAACAAACTCAACCCAAGCTCAAAAGCTCGCCAGTCGAGGTCGGTCGGATTGACAGTGGCGTGCAATACAGCCGGATGCCGTCGAACTCGAAGGCGTAGCCTGGCAACGCCTGTTCGACCTGGCCACGGGTTGGCCAATCGGCCTGGATCATGCCGTCTGGATTGAACAGGTCCGGACATGCCCCCTCCCAGGTCGCTGGCTCAAACAGGAACGCATCGTCGATCGCGATCAATGGCCGCACTCGCCAAGGAAACTCGGCAATGATCGCCAGTTCCGCCAGCAACGGGCATTGACCAAACATCGGGTCATGCGAGGGCAACGTTGTTCCCAAGTAATGGGCATCCAGCCAGAGCGTCGTCGGCACGTCGGGAGCAACCACCTGCGGTAACAGATTCGGGCTGGACCCATGAAACAGCCGCACGCGAAGATCATTCTGAAACGCAAGCCTCGCCTTCCCGAAGAACTCGTCGCTGATCTCGATCGAATACACCTCGCGATATCCCAACTCCAACGCCGCGCGCACACTGACCCTCAGGTGCGTCCCAGTCTCCACAAACCGCACCGTCACCGGCCAAGACTCAAGCTTCAAAAACGTAGACATACCGATTTCCCCCCCTTAGAAAGGGGGGGCCAGGGGGGGTCGCTTCACCAACACAGACCTCATCAGGGGGGTCATGTCTCCCCAGCGCAAAACCGCCTCGTTTCAAACCGAAATCGCAATCTGACAACCGGCAATCCCAGTTCCATCCCGCCCCCAAAGTCCTGGTGCCGCTGGAGCGGAAGATTCGCATGCTACAACTTGCACCGCGGCCATCGCCGAAACAACGCCAAAGGCGTTGAATAACAAAGCCCAGTTGGCTATTGAAAGGTCGAGGGTTCGAACTCCAGGTTCTGGAGAAAGCGAGGGGATGCCTCAGCGTGAGGTAGGGTTGGAAATGGTTTTAAGTATTTCACCCATTTCTCGAAGAAGGTCATCCCCCCATGAAGAGCAAAGCATATCGGGCAGTACCGGTCAAGGACGTGAAAGTCAGTGAGATCGTCTTGCGTTTGGCGGAAGGGCCGGTTTGGGTGGGAATGGATGTCGGGAAAGGTCATACGATGGTGATCATTCGGGATGTGCTGGGGACAACGCTTCGCCCATGGAAAGTCCTTCAACCCGACGAGATCCGGGTGGTGGTCCAGCGGCTGACGGAATTACAGCAGCATCGTCCGCTGGTCGTGGCGATGGAACCGACGGGGACGTACGGCGACGCTCTCCGGCAGGCGCTGTTTGACGCGGACATGACGGTGCATCGGGTGAGTCCAAAAGCCACGAGCGACTATGCCGAAGTTTACGACGGAGTTCCCAGCCAGCACGACGGGAAAGATGCGGCGGTGGTGGCAGAGCTGGCCTCGATCGGCAAATCGTGTCTGTGGCCGATGGGGCCGGTCGCCTACGGAGAGTTGTTGCAGGACGTGCAGTGGATGGACACGCAACAGGACATTTTGCAGCTCTGGCTGGGACGGTTGGAAGCGTTGTTGGCGCGGCACTGGCCGGAGTTGACGACCCTGCTGGAGTTGAATTCCGCGACGCTGTTGCGGCTGCTGATCGAGTATGGAGGACCGCGGGCAGTGTGTGCAGATGTGGAGGCGAGCGCCAACCTGAAGCAGTGGGGGCGTACCTTGATAAAGCCAGAGAAGATCGCCGCGGTGGTGGAGAGCGCGCGGACGACGCAGGGCGTGCGGATGGAGCCGATGGAGTGCGCGTTTATTCAACGCTGCGCGCGCGCCGCCTGGGCGGCGCGGAAGGAGATCCAGCAGGTTCAAAACGTGTTGAAAAAGCGTGCGGTCGGTGACGAAAAGCTGCAGCGCGTGGGCCAGGCCGTAGGGATGGTCACCGCCTGTGTCCTGTTTGCGACCGCAGGGGATCCGACGGAATATTCCTGTGGGGAGGCGTATCGCAAGGCGTTGGGGTTGAATCTCAAGGAGCGTAGCAGTGGCCGGCATCAAGGGCACTTGAAGATCACCAAGCGGGGCCCCTCAATGGCCCGGCGTTGGTTGTATTTTTCCGCATTACGACTGATTCAACACCACGCGGTGAAGCCTTGGTATGAACGCAAGAAGAGCCGGACCGAGGAGCGCGGAGGCAAAGGCGTGGTGGCGGTGATGCGGAAGCTGTCGCTGGCGGTGTATGCCGTCGCACGTGGTGCCACGTTCGACGCGAGACGACTGTTTCCTGGGTGTCAGCCGACGACGGAAGCCGGACCTGGCGCAGCGCTGGGGGCTCTGCCCCCAGACCCCCGGAATTTATCGCCTGCGCACCAAAGCCGAACCAAGAACAGGACGGCCGGCGCGAGCCCTCTCGAACCGGCCGCCCGTTCGGCTTCGGTGACTGACACGGCGCTCGGGTCGGTTTCCACCGGAGCCCTATCCTCCGTCCCAGCGAAACAAGAGTAGCACACGAATGCCAGCCGACGAGTAAAAATCACCGATTCGAAAGTTTAACGAGAGGAGCAGCGTCCGAGCGAAATCTTTTGTGGGATCAGCGAACCGGTCAGGTCACCTTCCGTATAACCCTTTGCGCCACCAAGCGCCGAGCCCAGTTCCGAGGGGCCTGACAGTTCCGCTGGCTAAAATCTTCAATGTAGCCAATCTGATGCTCGCGCGAGTGCGAGACATTCCAGGCAAAAGGTTGGAGTTACGCCAGCTTACCTGTCGCCGGCTCGATCCCGAAAAGACACAGCGCTCAATGAGGAAAGTCCGACCCATCCCACTGTACCGGATCTGCATTCTTTAACGCCCCAGGCGAAAAAGACACGCTCACGGTACGAAAGCACGCCTGCGGAAAATCCCCTTTCTCTTCCACTTGACTTTGCTAGAAAAGGGTTG
>JBJXGA010000407.1:0-37376 GCA_046152955.1 Planctomycetales bacterium | reverse complement strand
CCCGCCCAGGCCCGCCAGGAAAACACGCTCCGGGGCTCCCCCAGCCGATAGACCTTGGAGAGATTGGAGACGGTGATGGCGCCGGGAAGAAGCATTGGGAGGGAGGGGCCAGGGACGAGGGGTTAGGCGCCAGGAGTTAGGGATTAGGGAGAGGGGATGTGGGGTGCTTATTGAGAATTGCAAAATGACAAATGAAAAATGCAAAATCCAAATTGCATTTTTCAATTCTCATTTATCATTTTTCATTCCTCAACTTTTCAATTTTCAAATCGGTGTCTCCTCCGGCCAAAACACCTCGGCGGGGATGTGGGTTCCTTCCAGGCGGAGTTCCACTTGGGTGCCGGGAGTTTCGAAGCCGCGGCGGAGGAAGGCCAGGGCGATCGGGTGGCCGTCGGCGCCGGAGATTGCCGAGGAGGTCACCTGCCCGACTTTCTTCGGATCCGGTCCGGGAGAGTAGATTTCGCTCTGCGGGGGAGGGGGGACGGCCCCTGTTGACAGCCGCACGCCGCGGAGCTGCTGATTGACATGTCCCATCGCGTCGATCCGCGCGATCGGCTCCTGACCCAGGTAGCAGCCTTTGGTGAAACTGATTGCTTGCCGAGTGCGGCTGGCTTCTTGTGCCAGATTGACATCGGAAAGGTCCACGCCGTAGAGGGGGAACCCGGCTTCGATCCGAAGCGATTCCAACAGGTCGTTCCCTGCGGCCAGGGCGCCGGCCGCAGTCAATCGCTCGCGCAACGGGGCTTCCACGTTCGACGGAGCGACCAGGATCAGGCAGGGGAGACGCAGAAAGTCATGGCGGCGGATGTGGATTGCGGACTGGTTAAACAACGCTTCCGACACCTGCATCGGTTCCAGTCGCAGCGCTCCCGGAAGTACCGATTCGACCAGCGCGGGGGCCGTCGGACCGGCCACCAGCAGCGTCGCCAATTCGGCGGTGCGGTCGACAAACGAGACCTCTTCGGAGATGTGGTAGCGCGACAAGTGGTTGATGATTTTCACGGCGCTGCCGGGAACGCTCGTCAGCCACAGCGACTCGGGGTGTGCGTATACGCTGACAAACGCCAGAATCTTTCCCTGGACGCTGGTGAGAAACGCCTCGCACGCGCGACCGGGAGCGAGGTTGCGGATGTCGTTCGTGCAGAAATTGTGCAGGAACTTAGCCCGATCCCTGCCGGTCAATTCCACGTGGGTGCGTCCCGTCATGTCGAACAGCACCCCCCGCTCGCACGCGGCGCGGTATCCGGAGCGCCACTCTTCGGACTGGTCCGGCATCCCAAATTTCCTTCGCTGTGAGTGGAACGATTGTTGTGGAATGGATCGAGGAAATCAGCGCGACAACGGCTTCATCTGGACGTCATCGACCCCGAGTGTTCCGGTCGCTCCATTGAGCCCCACGCGCAGGATCGCTTCGCGCGCCTTGGGCGGAACCGGTATGACTTTGGACGCTTGTTTCCAGTCGAACGTTCCCTGCCAGGGACCGAGCATCACCGGCTCCATCGGCTTGCGATCGCCATCGTAAAATTGAACCATCAGCGCCGCTTTTTCAAAGGCTTGCGACCCTGAGCGAATATTATCGCCCATGACTTGCAGGCTGATCTGCAGCGCTCCCACTTTGGCGCCGTCAATGGCAAATCCCTGCAGTGCCATCGCTCCGCGCCCCTGGTCGCGATTTGTGAACACCACGTACGCCTCTCCCTGCGGAGCGTCCTTGGTTTCCCGTTTGAGTTGCCGCTGGTAGTGCCACCCTTCGGGGTGGCCGTCGGAGTCTTCGTCATCCTCGAATCCGCCATTGTGCAATTCGGGCCGGGCCGGGTCCGGTTTGACTTTTCGATTCACTTCCGAGATGCCGGTCATCGGGACAAACAGCGTCGGCAACAGTTTCTTTTTGACCAGTTCGCCGTTCCGCTTTTCGAACATGTAAAACACCTGCTCGAACCGTTCGCCGAGGGGAATGATCATCTTGCCCCCTTCCCGCAACTGCTCGACCAGTGGTTCCGGAACGTTTTCCGGCGAACAGGTGACAATGATCTTGTCGAACGGCGCGTGCTCGGGCCATCCCTTGTATCCATCGCCGACCAGGGGGAACACGTTGTCGTACCGCTGCTCCTTGAGCACCTTGGCTGCGTTCTTCCCCAGCGCTTCGACGATTTCAATCGTGTACACCTCTTTGACCAGCGCCGAGAGCACCGCCGCCTGATACCCGCTTCCGGTCCCGATCTCCAGCACCTTGTCCTCCGGCTGCGGATCGAGCATTTCCGTCATGTAGGCCACGATGAACGGCGCCGAAATCGTCTGCTTGTGGCCGATGGGAAGCGACTGATCGAAGTAGGCGGCCGCGCGGTGTTGCGGGGTGCAGAAGAGGTGCCGCGGCACCTGTCGCATGGAGCGCAACACCCCCTCGTGGCGGATACCCTCCCGAACCAGGCTCTCCTCCACCATTTTGAGCCGCGCCTCGATGTATTTGTCTCGCCCCTGCCCCCAGACATTCCCGGCGCCTTGAACGCTCGCCAAAAGCAGGACGAGGAGGGACAGCCCCGCGGTCGTGGTGTGGCGGGGGCGCCGATGGCAATCATGCAACCGATTGTAACGATTCACGCAGATGCTCCGCAGAGGCAGCCTGGACCGGACCAGTCGGCGGCACATTTTCTCTGTGCGCCCCGCCTGTCGCTCCAACACCAATGGTACTCACCCCCGTCCCATGACGCCAGAGGGGAGGATTTCGCGACAGACAGGGAGAAATGACGGATACCAGCGGCGGGGGGATCGCAACGTGTGAAACCTTTCTCCTGGAATGCGCTGCACATTGTGCCGATGTCCTACGACATGCGCATACTGGTGACTGGTGCATCGACGTTTTTTGCGGCTCGGCTCATCCAGGGGCTGGGTTCGAGCGGAGTCGAGGTGACCGCCGCCGACAGCCATTGGCTGTCTGTGGGAAAGGTCACGCGCCAGACGCATCGCCGATTGCGGATTCCCTCCCTCCGCCACGACCCGCAGGGATATCTCGCCGTGTTGCAGCGGGAGTTGCGCTCGCGGCGTTACGATCTATTGCTGCCGACGTTCGAAGAGGCGTTGCTCCTGGCGGAGTTTCGCGAAGAGCTGGAGGTCCATACGCGGCTCCTGCTGCCGCCGTTTGAGACGATGTGGCGTGTGCATCACAAGCCGAGCCTGTATCGACTCTGTTGCGAGCGGGCAATTCCGACTCCTCCCACGGCGCTCCCCCCCAATCCGCGCGGACTGAGACACCACGTCGCAGCGCTCAAGTTTCCAGTGGTTCTGAAGCTGCCAGCGGCGAACAATTGCGTCGGGCGGGCGTATTGCGACAACCTCCCGGAACTCGAACAGCGGTATGCGGAGTTGTACGAACGCGAGACCGAACGGGGGGCTGGGGTTCCGTTTGTCCAGCAGAAGATCGATGGCGACCCGATTTACACGCTCATGCTCTGCCAGCGCGGCCAAAAGCTGGGAGAGGTCATCTATCGCCCGCTCCGCACGTATCCCGAACGCGGGGGAACTTCGGCGCATCGGGAATCGATCGAGCATCCGGCGATTGCGGAACAAACCGCGCGCCTCGCAGAGGCGACTGACTGGACCGGCTTCCTGGGACTGGACTTCATCGTCGAACGCACAACAGGGATTCCGTATCTGATCGACGCCAATCCCCGCGCGAATCCCGCAGTGCACCTGGGCTTCCTGGCGGGAGTCGATTGGACCGGAATGCTCATCGATCTGGTGCAGGGAAAGACTCCAGCCCCCATGTCTGCCCGGCCGGGAGTGCGAAATCGAACGCCGCTGCTCGACGTGGGGTGGCTGCTGGAAGGATTGAGGCCGTCGCTCCGCTGGCCCCTCGCCGCGGCGCAACGTGTCAAGCAATTCTTGAAACCCGATTGGCCGCTCGACTCGGGGCACGACTTTCTGGGTTCCAGCGAGTGGGGATGCCATTTGGCGCTCGCCTGCCAGGGATTCGGCGCAGTGGGCAAGTCGCTCCTCTCCGGCCAGTCGCTGGGCCAGGCGATGATGGACGACTGCAACTACGATCCCACCACTGTCCGCGAACTGCGACTGTCCCGCCTCCGCGAAGCGCACGCCCGGACGATGCGGGCCATCCGCGAAGAAGCGGGTGAAGCCCGACGGCTGGTCATCGGCGGAGCGTGAGGCGCTTGCCGTGCGCGCGGCGACAATCAGTTCTCCTCCGGCGTTTCCTTCATCAACTCCGCGGCCAGTTCCTCCAGGGCGGGGGAGGGGGGTTCGGTTGGTTCGGCTCCTCCCAGCCGGAGTTGTTCCAGCCGCCGCAGGAGTCGGGCGCGGTTGATTCCCAGGAGTTCGGCCGCCTTGCTCTTGTTGTCTTTGCTGCGCTCCAGGGCCAACCGGAAGAGCGCTCGTTCCACCCGCTCCAGCAGTGGGTCGAGCGCCAGCGGCGTTCCCTGTGGAGGAGGGGCCAACTCGTGGGCTTCCAGGGCCGTTCGAAATCGAAAAGGGAGATCCTGCGGCCCGATCAGGGGCTTCGCGACCTGGGCATGCGCCTCCCGCACGACTGCCAGCAGTTCATCCAGATTGTGGGGCCAATGATATTGCCGAAACAGCGGCCAGACCGCTTCGTCGAAACCGGCCACCTGTTTCTCTCCCTGGCGATTGAGCCATTCCAGGAAATACTGCGCGAGCAGCGGCAGATCCCCATCCCGTGCGCGCAAGGGGGGGAGGTGAATCGCCAGGGGACTGACCAGCGCCAGAAACTCCGGCCGCAAGGCCTCTTGGCGCACCGCTTCTTCCAGATTCGCGCTCGAACCGGCGACCAGTCGCGGGAGCGCCGCCCCGGAGGTTCCCTCGGCGGCATACGCCTGGAGAATGCGTTCCTGCAGGTCGCGCGGGATCGATTCGACGTCGGCGAGATAGACCGTTCCCGGCCGTGTCGCCGAGCCGCTGGAGGCCGCGCCGCGAGATGGTTCCACCAGCCTGGTCCAGACCCGATCGAGTTCGTCCGGTCCGACCCGGCGGCATTCCAGCGGGACGAACCAGTCGGCGCGGTGCAGTCCACCGTGGTGAATGACCCGTGCGAAATGCTCCTTTCCTGTTCCCATTTCGCCGGTCAGGAGCACCCCGGCGGAAGTCTGCTGCGCGAGGGAGACCTGGACCAGCGCTTTTTGCATCGGCACGTCGTGGGCCACAAGGGACTGCGGACCGAAACGAGCCCGCAGCGCCATGCGGGCAGCCGCCAGTTCTGCGTGAAGCTGTCGTGCCGGAGAGGCTTCCGCGGCTCCCGCCGGAGGGTGCGCCGGGACGATGATCCCCAGGACTCCCTGAAACCGCTCGGCATCATCGCGCACTGGAAAAAAATGCACCCAGCGGGAAAGAACGCGGCCATCCTTGTGGGGTAAGGCGGCGGGGGCCGACAGTTCGTTTCCGTCAAAAACTTCCGGGGGGGGGGCGAGACTGGCGGCCAACGCCGCCGGTCCGGTCGATTCGGGGAGCACGCCGTAGCGACAGATCTCACCCACAACCTCCCAGGCCTGCCAACCGGTCAGCGTCTCGCACCCGGAGTTGAACGCCACCAGCCAGCGGTCGCGATCCAAAAGAAACAGGGGGGTGGCGGCGCCGGCGAGCCACGGTCCCAGCGCCTTTTCCTTGCGTCCCCGTTTGGCCATGCCTCGATCCTCAGCGCTGCACGCGTCCGGAGCCCGCCCCGCGCATCAGGGCTTCAATCTCGGCGCGCGTGGCGTAATTGAAGTCTCCCTTAATACTGTGCTTAAGACAACTGGCAGCGACGGAGTACGAGAGGGCCGTTTCCGGTGCGCTCAGTTCGGGCGTGTTGAGGGCGAAAATCAGCGCCCCGCCGAATGAGTCTCCCGCTCCGACCCGGTCGACGATGTTGTGAATTTCATACGGACAGTAGACGCCGGAAGAGTCGGTCGGCGCCACGTGGACCCGATCGGTGGCGTGGTCATAGAGCAGCGCCCCCCAAGTGTTGTGACTGGCGGAATAACTTTCGCGGAGCGTGATCGCCACCCGCGACACATTGGGAAACTGCTTGACGATCTGTCGCGCCACGTGCCCGTAGCTTTCCAGATGAATCTCCCCAGTCTCGACGTCGCTGTCCGGCGCGTTGATTCCCAGACACATCTCGGCATCCTCCTCGTTGGCGATCACCAGGTCGACGTGCGGAATGAGCGTCTGCATCGTTTGCCGCGCGAGTTCCACCGGATCGACCCCCGGCTTCCAGCGCCACAGTTTTTTGCGAAAGTTGAGATCGCACGAGACGGTCATCCCTTGCCCCTGTGCCGCGCGGACAGCCGCCAGTGCGGCCTGGGCCGCCTGGGCGCTGAGCGCCGGGGTGATGCCGGTAATGTGGAACCAGTTGGCTCCCTCCAGAATCGACGACCAGTCGTACTCGGCGGCGGGCGTGATCGCGATGGCGCTCTGGTCTCGATCGTAGGTGACCGTCCCGGCCCGCTGGTTGGCGCCGGTCTCCACAAAGTAGACGCCGAAGCGGCCGGTTTTCGTGCGGCGGATCAATGAGGGGTCCACCCGCAGTTTTCGCAACTCCTGGACGAAGGCGTCGGTCACCGCGTTGTCGGGGAGCACCGTGGCGTAAGCGGCGATTCCCCCCTGCATCGCGACGGAGACGGCGACATTGACTTCGCCTCCACCAAACGTCGCCTCCAGCTTCCCTGGCAGGGACTGCCCCAATCTCAGGAACTCCTCCGGGGCCAGGCGCAACATGACTTCGCCAAACGTGACCAAACGCATCAGGGGCTCTCTCCGCAATGAAACAAAAAAATGGGGCGCAGCGCGCTGGCGATGCACCGCGACTGAGGCAAGCATTCTTGCACGTCGGTCGCGGCCTGGCAACCGGGAATTGTTCGCGGGCCGGCTCACGCGCAAGGTGACCTGACCTGCGTCCCTACTTCGGCAGGTGGGCCTTTCGCCCGCCAGGTTCGACGGTCGCCGATCCTTCTCCCCCGGCAATCAGGCTGGCGGCCAACTGGAGGCAGCGCTCGCTGAGCGCCTTGGTTCCTTCGCGCAAGTCGTGGTCGCTCTTTACCTGGGCCATGTTGTTCTCCATGTCCTCCGCCGACCAGCCTCGACTATGGGCGACAAACGGAAATTGCGGGACGAGGAAACCCAGTTCGCCAAAAAACATCAGCATCTGGCCTGCAACCGCCTGAATATTGTCCTGGCCCCCCGTAATGACAAAGCCCGCGACTTTGTTGCGAATCAGCACACGCTCATGGATCGTGATCTGGTTTTGAATGCAGTTCATGCGTTCGATCATTTTGAAGTATAGAGAACTGGGCGCACCCCAACGAATCGAAGTCGCAATCAACACAACATCGGCCCAGAAGACGAGCGCCTCGTAAACCTGGTCCAATTCATCGGTGCTGTCCATCTGGGTGATGGAACACGGCCACGTACAGGCCTGGGCGCTCTTGGAGTAGTAACCCTCACAGGCCCTGAAGGCGAGGTCTTTGAGACCAATCAGCTTCGTCTCCGCGCCTTGCTGGCGGACCTGTTCAAGAGCCACCTGCAAGAGATCTTCGGAGGTCGAATACCGCGGAAACTGCCTGTTCATTGCGGTCGTGGAAATCCCGACGACCCGCAGCGGGCCCGGCTCTCGCTTGATTTCCCGATTCAGAGGGTGGGAGGGATGCGCCGCGTGGATGCGCTGCGTCGCCGGGGTCAGATTGACGAACAGCTCGCCTTGCTCCACCTTGACCTCATGGCGGGGAACGGCCGCCGGAATGCCCGGCCTGGCTTCCCCGGTGAAACGCTGGAACTGCCAGTGATGCCACGGACAAACGACATATCCGTCGTCGCTCAGCGTCCCGTCTCCCAACGGACCACCGACATGATTGCAGACCCCCGAGATCGCGGCAAACTCGCCATCGCGATAGGAAAGCGCGATCGTCAGTTCGCCAATCGTGATCTGTTGCAGCGCTCGATCGGCAAACTGCTCGACTTTGCCAAGACGATGCCAGGCCGTGGTTTGCATCGCTCATTCCCCAAACTGGGTTTCGGTGTTGTGCCCTATTCCATTCCACTCTTGTCGAGAGCAGCCCGGCGTCGCGCCTCGCAGGTTACGGGGCGAGACAACATGGGCGCAGCCACGCTGCGCCACCAGCGCATCAAAAGCGAGTTTGGCAGCCCGGAAACGGGACCAATGATCCGGGACCGAACTCGTGTCTCCGCCTCACACGACATTTTCATCGATTGGTGGACGTGGAGTCAATTGTCCCCACGCGAATTACGAGCGTCTCCTTGATTGTCCATCCGTCGTTTGGATGTCCTTGAGGTCGGCCTGGTAGTTCAAACCGGCCGCCTCAATGGCTTCGCTCGCCGTTGCAGGCTCGTCCAGCCGAGTTCCCAGACCGTGCCAAGGAATCTCCCCGGCGGACATCATGGAAGTGCGACCGTTGGTCGTAGCGAGTTCATGGGCCAATTTCGAATCTCCAGGAGTGAAAGAGCAATCGAGTTTTCCCGTGCTCTCTACCCGTGGAAAGGCCCCGTCGCCGCCATTTGGCTTCAGTGCTGTGGAATCGGACGAAGCAAACGACCGTCAAAGTTGATAAGTGTGTGCTGTAACCCTGAGAGGCCCTCCTCAAGCAGGTGCGGGTCTTCGCTGGTGAAAAAGATGACTTGTTGGCGATTCACCAAAGCCGTTGCTGCCCGCTTCAATAATTCTCGGAAGGTCACATTCTGGGCACTCTGCTGTCGTGGCTCATCAAACACCAGCAGCCCCGGATGGTTCGTCTTCTCCGTTCTTGCCAGTTCCATCATCCCGAGCAGGTAGGCCCAGATCGTCCGAATCAGGTCACTGGCTGAGATACTCGCTTGAAGGTCAAAGCCATCGTGTTCAGGACGATAGGAGTCTGCTGACACCTTAATCTGATCCACCGGAAGGCTCCCGAAACCATACTGCTTCAACTGTTCTTGCAGTAATTGCGTCCACGCCCTCAGCTTCCGTTCGTCCTCCGGTGTCGTATCTGTCGCCGGTAAGGAAGCAATCTCGCTCTCGACGCTTTTCCAGTCTTTTGAACGGGCCTCATATTCGTCCAAAATTTGCCCGAATGTCTCGACAACTTGTTCCTCTTGTTGGATTTTTCGTTCAAGCTCCAGCCTGGCTTGAATTGCAGCCGCTGAGGGGAGCCGACCATCAGACATCAGGGTTTGCCTGAGTATCCTCATTGTGTTGCGAAGCTCTGAAACAATTTTCCGGATTGCCGATACCTGCCGTTCCCTCGCTTGGATGACTCGTTCAGAGTCCCCAAGAATGGCTTCACAGGTCTTCCTCTGCTCCTCAAGAAAGGAAATGTTGTCGTCGAGTGACATCACAACCTGTTGGGCTTGGAGCGGAACGAGAGAATCATGCACGGATTGGTGGCAGACCGGGCACATGCCGTCGTTGAGGCTGGCCAAACGCTTTGACCCAAGGTCACGAAGAGTTCGGGCATCTTTGTTCCGAATCAAGTCCTCCCTGATCGCGGCAAGCCTTTGCCTGGTTGCGTCCGCCTCCTCCCGTTCCAGTTCAATGGTATTCAAGAGCCGCGACAACATGACTTCCCGGTTGCGCAGCACGGTTTCCTGATGGGCGAGCTCCACTTCTGCAGTGCTGGCAATCTCCTGAACCTTGGGAATCTCCTTGGTGATCAGGTTTCGAAGCGCTTCTTTTTGTTCCACGATACTGGTTTGTATCGGTTGCCACGTTTCTCCCTTCGGAAGAACGATTGTGGGAAGGACCTGCGGCGGCCATTGAGATGTTGGATTCCGTGGTGCTGCTTGGACCTCTCCAAAAATCGTCGCCGCCAGATCACGTCCTCTCTCATTCAGGGCTACCCATGCGGATTGGATCCGTCCACGCTCCGCCTGCAACTCCTGCCTTTTCAAGGCAATCCGATACGCATCCAGGTGCAACAAGAATTCCACCACTCGGCGGTGAGGTTCTCGAATCCGAAACTGTGTTGGAAGCGGAGGAGCCAGCGTTGACCATCCTCTCTTCTGTTCCACGAAGATGAATGGGAAAATCGTCTGCAAATAAAGTGGGCACTCCTTGCCTTCAAATGTTGATACCTGCGGGATCTCCCAACCCAGGAATCGGGCCAGGGCTACGTGGAACCCAGCTTCCTTCGTGGCGCTTCCTGGTCGGCTGACGTAGTAGTCTTTGGCCGGGTAGTTGCCTGGTGTACTCAACGCAGGTCCGTCATAGACAGTGACCAAGTGCGAGTTTTGATCTCCCTTCAAGGCCCGATGAACGGTGATTTGCTTCCCTTCGGAACTCTCAATTTCAAGGTACACCTCAGATTCGGTGACACGATGAGTCACATCCCCGTCCATCAGTTCATGCGTCACTGCCGGAGTTAGGGGCAATTCTGTTTGACTTGTCGTGAGCAAGGCCTCCATTCCCAAGGCCACGAGAATCGACTTGAAACAGGTAGACTTGCCCCGAGAGTTGTCTGCTCGGATGACGACCAGACCGTCTGGGAACTTAATTTGAGATTGAAATTTTTCACCCGTCGTTTGAACCGACAGCTTGAAGTGCCGAAGTCTCATGCTGTTTCTCCCAGTTCAAAGATTCTCTTCACGAAGTCCTCCGTAACCGTAAAGCGGATTCTCTCGATGAATTGCTTCTCGTAACCGAGGACCAGTGTGTCCTTCAGGATGGTTTCAGCGAACTCCTTACCATCCGCTGTCAGTTCTACTCGATCTGAACTCTGTCTTCGGACCAATCCTTCGCCGATTGCGTAATCCACTGCCCTATTGAGGGCTGGTTCAATTCGGACGAGAACCGTGTCTGGAGGAACTTCGCCTCCAAGTGCTCGAACGAGTGCATTCGCAACCTGGCTGTCTCTGACCGCCCAACTGAGGACATGGAGGCGACGAAGGCTGGATCTTCCTTGAAGACAGCACTTCCGCAGAATCAGGACGATGACACTGATCCTCCAGGCGGGTCGGAGGTCACCGGGAATGGAAATTGGCCTTTGCCGGAAAAGGACAGGCACGTCCAGTTCAGGAATCAGAGGGTCAGCCATTGGTCCCCTCACTCGGGAAATCCAAGGGACATCGTAAGAGCCAGTCTGCAACTGCTTCGTGGGCCAAGGACATCGCGTTCAGCTTCGAGAGTGTTTTGACGACTTCTTGAAGGGTTGCCAGGAAGTCTCGAAGGGTCTGTTGAAAAACTTCGGCTGAATCCGCAGTTGACATCTGCAAAGACGTTAAGAGTTTCTCATACTGCCCCTTGGCCTTCCATGCCCGTTCATAGGCAGTTGGTGAATGATTTCTCAGAGAAGTCAACAGGTTCTGGCCTTCCAGGTGCCAGATGAGAATATCGTGACGGAACTTGTTTCTGGTCGCTTCCGTGGGAACGGTGCTGAGTTTGCGAAGCTTTTCATTTAACGTCTGAATTAGGCCGTCGTTGGTTGTCGCCCAATTGTCGATGGTCGCTTGGTCAGGTGTTTCGGTCTCGATGCAGATCGCGTCTGACTTGTAGGCCAAAAGGCGATCCCGTTCGGAAGCAAAGTGCTCTTCGTCGCAGACAGTGACATAGAACCCAGGTGCTACATAGGGCAGATTGGCTGCCAGCACTTCTTGCGTCTTCACGTTCGCGTGAGCCACAAGATCTTTGAGGCTCTGCCTCGGCACAAACAGAGTCCAGCAGGTGATCTTGGTTTCGCCAAGAAGTTTCGTGAGCAAGTCCCGATTGTTGATGAACTTGTTGATGTCGTCGGTCATCTTCTGACGTTGGGCTTCGTACAACTGCTTGGCGGTCTTGCCCGGTTCGGCCCCGTAGGCTTGGAATGCGTGGGCTTCTTTACGCGTAAATCCTTCCAGGCCTCCATCACCTTCGGTGTCCGGAATCTTCACGTAGTTTGTCGGTCCGTAGTGCTCCGTGAGCAGTTGGTTGGCCCAATTCTGCCACTCGTCTCCGTGCATTGGAAGTACCACGTCAGGCACGGTGTCCCTCTCCCTCGAAGAACTTCCCCAACAGGGCCGGTATCATCGCTTCGATTTCAGTTGACACTTCCGCCTGAGCGGTGGTCAATTTGGGAAGTAGTTCTTGGAGTGAATCCAGATGTTCGACGTAATCCTTGGCCTGCTGGAGGCCGTTCCCTGCCGGGAGTTTGTCAGACTTGGCTTCAACCACTACCAGGGTGATGTCGCGGGTGTACCGCAGCAGGAAGTCAGAGAACTTTTTCTTGAGCCGTCGGGGCTTCCCGGCAGGAACGATGATCCGTCCGTCTGTGAATGGCGTCTGTTCGCTGTAGAAATGCTTGTCGCCGTCCCAACCGGACGCTTCCAGCTTGGGAAAGACGAGCTTTCGGCAGGTATCGGCTTCATTCATCAGTCGAGCCCACATTTCCAGGCTCGACCACCTGGCAGGGCTGCTCATACAGCTCCTGTAACTTCGCCGTTCAACCTCCTGTTTGCCGTGAATCGAGCCAGAAATAGGATACTGGGTCAAGGCCCAAAACGCCACGCGACTGCGCTCTGTCCAGGTTTCGTTTGGCCAAGTGGCCGATTGTGGGCGTAAACCTGGTCGCGGCGCAGGATGCGACCCTGGCATGGACCGCAATTATCTTCGGGAACCGCGCAGCAGAGGTGCGCAGCGTCCAGGTGTTCCAGCCGATACCGCCCGATACCGCCCGGTTTGACAGAATCATGAATTCGGCATACCGTACTCGCGATGGCCTTGTGCATCTGACTTGGAAGCCGCCGTGACGGCCAGAAATTCGGTGTGTTCAGGATTTCTTGCCTCGAGTCTTGAGCGCCGCCATACCAGCGGAAGTCAGCCGGTACTGCTGCTTGCTGCTGCGGGGCTTTTCGGGAATCGTCATTTCGATCAGTCCAGCTTCCAGTAGTGGCAACAAGTACTGTTTGCGAAAGTGCTCACGATCCTTCATCCCTGAAGCTGCTTGTAGTTGCTCCCGCGAACAGGGCTTTGAGGCCGCCTTGAGCACGGCCTCAACTTGCGGGGTGACTTGCGGGGTGACTTGCGGGGTGAACTTTCCGGCGGGCTGCCAGGCGAATGCCTTGTGAATCGGCAACCGCGCGACAAACCACAACCGGTTCTCGTCGGTCTCAAATCTGGCCTTCGGCGAACCGTTTCGCTTCATCGCGGCCTGAATTTTCGGGATGCCGGTTCCACGTCCTTCGGTCATTTCGAGTTCTTTGAAGAACTCGCCAATCCGGCGGTTCCGATAGCGGCGCGAAATAATCCGTTTGGCCTTCAAATCGGTCGGGCGAATCGATGGGTCCGGTCCGGGATAGCTGACGATCTCGATGACCTCCGGATTCACACGGACCTCGACCGGTTCCCGCTGGTCGTAGCCGCGATGGTACATCGCGTTGACCAGAGCCTCCTCGATGGCCGTCATCGGATAATTGAAGAATCGCGTCGCTTCGGCGCGATCGGGATGCTTGATGACTTTTTCGACGATGACGTTGTTCTGGATGTATCGGAGCGCGGTCCGAATTTGCTGGTGGATCGGGCCGTGCAGAATCTTCTCGACGATCTGATCGCCCCCGGCTCCTTCGGGGAAGATCACGACGTCGATCTGTGTGCCGGGCAAGAACCGCTCGGGAGTTTCGCTGAAAAACAGTACGCCGACGTTGCGCGGAGTGACCGCTTCGTCGGAACCATCAACGATGTTGAGCAGTCGCGCGAGTTCCAGGAGCGGCGCCTTGGGGCGCTCCTGATAGAGACGGCTCTCGATCTCCTTCAGGAACGAACGGACGAGCGGCAGGCTGATGTCGTCCATCGACGCAGTGCGGCACATCCGATCGTCAAACGGGACGGTGGCCGCGAGACTCAGGAGTTCGCGCTGATCTTCCCCCTTGGCCTCGACCGTGCTGGAATAGCGGCGGATGTAGTAGTGCGACGTGCGGTGCTTGGCCGTGACTTCCTTGGGAGCGGAATACGGACGGGTCTGCCCGCCGGGAGCCCACAACGCAATCAACGTCTTCCCGGCGAATTCCTCAATGCTGAGAATGGGAAAATACGGGGGTTGGATCGCGTGACAGTGCTGGATCATCTCCCGCTGGATCTTATCGAGCTGATTGTCTGGAACGCCGACCGGCGGGAAGATCGGCTGCCCGTCGTCGTCACAGTCCTGCCCGATGATGATGTAGCCGCCACCCAGGTTCTCGAAGTCGTTAGCGAACGCGCACAGCGTGCGGATTACGGCGTCAGGATTCCAGCCCGACTTGTACTCGATCCGGTCACGCTCGACGGTGCGCTGCCGGAGCAGGTCTTCCAGATTGATCGGAAGCCGACTGGTGAAGGATTGGAATGGCATTGAATCTGACGCACAATGAGGTTTGCCGGGAATCTGCGAATGCTGGATGCCAGGAGTTGACTCGGTTTCGTCGCAACAGGTTCGCGAATGAGGACATGGCCGAGTTTCGAGAGAAGGATCCCGGAGATACCTATGGAAAAACAGTGATCGACCCCCAGTCTGGAATCGCCCACCGTCAGAACGGACCTCCTCCGGGACGGTGCTGATACCAACGGAGTTTACCAAAAGCCGCCCGGTTTGACAGGATCGTCGATCCAACGTACCGTACTCGCGACGGCCTTGTGCATCTGTCTTGGAAGGAGCCTGCGATATGCTGCGATCAGGAGTGAAACGGTGGCTCAGCCTGGGGGCGCTGGTCACCCCAGGGAAATCTCGCTTCCCGCTGTTTGTGAACATGGCCTGCGCAATGATTGGTCTCGCCGTCGGAATCCATGGTTTGTCCGCCGAGGGGGGTGATGAGGCAAAAACGGATCAGGGGGGGGCGGAAGCCATCGAGCATCCGCTGGTGAATGGTGAGAGGGCCGACATCTGGGTCTTCGCAGGACAGTCCAACAGTCAGGGGTGGTCGCTGTTCAAGGCACCGGTGAACGCGGACCCTCGAGTTCTGTATCTTTTTGAGCCGGGCTGGCCTGCGGTTGGCCAGCCCGTCCCCAAGGATCAGCACGCCCACTGGGTGAAGGCCGAAGAGCCGATCAACAAAATGTTCTCCTCCTGGACGCCGCCCCCCGTTGAGCTGAACATCCTGTTGCAACGGACCGGTGTGGCGGCGCCCGAGGGGTTCAATGTCCAGGACTTTCTGCGCGCGAAGAATCAGGACAAAGTCCCCCTGGGGGGAGTCGGTCCCGGCGTGTTTTTCGCCAATCACCTGTTGAGTTCCATCGACACGCCGATCGGCCTGGTGTACTGCGGGGTTGGCGGCTCACCGATCTTCACCTGGGATGCCTCGCGCAAGGCCCAAGGGGGCGGGGGGAATTACTTCAACATGCTGAAGAGCATCGACAGGGTCGGGGGCCATATCAAGGGGATTGTTTACCTCCAAGGGGAAACTGATGCCATGGCCCCCGGCCAGTGGCAGGACTACGAGGAGGCGTTGCTCCGGTTGATCGACGCCGTCCGCGAGGACACCGGCAAGCCGGATCTCCCGTTCATTTATGGCCAAATCGGGTGCTTCGTTCACCCCTATGGCGTGATGGACAACGCCTGGGAGAAGGTCCGCGCCGCCCAACAGCGGGTGGCTGGTCTGCGCAAGAACGCGTATCTGGTCGGCACGCTGGATCTTCCCTTGGAGGACTGCGTACACTTGAGTTTTGAAGGATATCAGCGGCTGGGAGCGCGGCTCGCGGAGATCGCGCTCTCGAAGGTTTATCACCAGCCGGGCCATGGCAATCCGATCAGTCCCGGCAAGATCGAGCTCCTGCAACCGGAGAACACCCGCAAATTGATCCGCATTCATTTTGACGGGGTCACCGGAAAGCTGAGGGCGCTGGGGCGGCCGACCGGTTTTGAACTGCGACCGCGCATTCCTTTGCAGAATCCCGATCACTATCACACGCGGCAAAAGGAGTGGAAGGCTCCGATTTACGTGGTTTACCGGGTGGACTTCGATCCGGAGGATCCGGCGGGCTTGATTCTGGGGGTTTTTGACAACGCTCAACTCTTGGGCAAACCGCACAAGCTCAACGAACCGGTCGACTTGGTCTATGGGCCGGGGACGAATCCTTATGTCAATATCGTGGACGACAAGGACATCCCGATTCCGGGTTTCGGCCCGTTGGAAGTGCCACTGACCCCCGTGCCGCCCAAACAGTGAGGGGCAAACCCGGAGAAGACGCCCGACGGATCGCGGATCAGGGTATTGGGGTGACGAGGCGCATTGTGGCAAAACCGGTTCACGGTCCGTATAACGGTGACTGGAGTCCACTGGGACGATTCTGGCGTTTCCCGAGAATCCGGAAGGCAGACGATGATGCATCAGGCGCTGTGTCGGGGGGTGTTGGCGGCGGGAGTGGTCTGGTGGGGGGCCGCGCAGGGGCTGGAGGGGGCGGACTGGCCCCGATTTCGCGGTCCGAACGGGACGGGAATTTCGCCGGATGCCGACGTGCCGGTGGAGATCGGCGAAGAGCAGAATTTGCTGTGGAAGGTCGAGCTTCCGGGGCAGGGGAATGCGTCGCCGATCGTCGTCGATGGTCGGGTCTATTTGCAGACCGCCAGCGTCGAGGGGGATCAGCGGATGCTGCTCTGCCTGGACCTGAAAACGGGAGAGCCGATCTGGAAGCACACTGTCTCCGGCGAAACGGGGGAAACCCATGCGAAGAACACGCTCGCCTCGTGCAGCGCCGCGGTGGCGGGGGAGCGGGTCTTCATCCCCTTCTGGGACGGCAAGAATCTGTCGCTCGAGGCGCTCGATCTGTCGGGCAAGCGCCTGTGGAGCGTCGACCTGGGGCCGTTTGTGAGCCAACATGGAGCAGGGCATTCGCCGGTGGTCGTGGGGAACAACGTCATCCTGGCGATTGATCAGGATGGGGCCTCCGAAGTGGTCGCGCTCCATGTTGACGATGGGCGCGTCGCCTGGCGCAGCCCGCGGCCGGCGTTCCGTGCTTCGTACTCGACTCCCATCCTTTTCGACCAACCGGGGGAAGGGGCGGAAGTGATCATCACCAGCACGGCCGGCGTTTCGGGCTACGATCCCGAAAGCGGCTCCGAAAAATGGAAATGGACCTGGAACAGCAACAACCTCAAGCTCCGCACTGTCGGGTCGCCGATCGTCAGTCAGGGGGCGGTGTTTTTCACCGGTGGGAATGGTCCGGGGGACCGGCACGCCGTCGCGGTGCGGATCGAAGGACGGCAGGGGGACTTTTCGGAACAGCCTGCGATGTGGGAGACCCGCAAGGTCTTGCCGTACGTCCCCTGTCTCCTGTCGCAGGGGGAGCATTTGTATTTCGTCAACGACGCGGGGATTGCCGGCTGTTACGTGGCGCAGAGCGGTGAAAAGGTGTGGGAGAATCGGCTGGGGATCGGGGGAGTGGTGGCCTCGCCGGTGATGTCCGGGGGACGGATTTATGCCGTTAGCGAACAGGGAGATGTGAGCGTGATCGCCGCCAAAACCGAGTTCCAGGAATTGTTTACCGGACGGATCAATGAAGGGGTCCGGGCGTCTCCGGCGATCGCCGACAATCGCCTCTTAATCCGCGGCAACGGACTGCAAACCGGAGAAGATGGTAAGACTGCCGCACAGGGGACTGCGCATCTGTACTGTTTTGGAAAATAGCCTGGGCGTGATCATGGACCTGACCGGTCACGAACGGCATTCCAGCGCGGCGCATCCCCCGGTTGGACGGGCGCAACTTCTGCGGGGGGGACTGGTCGGGGCGTTGAAGGGGTTCTGCGTCTGGTGCTGTTGGATCGTCGCGGGCTGTGGCGCCCCAGGTACGGATCACTCCGACATCGTCGCGCAGGGGACTAACGAGCCGCGGTTGCCGCAGCGGGTTGCTGCGCCAGCGGCCACAGTGGTCTCGGAGGACGACAGCGTTCATCCCAACGACTGGTTTGAAGATGTCACGGCGCAATCCGGCATCGAATTCTCGCATCGCAACGGCCGGGAGAGCGGGCGGTTCTATCTGATCGAGAGTTTTGGGGGCGGTGTCGCGCTGCTGGACTTCGACGGGGATGGCGAGCAGGATCTGTTCTTCACCGGTGGCGGGAGCTTCAATGCGCCACCGGCGTCGCCGCGGGTCGAGGGGCGTCCTTCCTCGCTCTATCGCCAGGTGGGGGATCTGCGCTTCACTCCCGCACGGCTGACGGCCGACTGGATCGATGCGATGGACTACTCGCTCGCCTGCACGGTGGCCGACGCCGATGGCGATGGATTTGCCGATCTGTTTGTGGCGTGCTACGGGCGCAGTCGGCTCTACCGCAATCTGGGGGACGGGACGTTTGTCGAAGCGGCCGATGCTTCGCAGTTGCCCGCGCTGGGGATGGTCACGGCGGCAGCCTGGGGTGACGTCGACCAGGATGGATTGCCCGATCTGATGATCGCGCATTACGTCGACTGGTCTCCGGAAGGGGACATTCCGTGCCATTCCGGACTGGGAGTCCGCGACCTGTGCGGGCCCAACCAATATGACACCAGCACGGCGCAGTTGTTTCATAACCGCGGCGATGGCTGGTTCGACGACTGGTCGGAGCAGGGCGGATTGAAAGGAGATGTCAAAGGACTGGGACTCTTGGCGGGTGACTTCAACGGCGACGGCCTGGTCGATTTCTATCTGGCCAATGACGAACATGCCAACCACCTGTACTTCGGACAGGGAGGGGGGAGGCTGATCGAAGAGGGATGGCGAGCGGGAGTCGCCGCCGACGAGTTGGGAATGGAAGAAGGGAGCATGGGGATCGACCTGGGCGACGTCGATCGAGATGGACTTCCTGATCTGATCGTCACCAACTTCGAAAACGAAGACAACTCGCTGTACCGCAACGTCGGGGAGGGGATGTTCCAGCACCGGACGGTGGCGTTCGGTCTGGCGGGAGTCTCGCGGATGCACGTGGGGTGGGGGACGGCGCTGGCGGATTTTGATGGTGACGGCTGGCTCGATCTCCTGGTGCTCAATGGCAACGCCGTCTACGCCAGCGATCATTCGCCGTTCGAACAGCCGCCGCAGTTGTTTCGCAATCTCCAGGGGAAGCGGTTCGTGGAGGTCTCAGGGGTCGGGGGAGCGTACTTTCGAAAACCGCATGCCGGCCGCGGTTGCGCGGTGGGGGATCTCGACGGGGATGGCGCTCCGGACGTGGTGGCGAGCCATCTCAACGAGCCGGTTCGCGTGTTGAAGAACCGACGGGGGACCACGCGCTTCCTGCGGGTCCAGTTGCACGCCACGCGTGGGGAACGGCAGGCGATCGGCGCCCGCGTCGAGCTCGACCTTTCCCACGCGCTCCCCCTGGCGCGGTTTGTGGTCAGCAGCGCGGGCTACGCCTCCTCCTCCGATCCGCGCTTGCAGTTTCCGGTGGAAGGGGACGAGGGGAGAGTCCGGGTGACCGTTTTTTGGCCCGGACGCGCGGCCGAGACGTTTTCCAACCTGGAGGTGGGGATGACCCATCCTCTGGTGGAGGGGCGCGGAGATCGACATGACGCTCCCTGACGCGGGACAATTGGTTCCCCCGCCCCCACGTTGGGGGTGGCTGGCGGCCGTTGGAGTGACCATCGTGGGGCTCATCGCCGCGGCGGGATTCTGGTGGGAGCGTGCCAACGATCCGCAGCAACTGCTGGGGCGCGCCGCTGAATTGACCCACCGCGATCCGGCACGGGCGGAGGCATTGCTCCGGCAGGCGATCGAGAGGGCCGCCGGTCGGTTTCCAGACGCCGAAACCCGACTGGTTCTACTTCTGGCCCGGCGTGGAGACTGGGAGGGTGCAGCCGAACTCTTCAACGAACTGGATCCTGCGGCGTTGCCGCTGGAGTTTCTGGATGAGTTCGCGAAATTGTCGCATGCTGCCGGTCGAGTGGAATTGGCCGCGCTGGCCTGGTCCGAGATCCGCCGCCGAAACATCCCTGCCAGCGTCCAAGCGCTGGAAGGATTATGGGGGCTGGCGCGCGATCGCAAAGATCAGCCGGCGATGCTCGAGGCGCTGGAGGAATTGGCGCAGCTCGAGCCTCGGCGTTCCGAACGGTGGATGCGCTGGTTGTCCCTCCTGGAACAGCGGCGACTCGGGGCGGAAACGCTCCGCGTCTTGCGGCTGGCAGTCCAACAGGAGCTTCCCGAGCCCGACCGACGAGAATTGCGGCACCGGCTCGTGGCGCAGCTCGTGGAAGCGGGGCACATTGCGGACGCTCGCCGCGAATTGGACGACCTCCTGCGCAACGAAGGAGAGTCGCCGCGCGTGCGGGTCCACCAGGCGGCCCTCGACCGTTTGGAAGGAAAGCCGCAAGAAGCACTCGACCGGCTGCAACGGACGCTGGAAGAAACCGGTCCCCGTCCTCCGCTGATCCATCTGCGAGCGCTGATCTACATGGACCTGGGAAAGTACGCCGAGGCCGCGGCTGATTTTCGAGCGGGAGTCGAGGCCGATCCCTTCGATCTGGTCAGCCATTTCAAGCTGGCCGAGGCGTACCGGCAACTGAACCAACTCGACCTGGCGCGGCAGCACGAGGAACTGGCACAGGGCATCCGCCAGAAGCGGCAACAAGTGCATCGGTTGCGGGAAGCGGTGAAGCGACAGCCGGGAAATCCAAAACTGTACGAGCAACTCGCCGAACTTCACCGCGAACTGAACGACGCCGAAGGAGCGCTCCGCTGGGAAGCGCTGGCGCGCGATCCGACGCGCGGAGAACCGCCGCCGTGAGGTTTGAAATCTGAAATCTGAGATTTCAGAACCAATGGCCGGGATGCTCGGTGGGACAGTCGAGATTGACGAAGCCAATGTCGGAGGGAAGCCCCGCAATACGAGACTGGGAAAGCGGGGGCGCGGATCAAAAAAGGTACCGGTGGTGGTTCTCGTTGAGCGTGGCAGACAGTCGATTGCGACGCCGCTTGATGCCGTGGACGGATGGTTGCTGCCGTCGAAGGCGCGGAGGGGAAGCTTATGATTTACCGCGAGACAGTTGACAATCGTCCAGGATGTGCAACAATTGAATAGTAGAGATCACGGATTGACGGTCCAGCCGAGAGTTGCAAGGATGCACGCCCTCCGTTCATCATTTTCCCAACGGAAAGGCATCGCCATGAATTCTCAGGAAAAAGAGCGGGCAAAACAGGTTATCGTTGAGATCGTTCGCCAAGCCGGCGGAGCTTTCGACAATAAGACGAATCTTTTCAAGGCGTTTTGGCTGTCGCATGTCCACGCGATTCGTGACACGGGCAAGGCGTTGTCTCATTGGCCGATCGTCAGGATGCCGCGTGGCCCAGGAATCGACAATTTTGATTCGCTCCTTGGAGAGCTTCTTTCCGACAGCATGATCGCAACGGAAACGGAATCAATTGGGCAAAACGAAGCGATGCGTTTTCGCCTGACGAGCCGCGCTCAGGAGTCCGACTCAATAGGGATCAGCCAGGCGCATCGGGAGACAATCAGGAGTGCAGCGCAGGCGGTCATGTCTATGACGGCATCGCAGGCCAGTGAATGGTCGCACGAGAAGTCT
Source organism: Planctomycetales bacterium (assembly GCA_046152955.1). Taxonomy (GTDB): domain Bacteria; phylum Planctomycetota; class Planctomycetia; order Planctomycetales; family Planctomycetaceae; genus SIAF01. Next base: position 15,956 of record JBJXGA010000407.1, on the reverse strand, counting down.
CGATCATGGCAGTCATCAAGGGACGGAGACGAACTGGATATTGTGCTTGACTCGATGACTGATGATGAAATCGAATCTCGGCTCACGAAGTCCAAAATGCTTATGAGCAAGCTGAACTCGGCATTATCCTGAGAAGAAATACCACCGCGCAATGCATTGTTCGCATCCCTGAACATCATTCAGTGGCGCCGAGCACATTTCGGCGTAGAACAGCGTTCCTGATGGGTCGCGACGTTTCGGATATGCAACGTCTTCCAGATATGCCCAAATTGCCGCCTTCACCGCATCATCAATCCCGCCGGTTGTGCTGCCAATCCGCAACTCAGATAGGGCGACAGACGCAATTCGAATTGGATCATCACAGTTTTCCAGGTCCATGACGACATCGCGGAAACCGGTGGCCCGAACGAATTCTCCAAATCGAACGCCATTGTTCCTCAATTCAACCGATAGCTGCTTGTGAAACGATAATCACATTGAGGTGGACCCCCGGATTGATGTAGCACTGCCAACTATAATTGCGGCGGACGGGAATTGCACTCGCACGGGGCGTTTGTGAATGTAACATTCCGGAATTGAACCGCGACAATTGGCCGCCCCGGTTAATTGCCGCCTCCCGCCCCCCGCCCCACCGTAGGCAACTCCCCCGACTCCCTGATACGATGCTTCGCAGTCGTTCGTTTTCGATGTGACGATGTTGTTCTTGGGGAGAGTCGCAGTGGCGAAAGCCTGGGGGGGGAGATTTTCCGGCCAGACCGATCCGCGGGTCGAGGCGTTTACCGAGTCGATCAGTTTTGACGCGCGATTGGCGGAGGTGGACATTCGTGGCTCGCAGGGGCACGCCCGAATGCTGGCGCAGTTCGGACTGCTCACGTCCAATGAAGCCGAGGCGATTTGTCAGACGCTCGATGAAATCGGCGCTGAAATCGCCCGCGGCGAGTTGCCGCTGCGTACGGAGCTGGAAGACATCCATATGCACATCGAGAGCGCGCTGATCGCGCGGCTGGGAGACACGGGGCGCAAATTGCACACCGGGCGCAGCCGCAACGATCAGGTGGCGACCGATCTGAAGCTGTATGTCCGCGAGGCGATCGCCCGGATTGATCGACTGCTGGCCGACGTGCAGCGGGCATTTGTCGAACGGGGGGATGCCGATCTCGATGTGGTGGTCCCCGGCTACACCCACCTGCAGCGGGCGCAGCCGGTGTTTGTGGTCCATTTCTGGCTGGCGTATTGTGAGAAACTGCAACGGGACCGCGAGCGGCTGGCCGATTGCCTCAAGCGGGTCAACATCTCTCCTTTGGGAGCGGCGGCTCTGGCGGGGACTTCGCTCCCCATCGACCGGCACGCCGCCGCGCGACTGCTCGGTTTCACCGAGCCGGCCGCCAACAGCCTCGACGTTTCCAGCGATCGGGATTTTCTCGTGGAGTTCGTGAACGCGCTGGCGCTGGTGGCGGCGCATCTGGCCACCTGGGCCGAAGAATGGATTCTGTGGTGTACCACCGAGTTCGGTTACTTGCAGTTGCCCGACGCCTACACGACCGGCAGTTCGATCATGCCGCAAAAACGCAATCCCGACGTGTTGGAGTTGATTCGGGGAAAGTCAGCGCGGGTGATGGCAGCGGCGGCGCAACTGCTGCTGTTGGTGAAGGGGCTCCCCCTGGCGTACAACCGCGATCTGCAGGAAGACAAACTTCCGCTGTTTCAGGCGTACGATACCGTCGTCGCCTGCCTGGAATTGGCCCCGGCGATCGTTGCCGGCGCAGAGCTCAATCGGGAACGGATCGCCGCGCGCCTGGAGGAGGGATTTCTCGACGCGACGGTCCTCATGGAATACCTCATTCTGCGGGGTGTTCCGATGCGGACTGCCCACGAAACGGTGGGACGGCTCGTGGCAGAATGCGATCGGCGTAAAGTGCGATTGGCCGACTTGCCGCTGGAAGCGCTGCAGGAGGCCAATCCCTGCATCGAAGCCGACGTCGCCAAAGTTCTGGGGGCGCGGAATGCGGCCCTGGCGCTGTCGAGTTTCGGTTCGGGAGGGCAGGTGCAGGTTGAGCGGCAGTTGCGGCTGTGGGTAGCGCGTATTCAATCGGAACAACCAACGGATGCGAAGGAGCATTGATGTTTGATCTGTCGGCGGTGCAGGCCGCATTGCGTGAATTCGGTTTTGACGGCTGGCTGCTGTTTGATTTTCGCGGGAGCAACGTGCTGGCCCGCCGCGTGTTGGGTTTGTCGGACAATTCGCACACGACGCGGCGGTTCGCCTATTGCATCCCCGCCTCGGGCGAGCCGCGCAAGCTGGTGCATCGGATCGAGTCGGGAACGCTCGACCACCTTCCCGGTGAAAAATCGATTTACTTGCGCTGGCAGGAATTTGAAGCCGGGATCGGCGAACTGTTGCGGGGACTCGGGCGGGTGGCGCTGGAGTATTCCCCCCGCAACGCCAATCCCTACGTCTCGCGCATCGATGCGGGATTGCTCGAAGTGGTGCGCGGGCTGGGAGTCGAACCGGCGTCATCGGGCGATTTGATCCAATTGTTTGAGGCGTGCTGGGACGACGACCAGTGGCGGATGCACCGCGAGGCGGCGGTCCACACCGATTCCGCTTACCCGCGCGTCTGGAAGATGGTCGCCGAGCACATCCGCGCCGGGCGGCTGATCACGGAGCGAATGGTCCAACAGGAGATCGAGCGGCACTTCGCCGAGCACGGACTGTTTGCCGACCACGGGCCGATCGTCGGGGTCGGTCCGCACAGCGGCGATCCGCATTATGAAACGGGGGAGACCCCCCTGCGCGAAGGGGACTTCCTCCTGGTCGATCTCTGGGCCAAGCTGCAACAACCCCGCGCGGTGTACAGCGACCTGACCCGAGTGGCGTATATCGGGACGAGCGTTCCGGAGCAGTACGAGAAGATTTTCCAAATCGTCGCCGCCGCCAGGGACGCGGGGATCGCCCGTGTGAAAACCGCGTTCGCCAGCGGTGAAACGCTGTTGGGGTGGCAGGTTGACCAGGCGACACGCGACGTGATCGAGGCAGCCGGCTACGGCGCGGCGTTCGTACATCGTACCGGGCACAGCATCGGCCAGGAGACGCATGGCAACGGCGCCAACATAGACAATCTCGAAACCCATGAACAGCGGCGCGTGCTGCGGCGGACCTGCTTTTCGATCGAGCCGGGGATTTACCTCCCGGAGTTTGGCGTCCGCAGCGAAGTTGATGTCTTCGTCGACGCCCAGGGGACGGTACACGTCACCGGCGGTGAATTGCAGAAGCGCGTGGTCCCGATTCTCGCGGAGTATTGATGCGATTGACTCCGATGGATCACGAACACTGTCAACTGGTGCGTGCGGAAACGTCCGACGGCCTGCGGCTGGATGGGACGTTTCACCCGGCGGGCCAGACCTCGCTTCCGGTGGACGCCTTTCTCCTGCTCCACGGCGCCGGAAGCAATTTCTATGCGCCGGGGGTGTTGGAGAGGTTTTCGCAGCAAGCCGCACGGGGGGGGGCCGCGGTCTTGCGGGTCAATACCCGCGGACATGACGGAATGTCCCACATTCCTGGCCGCCCCCGCTCGGCAAAAGGGGGCGCCACCTATGAGTCGGTCGCCGACTGTCGGCTCGATGTGCGCGCCTGGATTGAATTCCTGGAAGAACGCGGCCTGTCGCGCGTGGCGCTCGTGGGGCACAGCCTGGGAGGGGTCAAAGCGATCTACGCGCAAGGGCATGACCAGCATCCGCAGGTGGTGGCCGTCATCGGCATCTCGCCGCCGCGGTTCTGTCACGCGCGCCTGTCGCAAGGCCTTCGGGGAGAGGTCTTCCAGAAGGAATTTGCCCGGATGAGCGCGCTGGTCGCCCAGGGGCAACCGCAGGCATTGGAGCAGGTCACGCAGCCCATGTCGTTCGTCGCCACCGCCGCAGGCTATCTGGAGAAATATGGGACGGAAGATCGATACGATTATCTGAAACCACTTCGGGAAATCTCCTGCCCGGTGCTGATCCTGATCGGCGGTCAATCCGCAGCCGGTTCCGCGGCGTTCGCGGGAATCCCGGAGGAGTTGGCCAGCCAGCAGTTTCCCGGGCACATTTCGTGTCAGGTGATTCCCGATGCGGATATCAACTACTCCGCATGTCCGCTCGAGCCATTCGAACGCACCGCGGCCTGGCTGGCGGCGGTCGCCGGGGGATGAGCTGGCACCAGCGGTCAGTGGTAGCATCGCGATTACCCGTCATTGTAGTCAAATAGCTGCGCTGGGACGAATGAACGACTCTTGGCAAAGTAGTTTTGGAGCTTTGGGAATCCATCAAAAGCTTTCGCGTCAAGAATTGAATGCACTGCATCCTTTGCCCCGAGAGCGTACTTCCACGATCCCTCGCTGAGCTTGCGGCTCAGAATTCCTGCATTGAAAAGGACGTCGGCGGTCTGGAGAATCTCGCGGGCATCGGCGCAATCTTTCGGGAAACCTCCCTTCGGTAGATCATCGGCCCAGAGAAAGCTCTTATTCATCGCGCTTCCGCCCCACATCGACTTCGTTTCAAGCTTTCGGACGATCAGAAATGCAATCAACTCTCGAACAGGGATGCGCGGCGCCCCGTCTTCGAATGCCAGCCTGGCCGTCTCGCACGCTAGCCAGATATCTTCAGGACAAAGTGGCGCCAACGAATAGAGAGAAATGCGCCGTTGCGTCAATCGCTGAAATCGAGCAACCAGCCTTGCCTGCACCTTTTGGATTACAATGACTGGGCCTCGAAAGCGATTAACGCGATCAAACGCTGTCGGAACGTCGAAGGCAGCCTGCCCGTCGTAAATCAGACGATGGAATTCGCAGCCGTCCCAATTGGCATCGCTGCGCAACAAGTCTTCGACTGAGGCCAGCCATTCGGGGAGAAGGGGCGCAACCTGCATCGGTGGATGAAAGAGGTGGAGATGCGGAAGTGGCATGATGGCGCTTCCACAATCTCTCAATTGTCGAGCAACTCTGGTCGAATCGCAGCAATCACGAAGCGTGCCGGAATTTCAAGGTCGAGCAATCGCTCAGTCGTCATGCGTTGGATCGCCGAAAGCAGCACCTCTCTCAATTGGGGCGAGTGCCGCGCTCCACCGATTTCAGTCGGGCGGGGGCGCTCATTTTTAAAGACCAAATCAACCGGGATTCTATTCTCAGAACACCATTTTTCCGCTTGGGTAACGACCCGGTTTGATCGCTGCCGTTTCCATTCTGATGCGAACTGCGGATCGTTTTTTGCCAGAGAGTGAGGAAAGTCGAAATACCATTTTTGGGATGAAATGGCCTCCTGAAGCTCAGTCAAATCATTCAACTGGTGATCTAAGAGGAAACGCGTGGCTTCTTCCCGTTCTGAACTCGGATCGACTGGGGTGATTTCGACCCAATCTCCTTCGAGCGGCTCTTGCAACCCCACTCGGACTTCCCCGGAAATCCGATTCAGAAACCGTCGCCCCGAAGGTGATTCGGAAACGAAGGCAAACCAAACAGGGTTTCGCAAGAGCCGGAACGGAGTGCGCATCGGGATCGAATCGGTGGACCTTTCGTGTGTTGCGGTACCTCCGATCCAAATCGCATAGGCTTGTTTCGTGTTCAGCCCCGTCCGAATCAAGCCGCGACGCTCAAGCTCAGACAGCACTTCCTTGAACTTTGCAAAGCCGAAGACGGTGTGATCGACACCGATTCGTTGCTTTACCAAGTAGGCGGCGCTAGCCACTGCCATGCTTCCGGACGAATCATTCGGCCGAAAATTCTCGCGAATCATCCGAAGGACTTCGGCGAGATACTCTTCGCAATTCATCTCAGGGTTCCTCCAAAGACCAAGACAAAAGACTCCCTATGGCAACACGCCTAGGGAGTCTCAAATCAATTGGAACTGTGGCAAGAACCGGAATGCGGTAGGTTATATTTCTCTGCTGAAAGGGATGCCTGCTCGTCACCCCGTCAGAGAAAACTCCGCTCATCCAGGCTTTCCCCTGAGGGCAAACTGCCCAGAGAGGTCTGCTGCGTCCATTATCGACGAGAACGTGAGGATTGTCAAGGAAGTATTCCCATGAACTGCGCAAATTGGCCGGAAAACTGACTGGAACTACGCAAATCGCAACTCTCTTGTTCGTTGCGTTCGAGGTGTCGCGTTCTGTGTTTTTCCCTTGATTCAGGAAGAATCAAGGCACGTTCCCGGCGAACTGGGGGGCATCGCCAGGTCATCTGCCAAGGAGGATCGGTCGAATTTCTGCGCATAACACCTGTAATTTCAACAGGTTGCGTCGATACATCTCGAGTCGGTTTGTATGGACAATTTCGGACTTCTTCCGAAGTTTGACCGAAGTATGACACAACGGTGACATTCCTGAAGGGGGGCGAATCTAGAATCCCTTCGACGCCGTGCTGGGGCCGATGGGAGCGTGGCGTTCGTCCCTGGCAATGCCAAACCAAGAATTCCTCCTCGGAGATACCGCTGTGTCGCACGAAGCCCTCGATGACTTTCAGGAGAGCTCTGTCGCCCTGTTGGAGCCGGACATGCCTTCGTCTTCGACGGTCGTCGTGCCGCGCAGGTCGCGGCTCCCCAAACCGGTCGCACCGGCTCCCGCCGTGGCTCCGGCTGTGGCCCCTGCGGTGCGGCACTTGTCGCAACGGTTTCCCCACGGGATCGGCTGGGTGACCACGCTGTGGATGGCGGTGATGCATGGCGGGGCGATCGTCGCACTGTGGCATTTCTCCTGGACGGGCCTGGCACTGTTTTTTGCCTTGCATTTTGTGACCGCCTGCCTGGGAATCACGCTGGGCTATCATCGGCTGCTCACGCACGGCAGTTTTGTCGTCGCCAGACCGCTCAAGTATTTCTTCTCGCTGTGCGGCATGCTCTCGGCGGAAGGGAGCCCCCTGTTGTGGGTGGCGACCCATCGCAAGCACCATGTCCATTCCGACGACGACGAAGACCCGCACACTCCGCGCCACGGCTTCTGGTGGTCGCACATGCTCTGGTTCTATCCCGCCTCGACCAAGGCGGAATTGACACAGATGTACCAGCGCTGGGCGCCCGATCTGTACAAAGACCCTGTGCAACGCTTCTTCGACAAGACGTTTTTGTTGTACCAGGGGATCCTGGGACTGGCACTGTACGCTGCGGGAGAATTTTTCTTCGGCCTGGGAACCTCCTGGGTTCTGTGGGGGCTGTGTGCCCGAATCGTCGTCGCCTACCATTCAACCTGGTTCGTCAATTCCGCGACGCACCTGTGGGGCTATCGCAATTACGACACCTCCGATCGGAGCCGCAACCTCTGGTGGGTGGCGGTTCTGAGCTACGGCGAAGGATGGCACAACAACCACCACGCCCATCAGCGGCTGGCGGTTCACGGGCATCGCTGGTGGGAGTTCGACGTGACCTACATGGTCATTCGCCTGCTCAAGTGGACGGGACTGGCGACCAAAGTTCAGGATCAGATTCCCGAGAGCCATTCGCATCGGAAGTAGACGCGGCCTGGCCTGCGGCTGCTGGGGCAGTTTTCCAGTCTGGCCAGGGGACACGAAACGCCCTTGCCGCCGGGTTATGCCAAGACCCCTTCAATGAGGTGTCCGTGGACGTCGGTCAGGCGGCGCGCGACGCCGTTGTGGTAGTAGGTTAGCCGCGTGTGGTCCAGCCCCAGCAGGTGCAGGATCGTGGCGTGGAAGTCGTAGACTGTGACGGGATGCTCCGCCGGCTGATAGCCGACTTCGTCGGATTGGCCGTAGCCGATTCCCGGTTTGAGTCCGGCCCCCGCCATCCAGGTGGTGAAGCACAAGTTGTGATGGTCGCGGCCGCGGGTTCCCACCCCTTCGGTGAACGGGGTTCGCCCAAACTCGCTGGACCAGAAGACCAGGGTGTCCTCCAGCATCCCGCGGCGCTTCAGATCCTTGAGCAATCCGGCCGCCGGTTTGTCCAGGAGCGCCCCTTCCGTAGCGTGATTCGTCTTCACATCTTCGTGCGCATCCCAGTTGATCCGGGGGGAGCCCCCCAGCGAGGCGCCACTGTAAACCTGGACAAACCGCACCCCCCGTTCGACGAGCCGGCGCGCCATCAGAAAGTTCCGCCCGGTCGCTGCGGTCAACGGGTCATCGAGCCCGTACAGGCGACCCGTTTCTTCCGTCTCTTCTTCCAGCCGCACCGCTTCGGGAATGCTGACTTGCATCCGCGCGGCTAATTCGTAGGACTGCACACGGGCGGCCAGCGCGTCGTCCCCAGGGTTCGCCTCCGCGAAGTTGCGATTTTGCCGGGAAAGAAATTCCAGGCTCGCGCGGCGCCGCGCGGCGGGCAAACCGGAGGGAGGATAGAGGTTGGCGATCGGCTCTGCGGAACCTGTCCGGAAGGGGGTTCCCTGATGCTCCGCCGGGAGAAATCCATTGCTCCAGTTGTTCGATCCCCCATTGGGCCACCCCCGCGGGTCGGGCAAGACGACAAACGTCGGCAACTGGTCGTTGTCGTACCCCAGGCCATACGACAACCACGACCCCAGACAGGGATAGCCGTTGAGGGTGAACCCCGTGTTCATCTGGAAACAGGCTGGCGTATGCGACGAACTTTTGGCCACGACCGAGTAGAGGAACGTCATGTCGTCGACGCAGGTCGCCAGATGTGGAAAGAGATCGCTGACCCACAGTCCGCTCTGGCCGCGCCGTTGAAACTCCCACTGCGCCTTGAGCAGGTTTCCCGGCCGGCCAAAAAACGTGTCGAGCGTCCCTTTGTCGGTCAGCGCCTGGCCGTCGAGTCGTTCGAGCTGCGGTTTGTAGTCGAACGTGTCGACCTGGCTGACTCCGCCGGGGGAGAAGATGTGGATCGCCCGCCGCGCCTTTGGGAGAAAATGCTGCCTGGGCAAACTCTGCCGCTGAGCCGCCGCGCCCCGCTCCTGGGCGGCGCCATCGCGGGCCAGCAACCAGGCCAATGCCATCCCCCCCAGTCCGGTCGCCGAATCAGTCAGAAAGTCACGTCGGGAGAAGGACACTTGGAGCTCCGGGAGGGGGACTAGGCGCTGGGGGGAGAGAAGGCAAAGTGCAAAATGGGAAATGCAAAATGCAAAATTCATTTTGCATTTCTCATTTCTCAAGACTCAAGACTCACCCCCCCAATCCTACCACGATCTCTCACGTGCGCAAAACCTGTTGCGGCTTGAAGCGGGTGGCGAGCCGCACGCTGGGGGCTTCGATGTAGGTGTACATCAGGTGCGCCACGCCCAGGCTGGCCGCCAGGGCCAATAGCAGCCAGAGGGCGGCGGCCCACGGCGTCACGTCCCCTTCGACGACCAGGTAATGGTGCCCCAGCGTCGTCACGACATGTGCTACCGGAAAGTGGATCAGGTACAGGCTGTAGGAAATCCGCCCCAGGTATTGCAGCGGACGGAAATTGAGCGCCGTCCCCAGTCGTCCCCGTCGCCCCGCGGCGTAGATCAACACCCCGGCCCCCAGCGCGATCGTCAAATCCAGCGACCAGTGCCACGCCAGCCGCGCGGCGACCAACAGGACATAGCCCCAAAGCCACCGCGGCGACGTCTTGCCGTCCAGCGTCCACCAGATCAACGCCCCCAGAAAAAACATGCAGAAGAAGTGGGTGATCCAGAAATCCCTTCCCGGAGGAGCCGCTGCCAGGCGCGGCGCGTTCCATTGGGAGAAGATCCACTGCCAGGTCTTCCCCCCCTGATCGAGGTTCCACAGGAACAGCGACAGGAGCGCCAGCGGGGCGAATACAATCAGCAGGTTCCTGCCGCTGGCGGCCCCCGGCGTCGGTTGCCGACGCCGGGAAATTCGCTGCGCCACTCCCTGCCCGACAACGTACAAGAGGTAAAACTGCACCTCGATGCACAGCGTCCAGAATCCGGCCGAGAGGTTTTCGAAGCCCATCGATTCCGACAGGATGTTTTGCAGGTACAGCATGTGCGCCAGGACGAGCTTCCAGGACAAGGGCGCATGCATCGGTTCGGGAACATCCATCGGCGACGCGAATTCGAGCTGCAGGTGAAACACCCAATGCAACAGCAACACGAAGGCGATCGTCGTCCAGTAGGGGGGATCCAGGCGGATCGACCGGCGGAAGGCGTAATTCAGCAGATAGCGCGGCGTGACCCAGGCCTCCCGCACGCTGTAGGCGATGACGAATCCGCTGATCACGAAAAACACCTGTACGCCGATCCAGCCGTGCTCGAACCACGCCGCCAGCGCTGAAGGGATCACTGGCGCCGCCGACTCAGGAAGGGGACCGTAGCGATGGATGTGATAGCAGGCGACGCTGAACGCCGCGATCCCGCGAAGCGCATCGATCAGCGTGGAACGTCCCTGAAATACTCGCGGCGGGTTGGACGCGGAGGAAGTCGAATCGTTAGCGGCGGAGGAGGGCATGGGGCGTTGGCAAGAGATTGGTCCACAAGACCGATGACCGACGGTAACGGTTACGGAGTGCGCGATTTCTCTCGCGGCGGGGGGGGACGAACCATCAGCGGCATTTCGTAGGCCGCACGCTTGTCGGAAAATTCGTCCGCCACCTCGATGTGGATCGTGAAATTGCCAGGGCGGTTGGCCATCATCGACCAGCGGAGATTGAACTGATCGACGTCCTCATCGACCTCCTGGTGAACCTCAAACGCGATCGGCGCCGGGAGCGTCGGACGCCCTTGCGGGTCGCGAATCGTCATCTGTCCGACGACGTGGATTCGCCCCCCCTTGTGCGCAAATCCGATCGCCCGACCCACCACGTACACATCCTGGTTGACCGTCAGGTTCCCCCCCACTGGCGTGGTGCCCTCTTCATCGGCGGCCAATCGCAGGCGGACGATTCCGAAGTCGAGCGGCAGGACCTCGAATTCCTGCTCGGCCGCAATGTCGGCTTCCCCCCGCACGTCCCGCAGCAACCCCCGCACGCGGTACTTTCCCGGCGCGAAATCGATCGGCAGTCCAAAATGCATATGGCTGGTGAGCGTGTCCCCCCCCAGCGCCAGGTGAATCCGGTCCGTTTTGACCGGCACCTGCGCCACGGTCTGGCCCGCCTCGTCGATCAACTCTGCCCTGCGCGACACTTCGACCCGCCCGTCGCTCCCGCGGGTGATCCCTGAAACGACATAGGCGACGGACAAGTCCTCGCCCGGCAAGACTCGTGTGCCGGGACGGGTGGAGCCCAGTCGCCCGTACGTCGGCCGGACCTCCTCCAGCTTGAGCTGTGCCACCGCGGAGGGTGGATGCGCCAGCGCGGCCAGGAGCACCAGCAGGGCGCAGCGGCCCTTCCAATTCCGCCGCCCGACGGGCGCGGTCATTCTTCCTCTTCCTTGGGCTTACCGGCGGCGGCCACCACCTTGGCCTGTTCGTTGGCGGGCATCACGTCGTAATGGCTGAATTCCATCGTGAACGATCCGCGCCCGCCCGTCATGCTCGACAGGCTGCGGGCGTAGGTGGTGACTTCCGACAAGGGCACCTTCGCCACGATCGTCTGGAAACCGCCGGGCGCCGTGTCCATGCCTTCCACCCGTCCGCGGCGGCTGTTGAGATCGCTGGTGATGTCGCCGAATTTCTCGCCGGGGATCGTGATCTCGATCTTGACGATCGGCTCCAGGAGCGCCGGCTTGGCCAGCGCAAATTCCTGTTTGAAACACATCGCACCGGCCGTGCGAAACGCGTTTTCGTTGCTGTCCACCGGGTGGTCCTTGCCGAAGAACAGCTCCACGCACACATCTTGCACCGTGTAGCCGGCGATGACCCCCTTGTCCATCCGTTCGAGAATCCCTTTTTCCACCGCGGGGATGTACTGATTGGGGATCGATCCCCCCGAGATGCGGTCCACGAACACATAGTTCCGTTCGGGATGGTAATGAAAAGTACGCATGCTCTCGAAGCGCTCTTTCGTGCAGTATTCCTCGATGTTCAGCCCCTGCGGAAGATGCGAGACGCGCATGTGGACCTCGGCGAACTGCCCGGCCCCTCCCGTCTGTTTCTTGTGGCGGTACGGTCCCTCGTGGGCGCCGTTGACCGTCTCGCGGTAGGGAATGCGCGGCGTGTGGACCAGGATGTCCACCTTGTCGCGACGATGCAGCCGCTCCTCGACGATCTTCAGATGCAGATCGCTCATCCCGCGCATCACCATTTCGTGCGTCTGCGCCTCGCGCGTCATGTGAAACGTCTGGTCTTCTTCTTCGATCTTGTGCAAGGCGCCGGAGATCTTCTGCTGGTCGTTGCGGCTCTTGGGTTCGACCGCCAGCCCAATCATGGGGGTGGGATACGTCATGGGCGGCATCGTCAGCGCGCCTGCCTTGCCGTCGGTCAGCGTGTCCCCCACTTGCAGGTCATCCATCTTGATCAGCGCCACGAGGTCTCCGGCCGAGGCGCTGTCGATCGGTTCCTGCTGCCCCCCCTGGACGCGGAACAGATTGGCCAACTTCAGCGACTTGCCGGAACGGCTGTTCTGCACCGTTCCTTCCTTGGCCACCTTGCCGGAGAAAATCCGCACGTAAGACATTCGCGAAACGAACGGATCGATCCGCGTTTTGAAGACCTGTGCGATGAACGGCGCATCGTCGCGGGCTTCGATTTTCAGTTCCTCGCCAGCGGCGTTTGTGGCGCTATGGGCGATGTCGGCGGCGGTCAAACCGTCTTCCGCCAGCGCGTCCATGAATTCCTTGACCCCCACGCCGCTCTTGGCGCTCAAACAAAAGATGGGGATCAGCGACCCCAACGCGATGGCGTGCTCGATGGCATGCGCGATTTCCTCGTCGGTGAACGTCTCCTCGGCCAGGTAACGCTCCATCAGCGCTTCATCCGATTCCACAATCGAATCCATGAGCGACTGCGTGATGTCAGCCGGTTGGATCGGCATTCCCGCGGGGGGCTGATCGGGAACCTTGAGGGTGCTGATCACTTCGGTGAAGTTGGCCCCCAGAGCGTTGGGGACATTCATCAGCACGCACTTTTTCCCGAACGTCGATTGGATCGAATCGATCAGCTCCTCGAACCGGACATTCTCCTGATCGAGTTTGTTGATCACGATCACCCGACCCAGCCCCTCGTTGCCGGCCAGTTGAAACACCTTCCGCGAGTTGACTTCGATTCCCGAAGTGGCGTTGATCACCACCACCGCGGTCTCCACTCCCCGCAGCGCGCCGATCACCTGTCCGATGAAGTCCGGATAGCCGGGGGTGTCCACGACGGTGAACGCCTTCCCTCCGAAATTGAAATGGACCAGGCTGGAGGAAATCGTGTACTTGTGGTGCCGTTCCTCCTCGTCAAAGTCGAGGACGCTGGTGCCGTCATCCACCGACCCGGCTCGCGAGCCGATCCCGGCGCGAAACAACATCAGGTCGGCCAGCGTCGTTTTGCCGACGGCGCCATGCCCCACCAGCACCACGTTCCGAACGTCATCCACGTGTGTCTTAGCCATCGCGTTACACCGTCTCCCTAGCCAAAAAGGCAATTTGCGAAATGTGGATCAGGAATCCGAGACGATCGACAAGAGAAATCATCTTACGCGCTTCGCGCCGATTTCGCCACAAACCCGAGCCATCCCCCCCAATCGATTCAGACAAAAGCCACCGATCCACCGGGCGTCCAAATCACCGACTGTGCCGCGGAGGGACCGCTTCGGTCGCGGGATCCGGGCTGGCGTGTGTGTAGCTGCCAGGCAGGCCTCCACGGGCGCAAGGCCAGCGGGGGGCTGCGACTTGCGTTATGATACGAATCAGAAGGGAGGGCATGGTTCGTCTGGCAGTACCTGCGATCCATTTTCAGCACAGTCCGGGATTTCCACCGCGATGCACAAGGCATGACCGTCAACCAGGGATATTGCTATCGTCACGTTCTGGACCGCGCCGCCGCGGTGCAAACGCCTCTCTCCTACCTGGCGCGTCGCTTTCCGCATTCGACCGAAGCGGAATGGCGGTCCCGCCTGGAAGCGGGGGAACTCCTCCTCGACAATCGCCCCCTGCGAGAGATCGACCCCTTGCGACCGGGGGCCATTCTGGTCTGGAATCGTCCAGGTTGGATCGAGCCGCCAACACCCCGAACGTACGGTCTGATCCACCACGATGCGGACCTCCTGGTGGTCGACAAGCCCAGCGGTTTGCCGACCCTTCCCGGCGGCGGCTTTTACCTAAACACACTCTTGAGACTGGTCCAGGCCGATTTTCCGACCGCCCGGCCGCTGCATCGCCTGGGGCGGGGCACGTCGGGGCTGATGCTGTTTGCGCTCCATTCCAACGCGGCAGCCACGCTCAGTCGGGCATGGCCGACGGTCCAGAAACAGTACCATGCTCTCGGCAGCGGGGTGGCGTTGCAGCCGATGTATGATATTCGAGTACCAATCGGCCCGCAGCAACACCCGCGGCTGGGGGAGGTTCACGCCGCCAGCGCGACGGGCAAACCAGCGCACAGCATCGCCCGGACGCTCCAGCGGCGAACGAATACGACTCTGTTCGAGGTCGATCTCCTGACCGGACGGCCGCACCAGATTCGGATTCATCTGGCCGCCATCGGCCATCCGCTGGAAGGGGATCCGCTGTATGCCACCGGTGGACTCCCCCGCGTCGACCAGCCGGGATTGCCCGGCGATGCCGGCTATTGGCTGCATGCCCGGCGATTGAGATTCGACCATCCCACGTCGGGCGAGCGACTCGAATTCATTGCACAGACCCCGGAAATCCTGCGCTGCGATTGATTCTCTCCGGTAGCCATTTGCCTGGCCGGACATTACGATGCCCGCCATGCCTGCTGCCATCCTGTGCCGCCAACTGGTCAAGACTTACCCCGGCCGTCCCCCGGTCGAAGCGGTCCGGGGTCTGGACTTGACGGTCGACACGGGGGAGTGTTTTGGGTTATTGGGCCCCAATGGGGCGGGTAAGACCACGACGATTGAGATTCTCGAAGGACTCCTGGAGCGGGATGCGGGGGACGTGGAAGTCCTCGGCCGAGCCTGGGGACGGGATGACGACGCCATCCGGCAGCGGATCGGCATTTCCCTTCAGGAGACCAAGCTCTCCGACAAGCTCTCGGTCCGCGAAACGTTGACGCTGTTTCGCAGCTTTTATCGCCAGGGGCTCGACCCGCAACAGGCGCTGGAGGAAGTCTCGCTGACCGACAAAGCGGATGCCTGGGTCGTCAAACTCTCCGGAGGACAACGACAGCGACTGGCCGTCGCCTGCGCCCTGGTGGGGAATCCCGAACTGCTGTTCCTGGATGAACCCACCACCGGCCTGGACCCTCAGTCCCGCCGACAGTTGTGGGACATCATCCGCGGATTCAAGCAGCGGGGACAGACAGTGCTGCTCACCACGCATTATATGGACGAAGCGGAGCGGCTGTGCGACCGCGTGGCGATCGTCGACCAGGGACGGGTGATCGCACAAGGATCCCCGCAGCAACTGATCGCCGGTCTGGGAGGGGAACACATCATCCGCTTTCGCGCCTCGGGGGAACCGGGAGACGATCTCAGCCCGGAACGACTGCAAGGCCTGGCCGCCGTTCGCGCCGTCCGGCAGGAGGGGGAAGACTACACCCTCTCCGTGAGCGAGCCGCACCTGGCCCTCCCGGCGCTGTTGGAATACCTCTGTCGCTGCGGGCGCGAGCTGACCAACCTCTCCACCAGGCACGCGAGCCTGGAGGATGTCTTCGTGGCGCTCACCGGGCGGCGATTGGAACAAGACGAAACCCCGGCGACATAGCACATCCGATGGCGACCTCTCCCCACGATCCACCTCCCGCCTCTTCTCCCCCCAGCAGGTATTGGCCGCTGGGGCAACTGGTATTGTGCCGGATTCGAGAATTCTACCGCGAGCCGGAAGCCATCTTCTGGGTGTATGGGTTTCCGATTCTAACGATGGTGGCGCTGGGGATCGCCTTTCGGAATCAGCCGGTCGAACGCATCCAGGTCGATGTCGAAGCGGGACACAGCCGGACCGAAGCGGTCGTCAACAATTTGAACGAGGCCGACCGATTCGTCGTCGCGGTCCATCC
>JBJXGA010000377.1:0-28681 GCA_046152955.1 Planctomycetales bacterium | reverse complement strand
TTGAGACGCTCGCCCCCCCCCTCCCCAACCCTCCCCCCGCCGGGGGGGGAGGGAGAAACCTTACGCCCTTCGGGCGTCGCGCATTTCGCCGGGATGCGTTGCGAATTGGCGAAACGCACCTGAAAATGATCGATTGATGGCCGCTTTTCGCAATCGACCGCGGCTGGTTCGTGAGCAACTCCCTGTGGGGATCGTCAACCCGTTCTGCAACGTGCGCAAAAAAAAGTCCCGGCTGCGTGGACGCAGCCGGGACGAGTTTTACAGGATCGGCGCGGGATGCCGAGGATCAGGCCGCGATCCCGGCACCCATTCGCCACCTGGTCTACAGCACCTTGGTCAACCCCGGAACTGGCAACGGGTAGCTGCCGTCGGCGTTGGGATGGATCGGCGCTTCCGCCTTGAAGTTGTAGTCCTTGGGCTGCAGGCTGAGGTTCGACGCCAGGGCGTCGGCCATTTCAATCGCCTGGCCGGAATAGGTACACAGGCGGCCGAGGATGGCAGTCATCGAACTCATCGCGCCGTAGGCCCCTTCATTGATCGGCTTGCCGGCGCGGATGCTGGCGAACAGATCGTCATGCTCGACCTGGTACGGATCGGTCCGCTTACCGCGGTACTGCCATTTGTCCGATTCATTCTGGATCGTCGCTCCGCTGATGTTGGCGAACCCCTTGGAGCCCTGGACGTGCTCCGAGACGCTTCCCCAGCAGTTCTCGATGTGCCGGCACTGGCTGAACATCCGCGAGCCATCCTTGTATTCGAACTCCACGAAGTGGTGATCGAAAATCTCGCCGTTCTTTTTGCTGGTGCGGACCTGTCGACCTCCCTGGCCTTGCGCACGAACCGGAGCTTCCCCTTTCAGCCAATTGATGACGTCCATGTTGTGGATGTGCTGCTCGACGATGTGATCACCGGAGAGCCAGGTGAAGTAGTACCAGTTGTGAATCTGGTACTCCATTTCGCTCATCCCCTCCATCCGATCGCGGGTCCAGACTCCCCCGGAGTTCCAGTACACGCGGGCCGTGTGGATGTTGCCGATCGCGCCGTCCTGGAGGCGTTTGATCGTCTCGAGGTATGGGGCTTCGTGGTGCCGCTGGAGCCCGACGCCGACTCCCAGGTTCTTCTTCTTGGACTCTTCGACGGCGGCCAGCACTTGCCGCACGCCGGGGGCGTCCACCGCCACCGGTTTTTCCATGAAGACATGCTTGCCCGCCTTGACGGCCGCTTCGAACTGCATCGGGCGGAAGCCCGGCGGCGTCGCCAGAATCACCAGATCGACTCCGGAGTTGATCACCTTTTGATAGGCGTCCAGACCGATGAACTTGTGGTCTTCATCCACGGCGAACCGCCCCGGCCGTTCGGCGAACGCCGCCTTCAGGTCGTTGAAGCTGCGGTCGATCTGCCAGGGAAACGCATCCCCCATCGCCACCAGCTTCACGCTCCCCTGCGTGGAGAGCGCCTGAATCGCGGCTCCCGTACCGCGGCCGCCGCAGCCAATCAGCCCGACTTTGATCGTATCGTCGCTGGCGGCAAAGGCGCCCGGCAACGAACCGAGGGTTCCCAGGACACCGGTTCCCAGTGCGGCCAGGGAAGACCCTTTCAGAAATTCGCGACGCGAAGTCGCCGACGCGGGGGAGATGGGCTGTGACATGCGAGCTCTCCAAAAAGACAGGGAAGTGGGAAATCAAACGCGACAGGAACAGTAACGGGAATCCGTGGAAACCGATGAACAATCGGCAACCGCTTTGACGGACGCGCGGGGGTCACTTGGGTTTGTTGGGAGCGGTCGGAGGAAGCTTGATGTCTTCCCCCGCCAGCGGACGGACCACCCGGAATCCGACAAACAACGCATCGGTATGGAACCAGCGGCTCTTGGGGAATTGCGGGTCTTGGACTTTCCATTCCGGTTTGGAGTAGTCACGCACAGCGGAACGGCAAGCGGCCGCCTCCGCTTCCCAGTTCCCTCCGCGGACCACCTGCGGATATTCCTTCTCCACCAGGAAGAACGGATTTCGGGCGTGCTTCGAGTAGGCATCTTCGAAATACTGCTCCAGACACCACTCGCTCACATTCCCCAGCATGTCATGCAAGCCCCAGGGGTTCGGTTTTTTCTTGCCGACCTTTTGCGGCTTCTCGTCGCTGTTCTCGATAAACCAGGCATAGTCCCCCAATTCCGCCGGGTCATCGCCAAAGGGGTAAGCAGTTTTGGTTCCAGCGCGGCAGGCGTACTCCCATTCCGCCTCGGTGGGGAGACGATAGAAGCGGCCGGTCTTGGCGGTGAGCCATTCGCAGTAGGTCTTGGCAGCCAGCCCGGTCATGCAGATCGCCGGATTGCCGTCGTGTCCTTTGCCGAATGTCATGTCGGTGTAGGGCTTGGTCGGTTTGGTGATGGCGTCGGCGACTTTCTCGCGGTCGGTCGCCGTCTCGCCGTTCAGATTGCGGCGTTTGACATCCAGGCTATAGCTGAAAATGTCGTACTCATCCCAGGTGACTTCGCACTTCCCCATCCAGAAGGGGGCGACCTTCATTGCGTGTTGCGGGCCTTCGTCGGGGTTCCGCCCCGGTTCGGACTCGGGACTTCCCATCGAGAATTCCCCGCCGGGAATCGGGAGCATTTCGAACGTGACGTCGGTTCCCACGAGGGTCTCGGTGTAGCGCTTCATTTGCGCCTCGGTTTTGGCCTCCGCTTCGGGGACCGCCACCGCAGGGGGGGCCGCGGCCACCGCCGTTTCCGCCGAGTCGGAGGGGCGTGGCGAATATGCCAGCCAGGCTGCCAGTGCCGCGGCGGTCAATAGCCCCCCCGCTACGGCTTGTACAATCGTTCGTTCTCCTCCAAGATGACTCTTCAACCGCATACTCTCACCTGTCTGCTCCCGCTCCGCGGATCGAATCCGCGAACGGATGGAGTTCTTATGCTGACTTTGGCCGCGACCGTGACGCTGATCGCCTGCTGTGGCAGCCCCCCTGGGCTATCGGCAGAATCACCGCCCCAGCGGTATGAGTTCAGGCAGATGCAAATGGGGATGCCGTTCAAGATCGTAGTATATGCTGTGGACGAGGACTCCGCAAACGGCGCGGCCCGTGCCGCCTATGCCCGCATCCGACAACTCAACGGGATCATGAGCGACTATGACGCCGACAGCGAGTTGATGCGCCTCTGCCGGACCGCAGGCCGCGGCGAGCGCGTACCGGTCAGCCCGGAACTCCTGGCCGTCCTGTCGCGAGCCCAGACTCTGTCGCGGCATTCCGACGGCGCCTTTGACGTCACCGTCGGACCACTCGTCAGGCTCTGGCGGCAAGCCCGCAAGAGCGGTCAGTTTCCATCCCCCGAAGCCGTCGAAGAGGCGCGCGGTGCCGTCGGTTATCGTCAGATAGCGCTCGACGAACCGGCCGGGACGGTCGAACTGAAGCACACCGGGATGCGACTCGACCTGGGGGGGATCGCCGCCGGTTATGCTGTGGATGAGGCGCTGCGGGTGCTGAAACAGCAGGGCATCCACAGCGCACTGATCGACGCCAGCGGCGACATCGGAGTCAGCGATCCCCCACCCGGCCAGGCCGGATGGCGCATCGGCATCGCCCCTTTGGAGCCGGAGGCGGACCCGAGCCGCTACCTTCTGTTGAAGAACGCCGCCGTCACTACCTCGGGAGATGCATATCAGTTCATCGAATTCGAAGGGCGTCGGTACTCGCACATCGTCGATCCCCGCACCGGACTGGGCCTGACAGAGCGCAGCAGTGTCACGGTCATCGCCCCGGACTGCACGACCGCCGACAGCTATGCCACCGCCGTCAGCGTCCTGGGACCGGACAAAGGACTCAAGCTGATCGAAGCCACCCCCCACGCCGCCGCGCTGATCGTCCGCGCCCCCGATGGCACGCCGCAGACCTTCGAGTCCAAGCGACTGAAGCAGTATTTGGAAGGCTCCCAAAAATAGCCACCAGCTCAGACAAAATACCCCAGGTCACCCAGCCGCAATTTGTATTCTGCGGCCAGGCGGCGGTTGCCGGCGGCCACGCGTTGCCGGATTATGGCGAGCTGGTCTTCGCTCAACTGCAAGGCCAGCCGGGGGGCGGCGGCCATCAGGTTGGCCAGGCTCCGTTTGTCGAGGGCGTCGCGAATGACCGGGGTCCAGTGCGGCGAGCCGGCCGCCAGCAACTCCGCCAGGCGCCCTTCCACCACTGACATGCGCTCGTTTCGCGGAGTGGAAAATGCCGCTACGTCGTCCTCTCGCAGCTCGACACCGAGAAAGCGGCAGATGATCTCCAGGTAAGCTCGCGTCCCTTGATGCTTCAATTCCTCCAGCGGGAGCACCAGCAGGTTGTCCCGCCCGAAGAGCCGCGCGTACACGTCGATCAGCGGTGCGTAGTCGAGATTCTGCAAATACAGGCAGCGGACCTGGGTCTGCAGCCCCTCCCACCACTCTTGAAACTCCGGAATTCGCTCCCCGGCCAGAAAGGCATAGTTGCGCTTCAGGTTGAAGTACATCGACGCGACATAATCGGGTTGATGCCGGATGGTAAAGAGAATTTTGGCGGTGGGAAAAAACCGTTTGAGCCGCGCCGCCACGATGTCCCCCGGCAGATGCCGCGGACAATAGTAGACTTCGCTGGTGTCGCAAAACGTCTCGTCGGAAACGACGATCGGCCGCCCGTCGCGGCGGGAATCGCCATACGCCAGAGCGCGACACCAGGCCAGCATCTGCCCCTCATCCAGCGCTTGGGAGTCGAGGAACTTGAGATACGAAAACAGCCCTCCCGCGTCGCGATAGGGAGTCCCCAGGTAAAACAGGTCGGGCCGTTGGGAGAAAAACGCTTCCTGCAGGGAGGTGGTCGCCGCGTGGCCGAAGCCGACATGCAGATAGACCGGCTCCGCGGTCGCGACCGGAATTCCCGCCGCTTGAAGTCGTCCGATGAGCCGCGCGTCGAGCGTTTCCCGCTGACCCACAGCATCCCCGTCGGAAACTGTCGGCGACATCAGGCTGTGGACCGCCAAGTCCGCTTCGCAGGCGCCGCGCGCCATCGTCTGCTGGTCGTAGGCCGCTTGCAGCGCGGCGAGCTCGCCCGTCAGCTTGTGACGCTCGTCGGCCGCAGTTTGCCGCTCCAGCGCCAGATCCTGCGACAAGACGCGCTCGACGCGCTGCAGCCGATCGACTTCTCCTTCGAGAGACCGTCGCACCTCGGCGAGGTTGGCCAGTTCGGTCGCTGTCCCCAGTGGGTTCAGTTCGTGTCCGTTGCGCTCGAGTAGTCGGCGAAATTGTCGTTTGAACATGCGGAGAAAGGCTCGTGTCGCCGCGGGAAATGATCGCCTGCCGGGCCAATTGGCCAAGCGGTTCCGGCATTGTTGGCTTGGCGGAGACGTTCGTCAAGGAGCCCGCTCGGTGATCCCGGTCGGTCAGGTCGGTCCAGGCCTGTTATCGGTCGCCGACGAATTTCCGCGATCCCCCGGGGGGGCGGGGGGCGTTTGATCGGACGAACGGGCCAGATCCGCCAGACTTTGCGGCGGCCGCGCGACGGCTGACTCATGGAGCCGCTCTTCGATCTCCTGTCGCCTCTGCCGCATCTGTTCATCGAATTGGCTGAGGACATCCAGCGCCTTGTCGCGCGATGAGACCAGTCCGATGATCAGAAACTGGACGATCGCCAGCGTATAACAGATCCACCCCACCCCGGGGTGATTGCGCCCGCCAAAAATGACCGACAGAATGGCGAACACCGACGAGGAACGGTCCAGGTGGCGGCACAGAAATCCCCGGCAGAGGGGCCACCACTGCTCGCGCACCGCCTGCAACCTGCGCCCCTTGGGAAACAGCAGCCTGGTCGGACCCGGATGGATGATGGAAAACAGCGCCTGGTCGGGCATCGCTTCAATCACTCCGACGGCGATCAACAGTCGCAGCCCCAGGCTAAGCCAGGCATACTCGTCGTGCAGGTTTTCCGGGAGTCGAACCTCCACCAGACGAGCCAGAATGGCGTGCTCCACGTTGGCTGTGGCCACCAGCAGCAGCAACGAACCGCGAACCCATTGTTCGAGGTCTTTGGTCAGTTCGGCGCTCAAGCGATCCAGCCGCACGAGGCGCCGCACAAACAGGCGGAACAGCGGAACGGCGATCGCCCCCACCAGCAGCCGCACCAGGGGGCGCAGGACCGGCGAAAGGACTTGCAGCCCCAGCAACAGTCGAATCAGGCTCCCCATGCCTTAGGCTCCGGCCTCTGAATTCCGGGTCATCGGTTCCAATCGATCTGGTGGAAAAGCTCCAGGAGCCGGGCGCCGCGAGTGGGATTCAAGAAGGCGACATGCGCAATGGCGCCGCGCAGATGTGCCGCAAAGTCGGGACGCCGCTCGTGATTCTGAGTCGAGGGGCCGCGCCGCTGGCAATTGGTGAGGATCGCCCGCAGGCGGTCGTAATCGCGGCGGCTGACGTTGGGGCGCTCGTTGACCACCACCCCGGTCACCTGTTGCCGCTGATGATCGCGGACCACCTTGCGCTTGGCGCGATTGGTGAGAAACCGCTCGTTTTTCGCGATTTTCTCGACCAGCGGGATGAAGATCCGCAGGCTCCGCAGGAACTGTTCGTCGCCGGAAAACGTCAGGTCGTCGGCATACCGCGTGTACGAGGCGTGAAACGTCCGGGCCAGTCCCGACAACCGCAGGTCGAGGGAAAAGGCGGAGAGGTTGGCCAGGGCCGGCGACGTGGGAGCCCCCTGCGGCAGGTGCCGGCGAAAATACGGCTCCAGATCCGGAGCATAAACGCTCCAACCGATCGCCGAGGGGGGGAGGTCCGAAGTGGTCAGCCGCGCCAGCCAGAGCGCCGCCTCGCGGCAATATCCCAGCCCGCGAAAAATCGCCACGACGCGCGCGTAGCCCACCGTCGCGTAGAAGTTCTCCAGATCGAAGGTGACGATCACGCGGCGACCGGCGTGGGCCGCGGCGTGGCTTTTGATCGATCGGCCCTGGACAAAGCCGTGCGCGCTGTGATGCGCCGGGATTTTGTTCAGGATCTGCTGCAAGATTTGCCGCTGCGCCTGTTTGAGCAGCGGCTTGGGGCTTTCGATCAGTCGCCGTCCTCCCGAGCGTTTTTTCAACCAGCGAAAATGGTAATGTGCGTGACGCTGATCGACCGGTTGTTGATCGGCCTCAAACCGGTGGACCAGCCAGGCCAGGCGTCCGGGAGATAATTCCAGCCAGTCGGCCAGTTGCTGCGGCGTCTGAAACACCGGCAACCCGAATTGTTGCAAACGCTCCGGGTCGCCATCCCGACTCAGGTCGAGCCAGCCGCCAGTCACGCAGGGGCGAGCGAAGCGATAGGGGGCCGACGCGACGATCTCTTCCGGCTGCAATCCGGTGCGGGTTTGACCAGACTGGTCCGCGGCAGCTCTTCGCAGCGGAGCGAGACGGACTCGGGGGTGTCGTTTCTTGCGGAGGCTGGCGTGCCGGCCCGCGGCTGTTTTCCCGCCCGGGGAGGCCTCGCCGGTAGCTCCCCACAGCCAGCGCCGCAGCCAATTGAAAAGCCCCATGCGCCGTCTGTCCGTCGTCGAAACAAACTGTCGAAAACAAAATGTGACCCGTGGGCCGCACAACTCTTCCTGTGGCGGATTTGCGACGCGGGATTGTCTCTCGCGGCGTAAATCCTCTATCGAAATTTGAGCAATGCGTCGACCGCGGGGTAGCCCCGCGACGTACGTCGCGCCGGTCAAGGCGCGCCGGACCAAGCTTGTGCGACCCACGGGTCAGGAGCGCCCATCGTATCGTGACGGCGCGAGAGGTCAATGGGTCAGGGGCGGGTCGCCGACTCTGGAACCGGCGTCGCTGGTGACTCGCCCCTCTGCCCGGAGAGGAAAGAAATGTGCCGGTTTGCTTTACATCGAGACATTTCCGTTTACAATGTTGGATGACGAGTGTTTGATGGATGATTTCCTGGAGGGTTTATGTACCGATATGGCTGACTACTTTTCTTTCACTCTTGAGACTGGCGCACCCCGGCGCATCGATCCCCGGTTGATTCGGAAGTCGAGCCGTAGAGAGCGCCTGGTCTTACCGGTTGGTTCCCTGGAGCCTCGCGGCTTGGGTTCCATGCTGATCCCTCTTGACGTTTTGACAACGTCCCACTGCCTGGTGAATCGGTCCAAGGGCCGGCTCCAGATCACGCACCTGCGCTGTGCGGATGATGACCCGGCAAGTCCAATTTCCGGCGCTCCATTCAGACACGCGGCCAGTCACATAGTTGGAGCGGTGCATCGCGGGGAGTGGTTCCGTTTTGAGCCGCCGAGGGCACAACGGAGCGGCTCCGGCAGCGTCGCGAGACGGATGCCCCACAGTCGGTCACACAGTTGAACGGGCACGCCTCAGGGGCGTGCGAGGTTCGGAGCTGACACCAGGCCGATTGGCTCCTGGTGAGTGCCGCACGGGAACAGCGGTTGACAGTTGGCGGTGGGCAGGCGCGGCGTCCGAAATTAGGCGGAACGCGCTGCCACCCCCGACCGGATGGGACAGTTGGTTACGTTGGCTCGCCTTCATCGCGAGCCTGGGGAGGAACTATGAGCAAGACACCATTTTCGGGGCGGATTCTGGTTTTGGGATACGGCGGCGTGGCGCAATGTACGCTCCCGCTTCTGTTGCGGCATTTGGATCTCGCGCCCGGTTCGGTGACGGTGTGCGACTTCGCCGACTGTCGCAAGGCCATGCAACCCTACATCAAGCAGGGGGTGAATTACATCCAGGAGCGAATCACCCCCGAGCGCTACCGCGAGCAACTGGCCGCGCACGTCGGGCCGGGGGATTTGATTGTCGATCTGGCGTGGAACATCGACTGTGGCGCGCTCTTGGAATGGTGCCATCACCACGACGTCCGGTACGTTAACACGTCGGTCGAAGTCTGGGATCCGTATACGGGGCATGAATCGCTGACCCCGCCCGAGAAGACGCTTTACGTCCGGCACATGCAGCTTCGGGAGCTGATTGCCCGCTGGGGCGATCGACGGGGGCCCACGGCGATCCTCGATCACGGCGCCAATCCGGGGCTCGTTTCGCACTTCACCAAACTGGGACTGCTCGACATCGGCGCGCGGCTGGTGGAAGAGAAGCCTGACGATTCGCGGCGGAAAGAGCTGGAGCGGGCTCTGGCCGACGCGCGGTTCAACCACCTGGCGCAGATTCTCAAAGTCCGCGCCATCCACGTCAGCGAGCGCGACACGCAGATTTCCACCAAGCGCCGCCGGGCCACGGAATTCGTCAACACCTGGAGCGTCGAGGGGTTCTACGAGGAGGGGATCGCCCCGGCGGAGATCGGCTGGGGTACGCACGAGCGCGCGCTCCCGCACGATGCCTGGGAACACGACGCCGGGCCGCGGAATCAAATTTGCCTGCAGCGCCGCGGCATGGATGCGTTTGTCCGTTCCCGCGTCCCGTCCAGTGAGATCGTCGGGATGCTGATTCGACACGGCGAGGCGTTCAGCATTTCCGAGTTCCTGACGGTCGTCGGGGCGCAGGGCGAAGCGGTGTATCGCCCCACCGTTCACTACGCCTACCTTCCCTGCGACTACGCCGTGGCCTCGCTGGACGAAGTCCGCGATCGGGACTACCGCATGCACGAGTCGTGGCGGATCATGCGCAACGACATCGTCCACGGGTACGACGAACTGGGGGTGTTGCTCATGGGACACGATTTCCGGTCGTGGTGGACCGGCACGATCCTCGATATCGAAGAGGCCCGCCGCCTCGTTCCCGGTCAGAACGCCACCACGCTGCAGGTCGCCGCTTCGGTGTTGGGAGCCGTGTTGTGGATGTTGCGCAACCCGCGGCGGGGAGTGCTCCTTCCCGATGCGTTGCCGCACGATGAAATCCTGGCGATCGCCCGACCGTACCTGGGAAAAGTGGTGTCGATCCCCATCGATTGGACTCCCTGCGGATCGGACGGCCTGGAGTCGGAATCCGAAGCATCGGACGACGAGCTGTGGCAGTTCGGCAATTTTCTCCTGGAGCCGATGTCGAGTCATCTCTCTTCGGAGGCGATTCAGGGTCCGCAACTGCTCCGCGAATTCTGCGATCCGATGGCGATGCGCGTGTAGGGGCGCCGATGGCCGCGGAATCGCGGGCGAAAACATGCAGTTCGCTTGATCTGTTCCGCGAGATGGCTTACAGTGCCTCTTGACCGTCCGAAAACTTCTGAGGCCAGGGCCAGGCGTTTCAGCGCATCCTCTGAACCCCCAGGGAGCCAGTAGGCGTGCCGACAGCGAGTGTTGTCGGCGGACCGCGGAGCTGGCAGATACCACAGGCGATTCACAACGACGGTGGGGCAGCAGCGGCGGCGGCGCTGGGTCTCGCACACACCCGTCCCGCCGAAGCACAGTGGCGTGTGTGAAGGAGTGGTTTCGATGCCGTCGGGTAAGATCAAAAAGTTGGTTCAGGAGAAAGGCTTCGGATTCATTTCGGCCAGCGAAGGGGAAGACGTGTTCTTCCATCATAGCACCGTAGCGGATCAGGGTTTCGAAGACCTGTCGGTCGGCCAGGCAGTGGAATACCAGGTGGATTCCACTCCCAGCCCCAAGGGGAAAGGCCCTCGGGCCTCCTCCGTCACTCCGGCCTAGTCGCGCAGTGCGACCTGTTGGTCAACAACCTCTGGCGGGTGGTTCACTGCGAGCCACCCGCCAGTTGATTTCCCATGTGGCAATCAATGTCGTCCCAAGTTCGCAGTTTCCCCCCCGGAGATGCCGACGTGGATCCGCTGGATATCCTCAAGGAGCTCGTCTCCATCCCCAGCGTCAATCCCATGGGACGGGAGGTCGCCGGTCCGGAGTATCTCGAAACCAGGCTGACGGCGTGGCTGGCGGAGTTCTTCGGGCGTCTCAACGTTCCGTTTCGGGTCATCGAAGTCGCTCCGGGCCGGTCCAATGTGGTCGCCCGATTCGACCGCGCCAATTCGCCGACAACAATCCTGCTCGACGCCCACCAGGACACCGTCCCTGTCGAGGGAATGACGATCGACCCCTTTCAACCAGTCGTCCGCGACGGGCGACTGTATGGCCGCGGCGCCTGCGACGTCAAAGGGGGCATGGCCGCGATGCTCGCGGCGTTCGCCCGGCTGGTGCGCCAGCCTCCGGCATCGGCAGCCAGCGTCATCATGTCCTGCACCTGCGACGAAGAATTCACCGCCACCGGCGCGCGGGCGCTGGCTGAGATCTGGAGCAGCGCTGCCGGGACGGATCCGCTGTTCCCCGGTCCCCCCGACGTGTGCGTTGTGGCGGAACCGACTGATCTGCATATCATCGTGGCGCATCGTGGCGCCATCCGCTGGAAGCTGCGCACAGTGGGCCGCGCCTGTCACAGCTCGCGTCCGCAAGAGGGGGTCAACGCAATCTACAAAATGGCGCAGGTGCTGGCCTGTCTGGAACGCTACGCCGAGGAATTGCCGCGGATGGCCCCCCCGCACGCGCTGTGCGGCAGCGCCACGCTCAGCGTCGGCCGCATCAGTGGCGGGATCAGCGTCAACACGGTTCCCGACGAATGCCTGATCGAAATCGACCGTCGGGTGATCCCCGGCGAAGACCCCGCCCAGGTGATCCCGCACGTGGAAACGTATCTGCGCGAGCGGCTAGATGTCGATTTCCAGATGTTTCCCTCCTGGCTCGATGGGGCGTCGTTGTCGGACCACAATAACGGCCCCTGGGCCGATCGGCTGATGCGGCACATCACGGCCGCCGTCGGTCCCCGTGAGAAGCAGGGTGCCTGGTATGGCACCAACGGCTCGCGGTTCGCGCGGACGGGCGTCCCGACAATCGTCTTCGGTCCCGGTTCCATCGCCCAGGCACACACGGTCGACGAGTGGATCGACATCGCGCAATTGCGGCAGGCGGCGGACATCTATTTCAGTCTGTGCGCCGGCGAATAGCCGCGGGACGACGGCTGGCAACGCAGATCATCCAGGCAGATTTCCAAATCCGTCCCTGCGCCACCTGTTTCCGTGTGACTTCCATGCTCTTCGGTCGACTTTCCAGGCGAACGACCATGGAACAGGAGGGAACGGCGCGACTGAGAACCGCCACCAAACCGGGAAGTTTGAACAGGAGGTTACAATGGACGCAGAGAAAATCCGACCGTGGTTGGCCAAACGATTCCGACTCGATCGCAGGCGAGGAGTGTCAATTGGAATTCGTGCGGCCCCAAGCCGCGTCCATTTTCCCAATCTACCCGACGCAGGCAGGCAGATTGGAAAATCTGCCCCACAGGGGGCATTTTTCAGAATTCCGGAAAACGCTCGGAATTCGGCTTGACGGACCGCAGAAAATTGATATTCTAATGTTCAAGTATACTTTAGTTCATTTGTTTGGCCACTGGAATGGCCTTGGTGAGCCAGAAAATGTCGCGGAAATTGGAAAAAAACCAATACCCGGCTCAAGTTTGACGTAACCAAACCGAATGAAGCCTCGTCCAATGAGTGATGGAACAAGCCCGCGACGCATCTTGAAACCTTTCAGGGAGGAAGAATCATGCTGGTATTGAGCCGCAAGATTGGTGAGAAAATCGTAATCGAGCCCGGCATCGAAATCTCCGTCGTGGAGGTCCGGGGAGGACGGGTGCGGTTGGGGGTGTCGGCCCCGGCACATGTGGGGATTCGTCGCCAGGAGGTGGAACCCCGCGCCAATGTGGTGAAGCCTGCCGCTGGGCGTGGCGCACAGAAGTGTCTCGACACATCCATTGAGACGGCAATGTAGGGCCTGGGTGCGTGAGACTTCGCGCGAGCCGTTGCGGCCGCCCAGTCGTCGGGGCCACTCAGTTGTCGTAGTCGTCATCGTCATCGTCTTCCAGTCGAAACCGGGGAATAAAGCTGGCGGCAAGGAAGAACAGCCCCACCGCCACTTGAATCACCCCCACGACCATCACGATCGCAGCCCGCACCAACGACTCCGAATTCACCAGCGCGCCGCAGCACAGACAAGCGGCGCCGGCAACCACGACAATAGCCGCTCCAAGACTTTTCATAGACGACTCGAATTTCCAGGTGACTCTCCAGGATTCCGTCGCGTCGGATTTCTGGAATCGGATCAGGTTCCCCCGCCAGGCGTTTCCCGCCTGACGGGATTTTTCCACCACAAGCGGGTGAACTTACCGCCCGCGTTTGATGCGCGCGGTGATTGTCCGGGTTCCGGCATCCACTTGCACGATTTCCATGAAATCGAGCTGGCGGGCGAATGCTTCCAGGTCGGTGATTGGCCCCAGCTTGATCGAGGTCGTTTCATCGTCGCCTGTGATCTCGCAAACCGTTCGGTCTCCGGCGCCAACCGCAGTCGTCAGTTGCTCCACCACCTCGTCCTGTGTTGACCCTTCCAGCGGTCCCAGGACCAGCAGCGTGATCAGTTCGGACTTCCCCACCGGGGGCAAAGCGTGGGCGGTCTGCTCTGACGCTGTCGGCTCGACCGATCCCTCCAAAGGAACTCCCTGCGCCAATTCACTCAGGGGGGCCAGCGACAACACGGCGACCAACGCGGCTGACTGAAGGCTCTCGACATCTTTGGCCACGGCCATCTGGTCCAAAGCCTTGTTCAAACTCTCCAGGGTGGTGAGCAGGCGCGGTTTGAGCTGTTCCAGGTTTTCTGCGGAGAGGAGCGACAACCGGGCGCGCGCTTCGCCGATGGATTCATACCACCCATCCGCCAGGTTTTTGGGAATCCACTTACTTTCGACCCGGACAAATGCCGCCTCTTCAGGGTTGGCCCCCGGCACGTCAATCCGCACGACGGCTGTGTCGCCGTCCGTGGAGCGGAGCTTGACCTGCATCTTTTCCAGTTCATCGAGGCGCACCGAGAAGGGGTCTTTGACCGCGGCTTGTGCCGCTTTCGGCGACAGTTTCAACCATTGACTCCCGGTCACCCGGAGAAACTTTCCCCCATCGGCAGTTTTCAGTCGCTCCAGATCCCCCAATTCGCTCGCCAGCAGCGATTCCAGCAATTCCGCAAGGCTTCCCCAATCGCTCGAGGAGCCTGGAGGAGCCGTGCCGCCCGGCGGTGTCAGTGCCTCCTGAATGAGCGCCTGCTGAGACTTGAGGATCCGCGCCAACTTGCGGAGCGTGACGATGGTTTGCTCCCAAACTTCGGGATCCATCCGCTCGGCGAACTGGTGGATCAGGCCATTGATGTCGGATTGGTAACTGGCGGGAAGAAAATGCCACAACGGTTCGGGATCCTGGCGACGCAGCCCCTCCACCACGCGGAGGATTGCTGCATCGGCTGTTTCGGGGATCTGATCCTGGCTTCCCGCCGCGGTCCCCTGGCCCGATTTCGTCAGATCCCCTTTGTCGGAGCAACACGCCAGGCCAAACGGCAACAGGGCCGACAAAAGCAGCGCGAAGCGGATTCTGAGCAACATGGCATTCCTCCTGTGATGTTGGTGGTCGTCGTGAGCGGGGGCTCCCAAGGGGACCGGGTCACTCCATTCCCGCAGTTCCATCCAGCGGTTTCTCCCATTGCAGCAATTGTCGCCGGACATCCGCCAGATCGATGGGGATCAGTGGAACCGACTGATCCGGGCGCTGCGCCCCTTCCGGAAGCGTCCACTCCGATTCCAGGTGCTGCACTTCATCGGCCAGGCTCTGCAGCCAGGGCTGCATCTCCAGAGCCGAACCGGAGGTTGTGGACAAATAACTTTCGATTTCGGCTTGCAGTTGGGGAAAGCTTTCTCCCGGTTGGTCGTCGCGGGCTTCGTTCATCGCCGGACGGACCAGGGCCAGGATGCGATCCAGAGCCAGCGGTTTGACGAACCGCTCATTGACCCGGTCGGTCACGCTGGGAAGCCGCATTCCATGATGCCGTTCCAGCCGCCGCAGTTTCTGGAGGAATGTCTTAGCGTTGCCGGACGTTTTGACGGCCAGCGTCTCCTGCCACAGATGAGCGGCCTTTGTCCGCCCCAGGCGCGACAGGACTTCGTGCGCCAATTCCAGAGGCGCCTGATTCCAGGCTTGCCGTTCATAGTCCGATTCCAGCCGGAGAAAATCCAGCAGGCAATGCAACTGCTCCCCATAGTCCGACTGAGTGGTCGTCGTGTTGTATTCGAGAAAGCGGTCGAACTTCTCGACGATGCACCGCAGGATCGTCTCCAACAAATAGGCCGCCTCCCCCCGCGGAATCGTCACGTCCAGATCCGCGAGCAGCCGCACCGGATGTAGCGGGTCTTCGTTCTCCGACAAGTACGTCAGGTACGCTTCCGCCCCGCGTTGAATGATCCCGCGGAGGTTTCCCATCGTCAGCATCCGCGGATGGAACAGCTCTCCTCCGTACTTGCGGACGAACGTTTTCACCCGCCGCCAGGTGGACGGATCCTTGAGGGTCTCGGCGCTGCTCAGCCGCATCGTCGCACTGTGCTTGAGCCACAATCGCAGGTACATGTCCAGCACCTGTTGCAGCAATTCCACCAGCCGGTGGTCGCCAAACGGTTGCGGTTCCCAGGAATCGGAGGCGCTGATCAGGCACTCCAGCGTGCTTTGCAGCGCCGCCTCGAGCAGGCGATCGAATTCGGTGATGGACATGCCCCCCGGCGGGCTGGTTCGTTCCATCAGGTAGGCGGTTCGCAGCACATGCCAGGTCTCGCGAAACAGTCCCACCGTCGGCAAACGCATCAGCAGCAGCCGCAACAACGATTGCAGGTTGCGGGCCGCCAGGATCTCGCGCGGCTGGCCATCGCGATCCAGCGGAACATACAGCAGCGGAAGTCGGGACAACTCCTTGAGCAGGCGCGGCATGACTCGACGGACGGCGGGCACGTCCCCTTCGGACAGCGCCTGCAAGATCCCAGCGGTCAGTCTGTCGAGCGCCTGCGACGTGGAACGGGGAGGCTCCGGGGGGGCCCAGCGCCGCAGCGCGCCCGATGTTTCCTGTAAGACGACGCAGGCGGAGATCACCGTATTGATCAGGCTGAATTTGACATGCAACTGCCGGTCGTATTCCGCCAGCGAATCGGGGTCGCCGTCCGGTTCGGCCGGATTCCAGGCGGCCAGGTCGTTCATCAATTTCTGACAATCGCGAACCCACTGATCGTTCTGTCGATCCCACTGCCGGACAACGTCAGAGTCCAGCGGCGTCCCGCGAACTGCGGCGCCGGAATTCTCCCCGGCCCCACGCGAGGCGGGGGAGTCGAGCGCCCAATCCGCTGCCATTTTCCACGACTGCGAGACGGCCACCAGAAACCGCAACCGCAACTCGATCGGCTGACAGATTAGATCCAGGTCGGTGTCGAATTGTTGCGGCGCTTCATCCAGCGTGTCTCCCTGGTGCCCGTCCTGGGCGCTGTCGCGATAGACAAAGTTCTCGTAGGCGGCGCTGAAGGTGGAGTCTTCCTCGTTCGGCGGACTCCCTTCCGGATCTTCGTCGTCCAGGGGCATCGCAGCAAAACCTGCCCCCCCCTCGCCGGCATCGCTTGACTCGCGTCCGGGGGGGGCGTCCGCCAGTTGCAGGGCACCCCCGGAACTCGAACGGACCGCCGGAACGCTCCCCCACTCCCCGGCGTTGACTTCCAGGTAGTCGAAGAACTTGCGGACCAGCGGACCAGCCTGTGCGGGAGGCTGCTGCAACACCAGCGTTACCCAGCTTTGCAGCAACCCAAAGAACGAGTAGGCTCCCGCCTCCAGCGGCACTTCGTCGCTCTGACTGAGCCACTGAATCAGCAGATTCATCGCCGCCAGCGTGTCCCGCTTTCCCAAGAGCAACTCGACCACGATAGCGTAGGAGCGCGGCGACTGAAACTGGTCGACGTGCTGCTTCCAGAAAGCGACATCTCCGGCCGATTCTCCCGCCTTGTGCCAGGCCATGAGCGACTGTGTGACGAGGGCGGCCGACTGATAGCTTTCCCCTCCGTTGACGGCGGGCAAGTCGCTGACCGTCGTCGTCGCGAACCGATCCCAGAAGTCGGCAATCCGCTGGAACCGCGTGCCGACCGATTCGCACAAATCGGCGTCGCCAACCGCCGCCGCTTCACATGACAGCCGGGCCATCACATTGAACAATTGATCCATGAGCGCCAGCAGTTTGTCGACGCGCTGATCGGCCACGCCATCTTCGCGAGCGGAAAACAGCGGAAATTGCCCTTGAAACCCCAGGATGTTCCAGGGATCGACCAGCGCGCCGCAATCGATTCCCCGGTGCAGCAGCTCTTCCGCCTCGCCGCACAGCTGCGCCCCCCGCGCGATCTGTCCCCGATTGAGCGCCAACTGCACCAGGGTGATCCGCAACTGCAGTTCGGTTTCGAAGCGGGTGGCCGCTGAAGGAATCACCGCCGACTGTTGCCGCGCCGCCTCGGGATAGCCCATGTGCGCAAACAAAAACGCCAGGTGCGCCCGTTGCATCTGGCGACAGCCGTAATGCGCCAGGAATAGATTCAGGTGCTGACGAATGCGGCCAAAAGGCTGCTGCACGACCTGCGCCTCTTTGCGGAGCCGCTCCCCATGCCGACCGGGAAGGACCGACAGCAACCGAGTGTAGAAGGCATCCCGCTGTCGCGCGATCTTCGGCAACAGACTCGTCAGGCTGACGCTGGAATCATGCGTATCGGGGCCGGAACCGCTCACGGACGAGGCCATGAGGATCGTCCCCCCCAGGACGGCTGCCGCCTCGCACAACCGCTCGTCCAGAGGCACTTCGGAGGATTGCGACAACCAGTCCCCGAGGGCGTCGAGAATCACCGCCCGGATCACGAACCGGCGATACCGCCCCGAAATGTCCAGGCAGTGCGGATCCCACTCCCCGAAGGTGTAGTTGGTGCGCTTGTAGACCGGATGGCTGTGATCATAAGCCCGCACGTCGAGCGCGATTTCATCCAGCAGGTTCAGGTCGAAATACGCCTGCGAGAGGATCTCGGCCGGCATCTGTTCCAGGATTGCCAGCGCCTGCGCGATCAGATCATGGTACGGTCCCGGCGCCGTCCCGGCTCCCCGCAGATAAAGCGGGATCGGACGGAACCGCTCGTGCGGATAGGGGAGCATCTGACGGCCGTTTTCCAGCACCGCTACCGGGCGATGCCCCAGAAAATCATTCAACTGTCCCAGCGCCCCGCCGACGATCCGCTCCGTTTCCTCCCAGGGAGTTCCCTGGGCCAACACCGCCTCGGCAACCCGCGCCAGGAAAAATGACTGCAGAAAGTCGGTTTCCCCCAAGTGAAACAGCAGGTCGGCATGGTGCCGACGATAGGCCGGCAGGGCGTCGTCAAACACCAGCCGGATCACCCCCCGTGCCTGTTCGCTGTTGTGAAAGGCCGAGGACTGCTGCTCGAGGACTGCCAGCCGCTCTTCAAGAATCCGCGCCAGGCGGACCCGCCCGGCCTCCATCACCAGCGCGGCGTGGAGGCGCCCGAAATTCCGCTGGAATCGGGCATCCGGCGTGCCATTGGAGAAATTCAGGTAACCCAGAATCTCCCGCAGGGCCGTCTCCTCGTCGGGCGCCAGGGCTCCAGGCATGCTGCTGTCAGGCGAATCCATTGTGAACCGCTAATGCGTGGCCTGAACCAGCCACTTCGAACACCGGGGACAGGCTTCACCAGGCCGCTGTCATTAGTAGAGCATCCGGAAACAGTTTTGAAAAGCCCCCCTGGAGGCCCCTACTTGGCGTGCCGCTCCAGAATGGCCGCCTGCGCCGCCGCCAGTCGGGCAATCGGCACGCGGTAGGGAGAACAACTGACGTAATCCAGGCCGATCTCATGGCAGAACATGACGCTCGACGGATCCCCCCCGTGTTCGCCGCAAATGCCGACTTTCAGGTTCTTTCGCGTCTGGCGTCCGCCGGTAACACCAATCCGCATCAGCCCTCCGATCCCGCTTTGGTCGATCGTCTGGAACGGGTCGTTGCCGATCACATCGTGATCGCGGTAATAGGGAATGAACGTGCCGTAGTCATCGCGGCTGATTCCCAGTCCGGTCTGCGTCAAGTCGTTGGTTCCGAAGCTGAAGAACTCGGCGCCCGAGGCGATCTGGTCGGCGCAAATCGCCGCGCGGGGAACTTCTATCATCGTCCCCACCAGATACTCCACCCGCACTCCGCGCTCTTTGAACACCGCTTCGGCCTGGGCGCGAATGATCGCTTCCTGGTTCTTGAATTCGGTCAGGAATCCGACCAGCGGGATCATCACTTCCGGCAGCACGCTCGTTCCGGAAGCCTGCACATCGACCGCCGCCTCAAAAATCGCCCGCGCCTGCATGGCGGTGATCTCGGGGTAGACGATTCCCAGGCGGCAACCGCGGTGTCCCAGCATGGGATTGCTTTCGTGCAGTTCGTCGACGCGGGCTTTGACCACCTCCGCCGACAGCCCCAGCTTGGCCCCCAGCTCCTGCTGTGACGCCGGATCGTGCGGAAGGAATTCGTGCAACGGCGGGTCCAGCAGCCGAATCGTCACCGGGCGGCCGGCCATTTCCTTGAACAACCCGGCAAAGTCCTGGCGTTGGAAGGGGAGCAGTTTCGCCAGCGCTTTTTCGCGCGTCGGTTTGTCTTCCGCCAGGATCATTTCGCGGAATTCATCGATGTGATCGAAGAACATATGCTCGGTCCGGCACAGTCCGATCCCTTCGGCGCCGAACGCCACCGCCTCGGCCGCCTGATCGGGCTGGTCGGCATTGGTCCGAACTTTCAAGCGCCGCGCCTTGTCAACCCAGCCCATCAGTTGATGGTATCGGTGAAACGTCTCCGACTGATCCGGCTTCAGCGTCTTCTTGATCAACACCTGCACCACTTCGCTGGGTTGCGTCTGCACCTTGCCGGAAAAGACCTCTCCCGAGAAACCGTCGATGCTGATGTAGTCGCCGGCTTTGAGGACCTTGTCGTGGCAGGTGACCGTCCCCGCGTGGTAGTCGATCACCAGATCGCTGCAGCCGACGATGCAGACCTTTCCCATCTGGCGGCTGACCAGCGCCGCGTGCGAGCTAGCCCCGCCAAACGCCGTCAGAATTCCTTTGGCCACTTTCATCCCGCGGAGGTCTTCCGGACTCGTTTCGCGGCGGACCAGAATCAATTCAACGTTGGGGTCGGCCTTCCACATCGCCTCAGCGTCAGTGGCATGAAAGACGATCTTTCCCGTGGCCGCTCCAGGACCGGCGTTGATCCCCTTGGCCAGAAAGGTTCCCCCGTCCTGCGCGGCACGCTTGGCTTTGGGATCAAAAATCGGCTGCAAGAGCTGATTCAGGTCGTCGGCCGGGATCCGTTTGGGAGACAGCGCTTCGTCGGTGGTGATCAGCCCCTCGTTCACCAGATCGACGGCAATTCGCACCGCAGCGAACCCGGTCCGCTTGGCGTTGCGCGTCTGCAACATCCACACCTTGCCCCGCTGGACCGTGAACTCGATGTCCTGCACCTCTTTGTAATGCCGTTCGAGCTTCTTCCCAATGTCGTTGAGTTGCTCAAACGCCGCGGGCATCTGCTTGGGCAGACTGACTTCGATCCGCTCCGGAGTGCGGATCCCCGCCACGACGTCTTCTCCCTGGGCGTTGATCAGGTAGTCGCCGCAAAATCCCGGCAGTCCCAGCGCGCAGTCGCGGGTCAGACCCACGCCGGTGGCGCAATCATCTCCGAGGTTGCCGAACACCATCGCCTGAACGTTGACCGCCGTTCCCCATTCGTGAGGGATGTTGTAGGTCCGCCGGTAGACGATGGCGCGGTCATTCATCCAGCTTCGAAAGACAGCGCCGATCGCCCCCCACACCTGTTCCAGCGGGTCAGTGGGAAAATCATGCCCGGTCCGGTCCTTGATCGCCTGTTTGAATTCCGCGACCAGTTCCTTGAGCTGAGTGGCGGAGAGTTCCGAATCAAACTTAACCCCCGCCTTGTGCTTTTTATGTTCCAGGATTTCTTCAAACGGATCGGGATCGTTCTTGTCCCGCGGCTTGAGATCCAGCACGACGTCGCCGTACATCTGGACGAAGCGGCGATAACTGTCCCAGGCAAACCGTTCGTTTCCGCTGGCTTGGGCGAGCGACTGAACCGTGGCGTCGTTGAGACCAATGTTGAGGACGGTGTCCATCATGCCGGGCATCGAGTCGCGCGCGCCGGAACGGCACGACAGCAGCAGCGGATTGGTTGCCGCGCCGAATTTCGCCCCCATCACCGTTTCGACCTGAGCCAGCGCCTGGGCCACCTGATCCTTCAGTTCCGGTGGGTATTGGCGGTCATGGTCGTAGTAATAGGTGCAAACTTCCGTCGTGATCGTGAAGCCGGCCGGCACCGGCAGGCCGATGTTGATCATTTCGGCCAGATTGGCCCCCTTGCCTCCTAAAAGCGCCCGCTGAGTGGCGTTTCCGTCGGCTTTGCCTGCCCCGAAGAAATAGACGTACTTGTTCGCTGTCGCCATGCCTGATTCCTCTGTCCACCGCGCAGAATATGCCGTGACGGACTGCCAAATTGGAAAACGATCTCGATACACCCCCTGCGATCGGTGCTGCAAGCCAAGTCGCGATAGCAACTTACGCCTGAACGCCAAGTAGGCGGCACACACAGCACTGGGGGTGCCGACGCAAGACTCAAGGGGGGAGGCTATCAGCGCCAAGGACCATCGTCAAGGACCGGAGCGAATCCGACACGAAGTCGCAGGTGGCGTGCATGTTGGCGGGATTCAAATGGCGTAGTCCTCCGTAGCAAATACGCGGACGCGGCGCGGAGCCACGTAAACCACTTCGCCGGTCTTCAATTGCAGTTCGGTGTAACGCTCGAGGTTCAAATCGACGTTGATGGCAAGGCCGAATTCGGTCGACTTGACCCGAACCTTGGCCACTGACCCCGCGGGATTGATCTGCATCACGGTCGCCTCCAGGCTCGACTTGTTGTCCGGAACGCGCGACAAATCAAGCTCATGCGGCCGAATATAACCTGTAACGGACTTCGATTCCGCATGGGGATGCTCGGGGTATTCCACTTCCATGCTCCCCATCACGAGTTTGCCGTCCTGTGCCTGTCCCTGAAAGACGTTGACATTTCCCAGAAAATCCATCACGAAGGGACTGGCCGGGTGGTCGAATACTTCCTGAGGCGTTCCCACCTGCTCGATCCGGCCGGTTCGCATGACGACGACGCGGTCGGCCACCTCAAAGGCCTCTTCCTGGTCGTGGGTGACAAAGACGGTCGTCAGGTGGATCTCTTCATGCAGACGCCGCAACCATTGTCTCAATTCCTGGCGGACTTTGGCATCCAGGGCGCCAAACGGTTCGTCCAGCAGCAACACGCTGGGTTGCACGGCCAGAGCCCGCGCCAGGGCCACGCGCTGCCGCTGGCCTCCCGAAAGTTGCGAGGGATATCGTTTCCCTAGTCCTTCCAGACGCACCAGCGCCAGCAACTCCTGGACGCGGGTTTCGATTTCATCGTTCGGCTTGCGGCGGACCCGCATGCCGAACGCCACGTTCTCAAACACGTTCATGTGGCGAAACAGCGCGTAATGCTGAAAGACGAAGCCCACATTCCGTTCCTTGGGGGGACGATCGGTCACATCCTCTTCGTGATGCATGACGATCCCCCGGTCGGGCGCTTCCAACCCGGCAATGATTCGCAGGAGCGTGGTCTTCCCCGATCCCGATGGCCCCAACAGCGCCAGCAGCGATCCGCTGGCCACGTCGAGGCTGACGT
This sequence comes from Planctomycetales bacterium, assembly GCA_046152955.1. Taxonomy (GTDB): domain Bacteria; phylum Planctomycetota; class Planctomycetia; order Planctomycetales; family Planctomycetaceae; genus SIAF01. The sequence goes on along the minus strand of JBJXGA010000377.1, from coordinate 6,106 downwards.
CGTTCAAGGCGACGAAATTGCCGAACTGCTTGGTCAGGTGTCGCACGGAAATGCTCATCGCGTGTGCTGTTGCTCCTGCTGCCCCTCACTCAGAGCGGACCGCGTTTGATGCTCGAGATACGTTTTCAAAAACAATGTCACCAGCGCCAGCAAGGTGAGCAAAGAGGCCAGGGCAAACGACGCCGAATTCTTGGAATCCTGAAACAACTGCTCGACCCTCAGCGGCATGGTGGAAGTTTTGCCGCCGACATGCCCCGACACGACGTGGACCGCGCCGTACTCCCCCATGGCCCGCGCATTGCACAGGATAATGCCGTACAGCAGGCCCCACTTAATGTTGGGGACCGTGACCCGCCAGAACATCTGCCAGCCGCTGGCCCCCAGACTCACGGCGGCTGTCTCTTCGTCGCTGCCGATCGCGTCCATCACCGGAATCAGTTCCCGGGCGACAAACGGCAGCGTCACAAAGGTCGTCGCCAGGACCAGTCCCGGCCAGGCGAAGACAATCTGAAAGCCATGCTCCTGCAACCATTTCCCAAAGTACCCCTGCAGGCCGAACAACAGCATGAACATCAACCCGGCCACGACCGGCGAGACGGCGAACGGCAAGTCGATCAGCGCCGTGAGCAGCGTCCGCCCACGAAACTGAAAGCGGGTGATGGCCCAGGCAGCCGCCACGCCAAACAGCACGTTCAGCAGCACGGCAACTGGCGCCACCGTCAGCGTCAGCCAGATGGAATGAATCGTCTCGGGATCGCGGGTGAGGTCTCTCCAATAGGCCCCGGGACCATTCGCAAGTGCTTGCCAGAAGACGTTCACCACGGGAATCACCACCAGGAGCACGATGACCGCCACGGCAATCAAGGTCAGGCTCCACCGAACCAGCGGAGGATCCTGACGTTTGCGTCGCGGGTCGCGGGACGTGACGGCCATCAAGCGATCAGGAGACATGCGGCTGGCTCCGCCGTTCGAGGAAATTGATCAGCCCCAGGAGCGCAAAGGAAACCACCAGCAGGACGACGGCAATCGCCGTGGCTTCCGAGTATTGGAACGCTTCCAGTTTGAACACGATCAGCATCGGTGCGATTTCGGTCTGCATGACCTTCATCCCCGACACGAACACCACCGATCCATATTCGCCGATCGCCCGGGCGTAGGTCAGGGCAAACCCCGTGAGCAGTGCCGGAATCAGGGGGGGAAACAGCACTCGCGCGAACGTCTGCCACCGGTCGGCCCCCAGGCACTCGGCGGCTTCCTCCAGTTCGGCATCCAGACTTTCGAGCACCGGCTGCAACGTCCGCACGACAAACGGGAGTCCGACGAAACTCAAGACCAGGACAATTCCCAAGCGCGAATAGGCCCCGTGGATGCCCAGGGGAACAAGAAATCGGCCCAGCCAGCCGTTCTTGACGTACAGTTGCGAATAGACCAGACCCGCGACCGCCGTGGGGAGTGCGAACGGCAGATCGATCAGCGCGTCAAAGACGCGTTTCATGGGAAACTCATAGCGCACGAGTACCCAGGCGATCACCAGCCCCAGCACCGTATCGATCAGCGCAGCCGCGAAGGCTGCGCCAAATGTCAGGGCGTACGCCGCCCGCGCCCGGGGGGTCCAGACGGCCCGCGCAAATTCCTCCCACGTCAACGTCGACGCTTTGAGCACACAGGCTGCCAGGGGGATCACCACAAGCAGGCCGAGGTAACACAGCGTCCATCCGAGACTCAATCGAAAGCCGGGTAAGATCCGGCGGTTGCCCACAGACACAGTCGCCTCCATCCTCGAGGGGTCGGCATGATTTGCTGGCTCCTGGTGCGGACACTCTCCGGGGTGAGTTTTCTCAACCCCGGAGAGGTGTTCTTCACAGGCTGGCCAAGCGCCACTTTGCCTTCGTCGTCCTGCTGCCTCAGTAGGTTCCCTCAGAAACCACTTCGCTTCCCTGGCGAGTGAGCAGAGCCGCGAAAATCCTCACTTCGACGCTTTCAGAGATGAACCGCGCCGATCCATCCCCAAGCAAGGCGTGCAATCCCCCCGTATGGAACGAGAACGGCTGGCTGGTCCCTTCTGTGGCATACACCGGATGGGGGTAGGGGGCGCCCACCACGTTTTCGCCGTTGGTGCGATTGACGCTCAAACCGGGGAGCGTGGCGCCGCTGGGATCTGAGCCAGCGAACAACACGTCGGTGGCCGCTCGCGCCCACCCCCCGGCATTCGCTCGTGCGATGGCCAGGTCGGCATTCACCAGACGCGAACGCTGATACAGATTGGGGCGGCCCGCCGACTCGACGACGGCAATCGTGTTCGAGAGCCCATCGCGGACAGCGGCGATCGAGTTCTTGGAGTTCTTGGGCATGATCCCTTCATAGGCGTTCAGAGGCGATGAATAGTCAAATGTCGAAGACGGGGCAGTCCACCCTAAAAGCGCCCCTAGCCGCATATCGACTCCCAAGGCGGTTCCATAGTCCGAGATCGCCACCAAATTGGGGGTGAACGGCGGCCCGGGGTCGCCATCCTGTCGTGCCGGATTCGGAGACGACGGGCATTCAAACGTTGCGATCCGCATTCCAGTCACCGGCAAATTGATTGGACTCGACCAGTTGACACTGAAGTCGTAGCGATCGTACATGGCCGACTGATCCAATTCGGGCAACAGAAACGTCAACGAGCCGGCCCGCACTGTGCTGGTCGCCAGCGGTCGGCGGCTGGAGGGGTAGAACTTGAATCGATCGACGTGATTGTGGAGCGCCAGGCCGATCTGTTTGAGATTGTTCTGGCACTGCGTGCGCCGCGCCGCCTCGCGCGCCTGCTGGACCGCCGGCAAGATCAGCGCCACCAGAATCCCGATGATGGCAATCACCACCAAAAGTTCGATCAACGTAAATCCTTGGCGACTCCATTCTGGGGACACTCGCCGATTCCCCCTTCCTCCCGCACGGAATCTGACTCTCTTGACGCGCTGCATGACCTGGTCTCCCTTTCTGAAGAAAACAAAAAACTTCAACCGCTGCACTCTGGCGGCGGACATCGAACTGCAGTCACTGGGTGATCTGCAACGGAGGCAGTTCGTTGTTCCCCGTGGCGATGGTCAACTGGTGTTTCGTCGTTGCCGGATCTGCGAGCTCTGCCGGCAACAGATTGGGGCCTGGCACTGGCTCGCCATCGACCTCCACGAGTCGGTTCCAGGTCATGGTCAGCCGATAGTCTCCCGCCGGCGCACCGTCCGCTGGGAGATACGTCGTGAAGGCAAACGTTCCATCGGCCTTCACGAGAGCCTTCGGCTGCATCGTGATCTGGTCGTCGACCGGATGCAGGACGAGCACGGCCCCGTCCGGAGTGGCCCCTTCAAATTCGACCCGCCCCGTGACCGGATACACCGACAGCTTGGAACCATCCCGCATGCCAAAGGAGATTCCGGCCCAGGCCAGCAGGAGCAGTGCGGCGACCGTCCCCAATTGCCGCGCGCTGAACGGAAACCTCAACTGCATACCGGACACAGATCGAGCGCGCTGCCGCCTGGGGGATGCACCGCGACGGGCGCCGGGGATTTCCGGACCATTGGTCAAACCCGGACCTCCGATCACGCGCATCAGGTTGACAACCTGCGTCACCCCTGGAACTTTCTGTGAGAAGTGATGCACCAGTTGCTTCTCATATTCGGTCGGGACGGCCCCCATGATGGCCACGGTTCCACCATGGACGGCGATTCGCAATTGACTGACGACTGGAATGGCGTACTTCTCAAGTTCCGCCAGGACACGTTCGCCGAGATTTCCAGTCATGCTCGAATTTTCGGCCACGGGCTTGTTCGCTCGGCTGACCGAGGCAGTCCTTCTGGACGACCCTTGAGAACGGCCTAGTTCAATCGAGGGGATCGCCGCGCTGTCGCCACGCAATTGAAAATCCGCTTCCGGATTATCCGCATCAGCCGGGAGAATGTCGGGAATTGTTGGCTGCGGCGCATCCGGCAGCGCTGAGAGCATTTGCTGGATCTCATCCTGCAGGGTTTCCTTACGGTTTCGAGGGCGTCGTTGTGACTGCTCAAAAAAGTTGGTGCTCATGGAATCGACCCGTTTCGTCTCGGAAAATTGGAGGTGGACGGTAACAACGAAGTCTTGACAACGGTTTCAGACACATTCAGTCGTTCTCAAACATGCAGTGATGGCACTCCATCGGCTTCTGGCCTAATTGGATCCCGGACGGTAAATGGAGTCGAAAATCGCCTCATCGGCGAAGAACTTTTCCTGCGCCGCATTCCAGTCGCTGGCCACCAACGTCACCGAGAACAACTCGATTGGCTGAAACGTCTTCGTGTGGCGGGCCAGCACCGATTCGTTGATGGGGCGATAGAAGTGCCGGGCAATGGTCTCCTGCGCGGCGTCGGTGTACAAAAACGTGAGATAGGCCTCGGCGGCGGCACGCGTCCCTTTGCGTTCGACATTGCTGTCGACTACCGCCACGTGCGGTTCGGCGCGAATACTGACGGGGGGATAAACCAACTCCAGCGCGCCCCCCGCCTCCGCCACTTCCAGGTGTGCTTCGTTTTCCCACGTCAGATGCACGTCGCCGATTTCCTTCTGGGCAAACGTGGTCGTGGCGCCTCGGGCTCCGGTATCCAGCACCGGGGTGTGCCGGTAAAGTTCGGTGACGAATTTCCTGGCATCTTCTTCGCTCCCACCCCGATTGCGGACGCTCCCCCAGGCCGCCAGAAAGCTCAGTTTGCCGTTTCCAGACGTCTTGGGATTGGGGGTCACGACCTCCACGCCCGGCTGGATAAGATCACCCCAATCTCGAATCTGCTTGGGATTCCCCTGGCGCACCACAAATACGATCGTCGAGAGGTACGGCAGCGATTTGTTCGGGAATCGAGACTCCCAATCGGGTTGAATCAACCCCTTACGGCTGATCGCATCGGTATCAGACCAAAGTGCGAGAGTGACGACGTCCGCATCGAGCCCGTCGATGACCGCCCGCGCCTGAGTCCCCGATCCGCCGTGAGACTGCTTGATATCCAGCTTCACACCAGATTGCCGTTCGTAGCTGGCGATGAACTGCTCATTGATGTCACGCCACAATTCGCGCGTTGGATCGTAGGAGACATTGAGTAATTCCACGGAGTTCGACGGCGTCTGGCTGGTGCCCGACGCGCGGGGGAGAATCTGTGCCAGCAGGACGACGGCGAGCAAAATGGTCAGCAGCGAACCGGCAATGACCTTTTTGGAGCGCAAGGCCCCGGCGAACGGCCCAGCGTAAGCTGGCCGGTTGTCAGAAGAACCGTCAACGAATCTTTTGGAGAACATGGAAGCACCGCTCTGAAATGGGGGACTGAAATTATATGCCCTACTGGATGGGTAATAAATTATTTGTAAAAAAATGGCGAAGTTCTCAGATTCCATCACCGTAAACAAACTCGGGATGAAACACTTCTTCGTGATGCACAATGGCGCCTCGGTAGACAGCGGCCAGGTTGGCGTCATCCATCATGCGGTTGATGTAGTTGCGAATGTCGAGCAAAACGCGGCGGAAACGGCACGAAGTCTCTTGAGAACATGGTTCGTAATTCGTCGTGGAGACGCAAGCAATGGGAGCAAGCTGTCCATCAAAATGACGGACGACCTGTCCCATCGAGATGTCCTCAGGAGAAACCGCTAAGATAAAGCCTCCGTCACGCCCGGCCACGCTGTTCAACCAGCCTTTGGACTTCATTTCCAACATGATATGTTCCAAAAACTTACGCGGAATATCGTTGGCTTCCGCCAACTCCCGAATCGAAACAGGCCCCTCTCCCTGCCGAGCAATGAGGGTCATCATGGCTCTTAGGGCATAATCTGACTTGCGTGACAGTTTCATCGGCAGAGTCGCCTTGCTTGGCACATATATTTTACCAATCTAGTAGGTGATTATTACTGCTTCCACTCAACCTGTCAAGATATTTTCCAAAAAAAATCTCCCGATTCGGCAATCCTTTGCGCTACCCGCCTGATTCCGACAACCCGGCACTCACGCGAAACATGTGCCCGTCCGGGTGGCGCAGATGAAACTCCCGGACACCCCACGGTTCATTGGTCGGGGGAGACGTTACACTCATTCCCTCCCGCTGTGCGGTTGCGT
>JBJXGA010000399.1:0-5952 GCA_046152955.1 Planctomycetales bacterium | reverse complement strand
TGATGGAGTGGCGCTGTTTGCCAATGGCGGGGGGAATCGCCGTCATTGGATCGACGTGCGAGTCCGAGGCGAGGTCGATCAGCGGGGGGGAGGACGCGTCAACCATCTGGGAGTTGGGAGCCTGATCGAAGTCAAAGCCGGATCCATGTATCGGGCGCGGCTGGTGTCGGAGCAGGTGACGCACCTGGGCTTGGGTAAGCATCGCCAGGCCGACGTCGTGCGCGTCGTCTGGACCAACGGCGTCCCGCAGGCGATCGTTGGGCCCAAACCCGATCAGACGCTGTGCGAGGTTCACAAGACGGTCGAGGGCTCGTGTCCCTACGTCTACGCCTGGAATGGCGAGGCGTTCGAGTTCGTGACCGACCTGCTGTGGAACGCCCCGCTGGGACTGCAAATTGTGGAAGGGGTGTTTGCTCAGCCCCGCGCCTGGGAATTCCTCAAGATCGACGGCGAGAGACTGCGCCCCAGGGAGGGAAAATATGCCCTGCAATTCACTTCCGAGTTGTGGGAGGCGGACTATTTCGACCAGGTGGAACTGATCGCCGTCGACCATCCCGCCGACGTGCAGATCTTCTCCAACGAGAAAGTGGGGCCGGCGGAAATCGCACAGTTCCAGGTACACACCGTGCGGCAGCCGCGATTGCCCGTGGCCGCCCGGAACAAACTGGGGGAAGATGTTTTGCCGACGATCCGTGAGGCCGACCAGGTGTATCTCAAAGGGTACACGCAGATTCATCGCCCAGGACTGGCGGACGAGCATTATCTGGAACTGGACCTGGGGGATCTGCAGGGCGCCCGCCAGATCACGTTGTTTCTCACCGGCTGGATCTATCCCTCGGACACTTCGATTCGAGTCGGGGCTTCGCAAAATCCCAACTGGCCGCAACCCAAGCCCCCGGCGCTGGCCGTTCCCGATTCCCAGGGGGTCTGGCAGGAAGTCCGCCCGTTCATGGGATTTCCCGGCGGAAAACCCAAGACGATTGCCGTCGATCTGTCGGACGCCTTTCTCACCGACGATTTCCGCCTGCGGATCGTCACGAATTGGGAGATCTATTGGGACCATGTGTTCTTCACCGTCGATGAGGAGCCGGCGCCGCTCCAACTGACGACGATCCCCGTCGCCGGGGCCGACCTGCACTTCCGCGGTTTCTCGGCGATCCGCCGCCGGGGTTTGGAAAATCCCGAACACTACGATTATGGCACGGTGACCACCTCTCCCCGCTGGCCCCCCATGTTTGGCCGGTTCACCCGTTATGGCGACATCACATCGTTGCTGCATCAGGCGGATGACCTGCTGGCGATCCTCTCGCCGGGAGACGAAATGACCCTCACGTTCGACGTCCCGTCGGAACCGGTTCCCGACGGCTGGAAGCGCGACTTTTTGCTGCACAATGTCGGCTGGGACAAAGACGCCGTGCTGAATACGCTGTACGGTCAGACGGTCGAACCGTTGCCGTTCCAGGGGATGAGCGGCTATCCGTATGGCCCGGACGAAGCCTATCCGCAGACCCCCCGTCACCTGGAATACCTGCGCCAATACCAGACCCGCACCCAGTCCCCGGCCCGGTTCTGGAACTGGATCCGCGACCACACCCCGCAAACCCCCGCGCTGCGCCCCTGAGCGACCCACCCAGTTGGTTGCCACCGCCGAAGGGAACCGGTACTTTGGATGCTGGCTCAGAAACGCGACGGCGCAGCGAGCCGATGACCTTTGTCAATGGTCCGTGGTTGCCGCGCGTCGCGGCGCCGGACCGCCAATCTTCTCTCTCATTCTTGTGGAGTCGTGCAACCGGTGAAATGGCGTTCGACAACGATTCTTTGCGTGCGGCGCGGCGAGCAGGTGGCGCTGGGGGGGGATGGCCAGGTCACGCATGGCACGACGATCATGAAGCACGACACTCGCAAGATCCGCTGGGTGCTCGATAACAAGGTGCTGGTCGGGTTTGCCGGTTCCACCGCCGACGCCTTCGCCCTGCTGGAGCGGTTCGAAGCCAAAGCCAAGAACTACCCCGGCAATATTCCGCGGGCCGCCACCGAACTGGCCCGCGACTGGCGGACCGACCGCATCCTGCGCCGGCTTGAAGCGCTGATGATCGTCGCCAGTGGCGAACACACGCTGCTCGTAACCGGGCAGGGAGACGTCATCCAGCCGACCGATGGGATCGTTGGGATCGGCTCTGGCGGCCCATTCGCCACGGCCGCGGCACGGGCTCTCGTGCAGAATACCGATCTGGGGGCCGAGGTGGTCGTCCGCAAGTCTCTGGAAATTGCCGCCGGGATTGACATCTATACCAATCGCGAGATCGTGGTGGAGGTATTGCCATGCCAGAAATGACCCCGCGCGAGATCGTGGCGCTTTTGGATGAACACATCATTGGCCAGGCCGAAGCGAAGCGGGCGGTGGCGGTGGCAATCCGCAATCGCTGGCGCTGGCAGCAACTCCCCCCCGACATCCGCAAGGAAGTCACTCCCAAGAACATCATCATGATCGGACCGACGGGGGTTGGGAAAACCGAGATCACCCGCCGCCTTGCCAAACTCATCCAGGCGCCCTTCATCAAGGTCGAAGCGACCAAATACACCGAAGTCGGCTACCACGGCCGCGATGTCGAAAGCATGGCCCGCGACCTGGTCGAGTCGGCCGTCACGCTGGTCAAAGCCAAAAAACGCCGCGAGGTCGAAGAGCAGGCACAGGTCCGAGTCGAAGACCGCCTGCTCGACCTGTTGATCCCCGAGGCCCCCCCCGACGACGACCCCGAGGACGACGAACTCCAGACCAAGAAGGAGCAGCGGAAGGAACGCTTGCGGAGCAAATTCCGCGACATGCTCCGCAATGGCGAACTCGAGGAGCGCGAAGTCGAACTCAACGTCGAACAGCGCGCCGTGCCGGTCCAGGTCTTTTCCAACATGGGCCTGGAGCAGATGGACGTCGACTTTCAGAACATGTTCGAGCGGTTGATTCCCCGGCAGAGTCGCGAACGCCGGGTCACCGTCCGCGAAGCGCGGCGCGTTCTCCTGGAAACAGAAATCGAAGCGCTGATGGACAAAGACGCCATCGCCGAAGAGGCGATTCATCTGGCCGAAGACAGCGGGATCATCTTTCTCGACGAGATCGACAAAATCTGCGGCCCGGAAGGGGGAGCGCACGGAGTCGACGTCAGCCGCCAGGGGGTGCAGCGCGATCTGCTTCCCGTCGTCGAGGGGACAACGGTCCAGACGCGGTACGGACCGGTGCGCACCGACCACGTGCTGTTCATCGCCGCCGGCGCGTTTCACAAATCGAAGCCTTCTGATCTGATGCCCGAACTGCAGGGGCGGTTTCCCCTGCGGGTGGAGCTCAAGGATCTGACGCGCGACGACTTTGTGCGGATCCTCCGCGAGCCGGCCAGCTCGATCACCAAGCAGTACGGCGCGCTTTTGGGGGCTGACGGGGTGACGCTGGACTTCACCCCCGACGGGATCGACGCCATGGCCGACATCGCCTACCAGGTCAACCAGTCGACGCAGAATATCGGCGCACGGCGGCTGCACACAATCATGGAGCGGCTGCTGGAGGACGTGAGCTTCGAGGCCCCCTCCCCCGACCGCCGCCAGGTGACCATCGACGCCCCCTTCGTCCGCCACAAACTGCACGATATCATGCAGGACGAAGACCTGAGCCGGTTCATCCTGTAGCGTCCAGGGGGGCCGATTCGATCCTCCCCACGTCAATTCGAGTCGCGGATCGATTCGATCATCCGCACGACCGCTTCTTCCTCGTAGCCTTCGTCGGGGAGCATCAGCATCAGCATCGCCACCCCCTTGGGAGAGGGGAATGAACCGATCACCTGCCGCACCGTTTTGCCTCCGGCAGTTCCCTTGTTGAATTCGAATTTCGTGGTCTGTCCACGCACCGTCAGGTCGCGTGACGTGCGTTCCTGGATCTGCAAGTTGGCGTCCATCTGGCCGGACTGTGCCTGTTGCTGCCGCATGGCATCCAGCATCTGCTTGCGCTGTTGTTCCGGATCCCCCTGCTGGAACATGCTGGTGTCGAATTCCATCAGCATCAGCATGCCATCCTGCTGCGGCTTGCGCTGGTAGATCACCCACTTCATGACCACCAGATCGAGCGCCTGCATCGGCTCCAAATCGGAAAGCACTTGAATTCCAGGAGCGATCTGCTGGGCGCGCGTTCGAATGGCTTCGGGATCCGTGGTCGTGGCGTTGGCCACGAGTTCCCGCCCCTTATAGACAAAATAGCCTCCCACGCCGCAGCACACCAACAGACACAACCCGCCGATCCCTCCCAGAATGAGGAGCACCTTGGCAGTTGAACTCATCCCCGGCTTGGAAGGCTCGGGTTGCATCTGATCCTGCATCGACATACGAAATTTCCCTGGGAGACTCAATGGTAGGTCACGCGCAACACGCTCTCCCACAGGATACCAGCCAACCACCCCGGTGAACAGGAGAATCCCCCAGCGAACGGCTCAGCGTAAGCTGGCCGGTCAGCACATGCCGGCCCACTCACAGCAAGCTTGCCCGATCATCGCACCCCAACCCGCACAGCCGAAGCGGCAGAACCGGGGCGTCACCCCCGGCGGATCGATCACCCGCACGGTCTTCAATTCCCGCGGCATACCCGTTTCGAGTTGTCCAGTTCTTCGAGTTCCTCCAGCGGTTCTGGACGGCAGATCGGCATCTCCGGTGGCGGTGGATTTACCTTTACAACCTGCTATCTGTCCGGTCCATGTTACCAATGAGCGCCCGGGAGGTTTTGCAATGCTAAGTCGACAATTTGTTGCCACGCAGTTTGCAGCAGTAGATGTCTTCAAAATTGTTCGGACAATTACGGGAATCAGTGTAGCGCCACTTAAATATGATCGGTCACAATACCGGGGATATCATGAATGGCAGTGCGTAGAGTGCATTCGGAACAAGGAAGTCGCCCTTGTGAGTGTCGATGTACGTAACCCGAACACTGCGGTCGTGACGGTGTGTGTACATCCAATTCGAGTCCTTTGCTTTCGGTTTTTCGGCGATCTACGACTTGTCGACAACATCGCTGGTGCGCTGCAATCGAACGGAATATGCCCGCTTGATATCGACGAACTCGGCACATTCTAATCCACGTCCAAGCGGCCTATTCGTGAGAATTCCTGGTAAAACGTGTATTGGTCCACTGTAGTGGTCCAGCGAGTTTTCACGGCAAAAGATGGGCGAAATGGGTAGAATTGCGCGGCCGCGACCTGCCTCGATTCTGCCGCCCGTTGCACTGAGGTCGGTTGTTCTTTGACAAATTGAGGCACTTGAGACGAAAACGGCTGAGTCTGAGCGCACTGCCTGCGCAGTGGGTCCAAATCGGAGACAAGTTTTCGCTACGCCGCGCGGCGCAAGCGAATGACCGGCAGATACGCTCGTCCGCCAACGTGCTCGACCTCGACGGCAAATCGCGCACTGGGATTGCCAGCCACGAGCGCATTTGGCATCGCGCAGAGAGAGCCTCGGGGCCAATTCGGTCGAGGCTCGATGCGCGCTCGGCGGTTGGCCGGGAATCGCTTGAAGTAGACTTCGTTCGGCGTCTTTTCCGCAGGCGTCGTGTGCGAACGTTGGTGTTCCAGTCGATGACGCCGAGAATCGTCCGGCGCATCAATTCACGTCATGTCGGCACAAGGACGCTGAAGGCGTCCAATATCGAAGCCCAGGGTTGCAGCCGCAGGCAGCTACCCTGGGTACAGGCCCCTCCATTCACCAGGCCCCTGTAGGAGGCCAACCGTCGGCAATTGCCGGCCAACCGCCGTCTGGAGCAAAAACACCAATTCGGAACCCAGCAATGCCGCAATTATTTGCGCAAATCGATTTGCACTCCATCGAACACCAGGACGCCGCGAATCGGTTCAAGACGAATTCCGCAGAGAGTTGCGGAGGTGCGAAATCGAATCGGACGAACGGTCTGCGTGGGTTTTGAATTCA
>JBJXGA010000366.1:0-3238 GCA_046152955.1 Planctomycetales bacterium | reverse complement strand
AGACCAGCACTCATGGTGGGCCGGAGGCTTGAGTCCTGAAATCTGAAATCTGAAATCAGCGGCGGCTGCAGCTCGCTCAATCCAGCTCCCAGGTCGCGACGGAGAAAGTGGACCGGCGATTTCATCGGGTTCTTCCTGCTTTGGACGTCGACGCTGGCAGCGTCCACCACGGGGGGGTGGGCCGGCGCTCGTGGCGCCGGTTCGTGCGATGGATGGATTCGGTGTCGTGAGCGGTCTCTTTTTCGGCGAGTTGGTCCGACCCTACTTCGGCCCGGCGCGGCGGAGATCCCCTTCGCGGAGGGTGACTTGCTTGGCGTCGAAATACTCGCACAGGGGGACCGAATATTTGCGGGTGACTCCCCACGCTTCCCGAAGCTGTGACATCGTTGCGCTCCCCTGACTGGCCAGAGTCGCCAGGCAGATCGCCTGGGCGCGTTCCAGGGTTGCCGGGGGGTAGTACAGATCCTCCGCCACGCGCACGAGGAGACCATCTTCCACGCACAGGTGCAGGAGGACGGCAATCGCCTCGGGCTTTTGCGACAAACTCGTGGCGAGTTCCTTCAATGTGGGAGGGGTCAGTCCCGCTTCGCCGACCAGATGGAGCAGCTTGTCGCGGGTCGCTGCCTGCGCCTTGGTCAATTGCACCTGCGCATCCGCCGGGCCGAAATGCGGTCCGACGGCGACGATCTGCCGTTCCTTGAGGAGCAGTTCGAATCCCGCTTCAATCAGCTCGGGAGGAGCCAGATTCTGACAGGCCGACAGGAGCAGCGCGCGGGGAAGGGCGCGGCGCGGCTGATGCCGGGCGATCTCGGTTCGGATTCGCTTGAGGACCAGATCGGCGATCGATCGGAGCCGAGCTTTGTGGATCAAGCGACCGGCCTCTTTGCGGTCGATCGGTGCCAGCTCGCGTTGGGCCGCTAGGCGATCCAGCAACTCCCGATAACGGCTGGGGGGGATCCCCACCTTCCAGGCGGCGGCGAGAGGCGCCGCTTCGATGCGATCCAATTGCGAACAATTGTACGACAGCCGCTGCAGTTCATCCAATGTTTCCAGCGCGGCGCCAACCTGATCGAGCGCTGGCAGGCGCCTTCGCGGTTCGATCCCGGGATCGAGAATCACTCCCCCGGCGACCGTCAGGGCGGGGGAGGGGCGGCGGAGAATGAACCGTTGACCGTAGGTGGCGACGATGGGGGTGGCAGTTCGCAATTCCGCGTAACCGGACCCTCCCGGCGGCAGCGACTCCCCTTTGAGGATGATCCGCGCCGCGACTTCCCCCGTCCCCAGGTGCAGATTGAGCGTCAGCCGATCTTTGAGCGTTACGGGAGAACTCGACAACGATCGGACATGCACCAGCAGCCGCCGCGTCGGCTGCAAGTAGCCGGGTGCGGCCAGTTCCTGTCCGCGGCGGAGTTCATCCGCCTTGATTCCGGCCAGATTGATGGCGGTCCGGCGGCGGGAACCACTTTCGGAGACCTGTTGCCCATGCGTTTCCACGCTGCGGACCCGGACCGTCTGCTGCTCGGGAAGCAGGTCCAGCACGTCGCCAGCCCGGACCTCTCCCGCCAACACCGAGCCAGTGACAATCGTCCCATGTCCGGCCAGAGAGAACACCCGGTCGATCGGCATGCGAAACAACTCCCCCCGCGGAAGCCAGCGGCGCTCCCCGGCGACATCCACCAGCGCCTGCTTGAGTCGATCGATCCCCTCGCCGGTTTGAGATGAGACCGGAATGATGGGACAGCCTTCCAGAAACGTGCCGCGCAAGCGAGCGGCGACTTCCCCTTCCACCAGCTCGACGAATTCCCGTTCGATGACGTCGATCTTGGTGATCGCCACCGCACCACAGGCGACCCCCAGGAGGTCCATGATCTCCAGGTGTTCGACGGTCTGCGGCATGACGCTGTCGTCGGCGGCGACAACCAGGAGCGCCAGGTCAACTGCGGTGGCGCCGGCCACCATGTTCCGCACGAAGCGCTCATGCCCCGGCACGTCCACGACCCCAAACTGGAACGGGCCCGCTTCGAAGTGGGCGAAACCCAGGTCAATGGAAATCCCCCGCGATTTCTCCTCGGGCAGCCGATCGGTGTCAATTCCCGTCAACCGCCGGACAAGGCTGGTCTTGCCGTGATCGATGTGTCCGGCGGTGCCGACGATGACGTGACGGGTGGGTGACGAGTCGCTGGACAATGGAGGCTCTTCGGGGAGCAGGGCGAACGACCAAGCCAGGCGCGTTACGTCCAGTGGAGTTGCCGCTGACGGGTCAGACGCTCCAGCGCCGGCTTGGGAGCGCCATCGTCGCGAACCAGACCTGCGTGCGGAAAGCGATGCGGCTGCGCATCGGAGAGGTGATTCCAGAACACAGCGATCACGGAGGGTTTGGCCAGGAGCAGCGGGACGTAGTCGTCGATCCACTCGGCCTGCGCTCGTTCATCGACCGGACGACGCCAGAAACGGTGGTCCACTTCCATGTCAGTCGTCAGTTGTGGTTCGGAGCCGACTGCTGAGGGAAAGGCGAGCGTCACTTGCAAGGGAGCTCCCAGCACCGACCACTGATCGATCAACCGGGAAAAATCCAACAGGTCGCGCGATGGGCTTCCCGAGGGGGTGTATCCAACCCCAATTTCCAGATTGATCGCCGACAGCTCGATCCCGGCACGGACCAGCGCGTCGGCGAAATGCATAGGGGAGAGTTTGTGCATGCCGCGGGCCTGGTATTCGCCCCACGGCTGGTCGATGCGAATCAGGAATTGTCCTTCCGGATCGACCTGCCGCGCGACTTCCAGCACTTTGGCCACCAGCGTCAGGCGGTTTTCCTCGGACATGGCCAACGCCCCCCCCGCATTGGCCCGCGCCGCCACTTCCCAGATGCGGATGCGGCCCACATACCGCGAAATGACCGTCTCGATGAAATCACAGACGAAGCTTTGCAGGTTGTAGTAATCGTGCTGCCATTGCGACAGCCAGGCGGGAAGGCCATTGGTGGACAGGTCGATTAGCGGTCCGCCGCGAATCAAGAGGTTGTTCGCTGTCGCCCAATCTACCTGGGCGTCGTAGGTGTCCCAGCAATATTCCCCCTCCAATGGTTCGATGTAGCGCCACTGCAGGGGGATCGCGGCGCCGTGAAAGGCCTCCAGGAATTGCGCTTCCTGTTGCGGGGAAAACACGCTGTCACCCAGGCTGCACCCCAGAATCGTCGGCAACTGCGGATACTGCCGGTGCCGCATCTCCAGTCGCTGTT
>JBJXGA010000341.1:0-26652 GCA_046152955.1 Planctomycetales bacterium | reverse complement strand
CGGTCGATCGTGATTTCCGAGGGAAGCGTCCCTCCGGCCAGGACCGGCATCCCCCGAACGGTTTGCGGCCTCCCAGGGAGCGGATCGTGCCCCACCTTGTCCCAAAATGGTTCGCATTCGGTCGTCAACGGATCGAAGCGCTTGCCGAGGAACCCGCCATACGGTCCGCCGCGGCGGAAGGCCTGGCCCCAGCCCAGCCAGTTGGGAAGATAGGCATAGGCGGGAACGTCGCTCCCCGGCGGATTGAGAAACTCGCAGACGGAGCCCATGCTGGGGGGATCGCTCTCGTGCGGGTGCTGGTCGGGAAGGGGCAATTCCCAGCCGGCATACGACGGCAGACAATTATGGCACCCGGCCCGGTGATTGACCGAGCGGACAATCGCGGCGCGATGCATCCAGTGGGCGGTCAGCGGCAGGTGTTCGCAGATGCGGAGGCCGGAAACGCTGGTGTCGATCGGTTGGAATTCGCCACGGGTCTCCGCCGGCCCTTCCGGCTTCAGATCGACCATGTCCTGTGTGGCGGCCCCTCCCAACAGGTAGAGCAGGATCACGCTCTTGGCCTTGGCGGGCTGCACATGACCGGATTCGGCCGCCTGGAGCAAGTGCGGCAAACCAAAGCCACCGAGGGCCGACAGGGCGCCGGCTTTGAGCGTCTCGCGGCGGGTGATACCGTCACAACAGCGTCTTGGGGAGCCGAGCAAAGTGAGCATCAGAGTATCTCCTCAATCGCCTTTCCCTCGTCCAGAATCGGCACGGGCCGGCCGGAGTGGTCCTTGAAACTCAGACTCGGATCGATCCCCATGAAGCGGTAGACGGTCGCCAGGATGTCCGCTGGCTTCAGCGGGCGTTCAATCGGATGTTCGGCTTTGGCGTTGGTCCGTCCCACCACCTGTCCGCCGCGCAGTCCCCCTCCCGCCAGCAGCACCGAGATGGCATCTCCCCAATGGTCGCGGCCGGGAATGGGGATACCCGGCTGTCCGTTGTTGATGCGCGGCGTGCGGCCGAACTCCCCCATTACAACCACCATCACATTGTCGAGGAGCGAACGGACCGCCAGGTCTTCGAGCAGCGCGCTGACGGCCATATCGACGTGCGGCAATTTGTAGCCGTGCCCTTCCTTGATGTTGGAGTGGTCATCCCAGTGCGGCATGTCGACCGTGACAAACGACACCCCGGCCTCCACCAGTCGGCGGGCCATCAGGGTGTACCGTCCCCAGGGGCCGCGGCCATAGCGATCGGCCAGCTTGGGGTCTTCCCGTTCGAGGTCAAACGCCTCGCGGGCGCGGCCTCCCAGGATCATATCCGCCGCCGCCTGTTGGTAGCGGTCCATCGCATCCACGGTGCCTGACTGATCCAGATCGCGGCGCAGGTTGTCGAGTCCCTTGAGCAGACTGATGCGGGTCGTCGTCTGCTCCGGCTTGACTCCCTCAAGATTTTCCAGGCACTTGGGACGCTTGATGTCGACGTTGTAGGTGGCCCCCAGGTAGGACTGCTCGCGATTGACATCAAACGGGTTGTACGCCCCTCCCAGATAGGCCGCTCCCTGGTAGCCGGGAAACAGAAACACGCTTTGCGCCGCGGGAAGCCCCACATAGGCCGGCATTCCGGGTTGATTGGCCCCCTTGACTTTGGCGACAAACGAACCGACGGACGGAAACTTCTGTGGCAAGCTGACGCTGGTGGAACCGAACCGGCCGGTAAGCATCCAGTGGGCGCCAGCGAAATGGTCCCCGGTGCCGTGCCGAACGGAACGGACAAAAACCATCTTGTCGGCATGTTTGGCATGCAGTGGCAGCGACTCGGAGATGAACATCCCCGGAACATTGGTGGCGATGGCGTCCCAGGGGCCTTTGTAATCGGAAGGGGCGTCTGGTTTGGGATCGTAGGTTTCGAGCTGGCTGGGACCCCCATCCAGCCAGATCAGGATGACGGCATGGTCTTTCCTGGCGTTCGAGGCGCACGATTGCATCCGCAGCAAGTCCGGCAGGGACAGCCCGGAGAGGCCCAGAAAACCGGCCTTCAGGGCGGTCCGACGGCTGATTCCCTGGCAGTTGGGGGCTCCCTGTCCGTGATTGAGCGTGAGCATGTGAACGGGTCTCTGTAACGAAATTCGGAGAAATTCGGCAGGATCAACGGAGTCGGGATCGGCCCCCCGGCGGGGCCGAGATCAGCCGCCGACGATCCCTCTTGGGAGAATCGGCGGTTTGAGGGTATGATACTCGCACAATCGGTACACCCACAAGCGGATTTTGATGTTTTCGCGGGAGATTGCAACCTGCCTGGAGGGTCGCCAGGCGGAGTCTCGGGACAGGGATGTCAGTCGCATGGATCAGACGATCGAAACGCCGGAACTGAGCCGTCCGTTCCAAGTCGTGGTTTCTGCGGAAGCAGTGCTGCACAGGGGAACGATGCCGCTCGAAACGGAGGTGGCTCCCCCTGACGACGCCACGCATTTGTTGGAAGGGGGCGGCGAAGGTCCGCCCCCTCCGAGTGAATCAGAACCAATCCCGTCTGATGAATTGGCCGATCCATGGGGAAGCGAGGCGATTGAACAGGCGTATCAGAAAGCGCTCGCGGCCTTTGGCGATGGTCCCTGGGAAGGATCGGACACAGCGGTCACGACGATCGCGAACGACGAATCCGAAACGATTTCGGAGGTGCCAGACCCAGCGGCGTCTCTGGCTGTGGCCGACGCCCCTGTGACGAGCGATTCGGTGCCGGAAGCCATTGAGGAACCACCGACCCTCTCGGCCGAGTCGTCACCGATCGGCGCTCCTCCTGCTGCGACGCCGACAGACCCGATCGACGCTGTCGCGGCCGGCACTTCTCCCCAGGGACCGCGCCTGGCGTCAGGGACGGATCGGTCCCCCCGCGCTCCCGAGGGAGAAGCCGCCAATGTCACCCCCGTTCAGATCATTGAAGCGGCGCTGTTTGTCGGGGGGGCGCCGCTCACCGCCAAGAAGCTGTGTGGCCTGTTGCGAGGGAGTTTTGACGCGTCTTTTGTCGAACAGACGATCGACGACCTGAATGCCCGTTACCATGCCGACGCGCGTCCCTATGAAATCCGGCTGGGTGACGGGGGCTACCGGCTGGAACTGCGCGCCGAGTTTGAGAAGTTGCGCCATCGGGTGTATGGCTCGGGGCCGCGCGAGGTGAAGTTGTCGCAGGAGGTTCTGGAAGTCCTGGCGCTCGTGGCCTATCGCCAGCCGCTCTCGCAGCAGGAAGTGGAATCGCACGGCAAGGCGAACGCCGGCAACCTGCTGCGACAGTTGCTCCGTCGCGATCTGGTTGCCATTCAGCGCGGCGAAGGGGGGCGCAAGGACATCAAATATGTGACGACTCCGCGTTTTCTGGCACTGTTTGGTCTGGGGAGCCTGGAAGAACTTCCCCGACCGGACGATCTGGATCGCAAGTGACCTGTCGGCTATCGAAATCGGACCCGCAGCCCGCGCGGCATCATGACGCCGAAAAAGAACGACGGTTGATACGGCTGCTGCGGATCGAGTTCGACTTCGGTCTGCGAGTAAATCGTCGCCAGCGCCAATTGCACGTAGAACATCGCGAACGGCAGGCCGATGCACATCCGCGGCCCGCGGCCGAACGGAAAAAAGTACCCGCTCCCCAGCGGGTTGGCCGCGGTCAACTGCTCGTTCCAGCGTCCTGGGTCGAAGACCTGCGGCTCATTCCAGTGGCCGGACTGCCGGTGCAGCCCCCAATTGGAAATGAAGAGTCGCGTCTTGGGAGGGAGTTCGTAGTCCCCCAATTTGACGATCCGGTCGGCCGCCGAGTTCCTGAAGTAGAGCGGGACGGCGGGATAATAGCGCATCGACTCGAGCAAGACCTGTTCCAGCGGCTGACAGCCGCGCAGCACGCGGAGATCCCAGGGAGGTTCCATCCCCAGCGTCTCCCGCAGCCCCTCGAGCAGGCGGTTCTTTTCGGCGGGGTGCGTCGCCAGCAAGTACAAGGCGGTGTTGATCGTGCTGCTGCACGAGAACACTCCTCCAAAGAAATTGGTCGCCAGCGCCTCGGCCAGCGCCGCATCGGAAAGAGAGGTTCCCAATGCCAACGTCCCTTGCAGCAGACCGCACCCCATTGACGGAGGTGTGCTGCGGGCCTGGGCCACAAGCTGTTCAAAACTCTGATACCATTGTTGGCGGCGCACGAGGAGCTTGGGATTGATGGGTGGGAACAGCGGGAGGGGCGAGGACATGCGCCGCGACCCGGTGCGGGCCAACGTCAGGAACCACTCAAATCGGTCGGGCGGGAGAACCTGTCCCCAGAACGCCAGCGAAAACACATCGAACGTCAACCGCTGCATTTCCCAGTGAAGACTGAGTGGACGACTGGCCGACGACGCGACCAACCCCTGCAGCCGTTCGCGCAATAGCCTGGAGACCGGCTGGATCAGCCCGTCGAGCCAGGCCTCCTGGTCGATGCGCGCCAGCGGATTCTGCTCGCGCTCGCTGGTCCAATTGGGAGGGTTGGAGATGAACAGACTCCCCGGAGTGATCACCGGCTGGAGCGCCTTGACGGGGATGTCCTTGTAAAAATCCTGCCAGCGGTCGACCAGCACTTCGCCGATCAGCACCGGATCGTTGAGGACGAGCGCCGGGGAGCCCCCCAGCCAGACGAGCGTCAGACCTCCATAGCGGCTGGCGTAATCGGCGCAGCGTTCCCAGGGCCATCCGCGCAGAAAATCCGCGCCGTTTCCCACCGGGAAGATCGGTTCGGGGCCGGGAATTCCGTCAAAGGGCTTGGCCCGGCGACGGTAGAGGGTGCGAAACAGATTGACGGCCACAGGGATCGGCTCGCAGAGGGACGGGGGACCTGACCGCTCCCGGGATTTCCCGAATGCTGGGGGCCGGCAACGTTGCAGATCTCTCGGACGTTTTTCGTAAGCTTGTCCTTGAGTAGACCAGTTTTCCGGGAAAAAAGCATCCCGGCGGCAAAAATTGCCCGATCCCTATGCCCCGCACGATCCGAAGAATAGGAGGATCAGGACACTTTTCCCAGTTTTGCCGGGGGGCGGAATGAAGAACAGTTGGTCGGGCGCTGTTCGGCTGGTGGTGATGCTGATTCCATTACTGGCGCCCGAGGTCGCCTGCGCCCAGGGGTTGGAGCTGTTCGGCATCGGGCCGGTGAACCGCTCGATGGGTGGGGCGGCGACCGCCGCGCCGATCGAAGCGATCGGCGCTTTGTACTTCAATCCGGCAACGATCACCGCGCTGGAAAACCAGCTCAGCGTGGGGGCGGAGGTCATTACGCCGCTATTGGATGTCACTTCCTCGCTGGGAGGGCGGACCGGACATACGAACAGCGATTCAGGCTGGGCCGCCGTTCCGTCGATCGGCCTGACGTTGAAAACCGCCCCCGATTCCAAGCTGACCTACGGGTTTGGGCTGTTCGGTGTCGCGGGATACTCGGTCAATTACCCCTCCAGTACCGCCAACCCGATCCTCTTTCCGCAGACTCCGACACCGGCGACTCCCACTCCCGGCTTTGGCAATGTGTACGTCGATGTCAGCCTGCTGCAACTGGCGCCGATGATCGCCTATCAGGTCAATGACCAACTCTCCGTCTCGCTGGGGCCGACGATCATGGCGGGGAGACTGATCGCCTCTCCGTTTGCGTTCACCGCCCCCAACGACGCCAACGGGGACGGCGCGGCGACGTATCCCGTCGGCTCCGGAACGCAGTTCACCTGGGGTTTGGGATTCAAAACCGGGGTGTATTGGAAAGGGGAACAAGGGATCAATTGGGGCGCCGCGTTTCAGAGTCCCCAGTGGTTTCATGATTTCACGTTCAATGGTACCGACGAGCGGGGCTATCCGCGGCAGTTCAACTTCAAGTTCGACTACCCGCTGATCGTTTCGCTGGGATCGTCGTACACCGGCTTTGAAAAATGGCTGTTCGCCTGCGACGTGCGGTATTTCGACTGGTCTAACACCAGCGGCACGCTGGGTGATGCCGCACAATTCGCCCCCACGGGAGAATTGTTGGGGGCGGGGTGGCACAGCACCTGGGCCGTGGCGCTGGGGGTGCAGTACCAGATGTCGCAGATGCTGGCGCTCCGCACCGGCTACACGTTTTCACAAAGTCCGATCGACGACGAAAACGCCGGATTCAATGTCGGTTCGCCGCTGATCCTGAAATACGCCATCAATGTCGGCACGACGATCAACCTCTCCGAGAAGCTGGGATTGCACCTGACGTATTACTACGCGCCGGAAAACGAAGTCAGCGGACCGATGCAGTCGGTCGGGGGACCGGTTCCCGGCTCGAACGTGAACTACCGCCTCTCCGGGCACGCCATCGCGCTGGGGATTACGGCCAAGTACTAATTGGCAACCTGCCAGACGTGGATCGTCCGGTCGAATCCGGCTGTCGCCAAGAGCCGTCCCGCGGGGTGAAATGCCACCCCGTAGACCGTGTTCTTGTGAGCCGCGATGCCGACCAACTCCTGCTGATCGGCGACGCTCCACACCCGCACGCTTCCGTCCGCTGCGCCGGAAACGAGCCAGCGACCATCGGGCGAGAACGCTAGCGATTTAACGCGCGCCGCATGGGAGTCGATCGTCGCCACCGGGGTTCCGTCGGTCCGCCACAGCCGAATGCGGCCATCCGCGCCGCCGGAGGCCAGGAGCGGTTCCTTGGGAGCAAACACCACCGCCTCCACGGCGGCGGCATGCGCGGCAATTTTGTGCCGCAGTTGCCGGCTTTCGACGTCCCACAATCGAACGGTATTGTCGTTCCCTCCCGAGGCGATCAGCGCGCCGTCGGAGGAGAACGCAACCGACTGAACTGCGGCTTCGTGCCCGGCCAACACCGCGACGGCGGAAGCGGTTTGGGCATCCCACAGCCGCACGGCATTGTCCAAGCCGCCGGAAACGACCAGCGTCCCCGCGCGCGGGACTGCCGCGCAGGTGAGGTAGTCGCCGTGGCTCCCCATCGTGGCTTTGGCATCTCCCTCCGGGGACCAGACCTTGAGGCTCTTGTCGAGACTTCCCGTGACGAGCCGGCCATCTTTGAGATAGCCAACAAAGGCGACCCCGTCGCCGTGCCCCTTCAGTGTGGCGGTCCAGGCACCGTCGTCGACGAGCCAGAGTTTGACCGTGTTGTCGAGGCTGGCCGTGGCGAGGTGTTTGCCGTCCGGCGAAAACGCCACGCCGTAAACGGCATTGCCATGCGTCAGACGGTAGTGCGGAATGAGCTCCATCGCCGCCTCGGCCCGTTAGGCCAACTCCGAGAGAGCCTGGAACCGATTGTGATCGACCAGATATTGCGGCCGGCCCGTCAGGTCGTTGACCGTCACCTGCTCGATGTCAATCCCCAGATTGTGATATAGCGTGGCGAACAGGTCCTGGAAATGGACCGGGCGGTCCTTGGGAACTTCGGCGAATTTGTTCGTGGAGCCGATCACCTGACCGGTGCGCATCCCTCCACCGGACAACAACGCACACGCCACCTGCGGCCAGTGGTCCCGGCCGCCGTTCTTGTTGACGCGCGGCGTCCGCCCGAATTCCCCCCACACGATGACGCTCACGTCCTGCGACATACCGCGCTCGGCCAAATCGTCCAGGAGCGCGGAGAGTCCCTGATCAAAGATCGGCAGGTGATCGCGGGCGTTCTCAAAGTTCGTCCCATGCGGGCGGCCGTGCCAGTCCCAGCGTCCGTAGGCCAGCGTCACGACGCGCACCCCCGCTTCGACCAATCGTCGGGCCGCCAGGAAATAATCGTTCATGATCGGTCCGGCGTCTCCGTACCCGGCCGGATCAATCGATCCGCGGCCATAGCGGTCGCGGACCTGAGGGTCTTCCCGTTCCAGGTCCAACGCCTCCGCCAGCCGACTGGAAGTGAGGATGCCAAAAGCCTGCTGGTAGTAGGCGTCGGCCCCTTCCAGCGCGCCGCTCCGTTCGGCGTCGTGTTTGAGCCGATCGAGCTGATTCAGCAGCGATTGCCGCGCGCCAAGTTTCTCGCGACTGACGTCCCGCAATTCCAACTCGGCCTTTTCGGCGTTCGGCGTGAACGGGGCGTGCGCCTGCCCGCAAAAACCAGGCTGACCGGGGTCCGCCCAGGTGCTGGTTCTCATCTTTGGCGACAGTCCCACAAACGGGGGAACTCCCACCCGAACCGGCCCCTGCAATTTGGAGACGACCGATCCCAGCGACGGCCAGCCGCCGGGGGGCTGCGGAAGGACCGGCTGCCCGGTCATGCATTGAAACGCTGCGTGCCGTCCTTCCGATCCCACGAGCGACCGAATGATCGCCAGCCGATCCGCCCGCTGCGCGAGTTGCGGCATCAACTCGCAAATCTGAATGCCGGGGACGTTGGTGTCGATCGGCTGAAACTCGCCACGAATTTCCGCCGGGGCGTCGGGCTTCAGGTCGACCATGTCCTGGTGTGGCGGCCCTCCCGACAGAAAGACCATGATCACCGATTTGTGGGACGATCCGCGTCCCGACCGGGCTTCCGCGCGGAGGAGGTCGGCCAGACTCAGCCCCCCCATCGCCAGGCCGCCGATCTTGAGCAGCGAACGGCGCGACAGGCCGTCACACAACTGAAACGTGTCGCCAGATATCGAAAGCATGAGACCTCTCCAGATCCACTGCACGCTTCGCACGCGGGTTGAAAGACGGAGTCGCGCCTTCGCTGCTCCCTCCCCCATACTCACATCAATGCTAACACATCTGTCAGTCCAAGGGAACCATTTTCCCCGGTCTTCAGAACCCCAGCACGTCGGCCATCGAGTACAGCCCTGGCTTCCTGGTGGCCAGAAATTTGGCGGCTGCAATGGCGCCATAGGCATAGCTGTCGCGGGTTTGACTTTTGACCGTCAAGTCGATGGTTTCTCCCAGGAGGCCAAACACGATCGTGTGCTCTCCCACGTTGTCACCCACCCGCAACGCGTGGTAGCCGATTTCACAATGTGGTCGCGGACCGGGACGCCCGTGGCGGCCATGGATGTGCTCGGTTTGTCCCATTTCTTCGGCGACGATCTGACCGAACTTCAGCGCCGTCCCACTGGGGGCGTCCTCTTTGTACCGATGATGCCGCTCAATGATCTCCACGTCGGCCCCTTCCGGAACGTGCCGCAGGACGCGGGCTGCTTCGCGGACCAGTTTCATCGTCAGGTTGACCGCCAGGCTCATGCTGGGAGAAATCAACACGGGCGTGACCTGCGAGGCGGCCAAGACCTGATGGCGGTGCTCCCCTTCCAAGCCGGTGGTCGCCACGACCAGCGGAATCACCCGTTCGGCGCAGATTTGGGCAATCGCGACGGCACCGGCGGGAGTGGAAAAGTCGATCACGACATCGACCCGCCCCCCGAGTTCCGACTGGATCGGGACGCCGATCGGTCCGATCCCGGCCAATTCCCCGGCGTCGCGGCCCAGGTGCGGCGAATTCGCCGGTTCCAGCGCGGCAGCCACGACGAATTGCGCGTCTTTGTGGGCCAACGCCACGACGCGCTGCCCCATCCGTCCCGCTCCTCCATTGACTCCCAGCCGGAATTTCTCTGTCATGATTTCGTATCTCAGATGGCCTGTGCAACCACTCAATCGGCGCCGGCAGTATAGCAGCCTGCCCCTGGATCGCGATAACGATTCCCCTCCGGCGACAGGAAATCATCGAAACCAATCGTGACGGCTGGGGTTATTTCCTATACGCTGTGTTCGAGTCTGAAGACGGGGGAGCCGGACCAATCGTCGCACCCCCTCGGTTGCTGTGGACACGTTATCCTGTCCCTGGACTGCTGTTTGAGTCCCCAAACGAATGGAATGGAGCCACTGATGTCGATATGTCGGACGATCGTTGTGGGCGCGTGCTGTTTGGCGCCGCTCATGGCGGTTCAAGGGGCGGAATGGTCGCAGTTTCGGGGACCGAACAACGGGGGGATCACCGAAGCGGCCCCCCTTCCAACGGAGTGGAGCGCCGAAAAGAACGTCCAGTGGAAAGTGGCGATCCCTGGGGCCGCCTGGTCCTGCCCGGTAGTCTGGGGCGACCAGGTGTTCGTCACTACGGCGATCACGGAAAAGCAACAAAAGCCCAAACCGGGGGGTGGGTTTGGAGGCGGTCCGCCGGGTGGATTTGGGCGGCGCGGCGGTCCGGGAGGTGGGCCTCCCGGTGGCGGGCCGGGCGGTCCTCCAGGGGGACGGGGCGAACGAGGGAGAGGTGGTTTTGGACGGGGCGGTATGGGGGGGGGCGGTCCTCCGCCGGACGTGATGTACCGGTTTGAACTGCACTGTCTCGATCGCGCTTCGGGTAAAACCCTTTGGACACAGGTTGCCACCGAGCGGAAACCGACGATCCCCATTCATTCTACGAACACCTATGCCTCCGAGACGCCCATCGTCGATGGAGAACGGATCTACGCCTCGTTTGGCATGCATGGCATCTTCTGTTACGACCTGTCGGGCAAACGGATCTGGGAGAAAGACCTGGGATCATTTCCGATGCAGATGGGTTGGGGAACCGGCAGTTCTCCCGCGCTCGAAGGGGATCGCCTGTTTGTCCAGTGCGACAACGAACAAGAGTCGTTCCTGGCGGCGCTCGACAAGCGCGACGGTTCGGAGATCTGGCGCGTGAAGCGGGACGAGCGATCCTCCTGGAGCACCCCCTACATCTGGAGGCTCAAAGGAAAAACCCAGGTGGTGGCGTGCGGAGGAAATCGGATTCGCGCCTACGATCCGGCGGATGGCAAGTTGATCTGGGAACTGGGGGGCATCTCGGGGGGAGTGAATGCCACTCCGGTGGCCAACGACCAGTTGTTGTATGTCGGATCGGGAGGCCCATTTGGCAACAGCCCGTTGTTCGCGGTCAAAGCGTCAGCCACGGGGGACATCACCCTCAAAGAGGGAGAGACCTCCAATGCCGGGGTCGCCTGGTCGCGCACTAAGGCCGGGCCGTCGATGGCCTCTCCTCTGCTCTACGAGGGGCGGCTGTACATCCTGGAACAGCGCGGCGGGATGGTGAGCTGCTACGACGCCAAAACGGGTGAGCCGGCGTATTATCGGAAGCGGATTCCCGATGCGCAAGGGTTCACTTCTTCTCCCTGGGCGTCGCACGGCAAAGTCTTTTGCCTGGATGATTCCGGCCAGACGACCGTCTTGAAGGCGGGGCCTGAGTTTGAAGTCCTGGGGCAGAACAAGATCGGCGAGATGTGCTGGTCCACCCCCGCGTTCGCCGATGGAACTCTGTTGCTGCGCAGCATCGACCACCTCTACAGCATCAAGTGATCGATTGGCTGTTCGCGACCTGTTGCTGGACATGCTGCTGCGCGCCGCCCTCATTCCGGCCGCGGGGGCGCTGTGCGTCTGGCTGGTGGGATTGTGGCTGAACCGGCGGAGCCCAGGGCGATCGCTGGTTCTCGCGGCAGGGTTGGCCCTGGCGGTCGCGGTGGCCTGCGCCTATGGGGTGCCGCGCGGCATCCCGTGGCGGCCGGCCAAGTCATGGGAGTGGTTTCCCTTTATCGCGATCCTCGGGGCCGCAGTGGCCTGGGTGGAGTCCTCTGCCAACTGGCCAGGCTGGTCCGGTTGGCGACGCTGGGGCGCGTGGGGAGCGTGCGTGGGGACCGCGGCATGGCTGACAATTCCGGCGCTCCCGTTCATGAAGTCCACGCGCATCCCCTGGGTGGTCGGCTCGGCGATTCTGATGTTGGCCGTGTGGCACGTATTGCGGAAGGTCAGTCGAAGGATAGCCGATCGTCTGCTCGGTCATACCCAGAGTGATGATTCGCGTGGCGGCCAAGTGAGCGACGCGCCGCCGGCGCTCCTCCTGGCGTTCGCCGCAGCAGTCGCGGGAATGATCGTCGAACTGACCGGCTTCTCCACCCTCGCGCGGCTGGAACTGTCGCTCAGTTCCGTTCTCGCGCTCTGCGGAATCGCGTCCTGGTTGCCACAATTTCCCCCCCTGAAACCACAATCTCCCCCCCTTAACAAGGGGGGGCCAGGGGGGGTCGCCCTCAGCCAAATCGCGTCCTTGTTACCCCCACACCGCCCCATGTTCCCCGGTCTGATACCAGGGTTCTCCATGCTCTGGGTCGGAATGCTGACCAACGCCTACTTGTACCACTCCGGCGCGGTTCCGTGGAGCAGTTTCCTCCTGATCGGACTGTCCCCCCTGAGCCTCCTCGCCCTGGCGCCCCCCAGACACGAGCGGCCCCCCGGCCGATGGGGGACGATCGCAGGATATGCGCTCGGATTGTTGGTGCCGTTGGCAGCGCTGGGATTGGCGCTGTGGAAGACAAAACCGTGGGAGGGGGAATACTGAGAGAGAACACAGCGCGGCCCAGGGCCGCCATCAAAAGGGATTTGACCACTGATAACACGGATGGGCATGGATCATCACCTGTGACTCGATCCTCGGATCATCCGTGCCATCGCTGTCATCCGTTGTTCAGTGGTTCTGTCTCAATCCGCTAGATTGCGGTGCAGAAGACTCAGCGCACCCAAGTGCTGCAACCAAAAAGATCGGATTGAACCGAAGGATACTGAGTGGTTTCGCGGGAGGTTCGTCCACCTATCTCGCGATCACGATTGCTCACGCGGAGACGCGGAGAGGATCGGGCCGTGGTCGGCCAAACCATTCCATCTTGATCGCTGTCGATGGATTACCGTCTCAGGTCTATCGTACCCAACGCCACTCGCTTCTCCGCGACCTCCGCGTCTCCGCGTCTCCGCGTGAGGCATTTTCGTGCAACCGCGGCCAAATGAGAATGGAACAGACGCATAAAGAGTCTGGAAATCAAATCTGAAATCTCAAGACTCAGGTACAAGACTCCCCGCCGCCGCTCCTCCTCTCTTACCCGCCAATTGCACCAGCAAACGCTCCAGGACTTGTCGATCGGAAAGTTGGCTGGCCCCTTTAAGATCCAGGTCGGCTTGCAGAAGCCAGCGGAGGATGCGTTCGGCTTTGGGACGCCCGATGCGGCGCAGGTAGGCGGTCACCGCCTGGATTGCGAACGGTTTGACCCCCGCTTTCGCCAGCGACTCGGCGAGCGCACCCCCCGTGCGTGTCAGCTCGGTGGCTCGGGCGATCGGCCGATACACAAAATGAATCCCTCCCAGCAACTTGAGCGGCGCCTCCCCTGCAATCAGTAATTTGTCCAACAGTTCCAGCGCCATCGGCAAGCGGCCGTCCCGCACGGCGTCGAGCATCTTCCACGTCGTTTCGGACTTCCACCCTCCGACCAGTTTTTCCACGGCGGCGGCGTTGATGGTTGCCGCGCTCCCGACGTAGGCGGCCAGTTTCCCCAGTTCCTGATCCAAAAGCCCCAACTCGGTTCCCGCCAGATCGACCAGCATCTGCGCCGCCCCCCGGTCCAGTTTTTTTCCGTGGCGGGTGCGCGCCATTTCCGCCAGCCAGGCGTTGAGCTCAGCAGCTTTGAGCGCGGCGCAATCGATCGGCAGTCCGACGGATGCCACCTTCTTGGCCAGCCGCGTGTTGCTGGCAAACGTCCGCAGCTCCAGCACGAGGACCGATTTCTTGGCCGGGTGCTCCAGATACTTCTCCAGTCCTTCCCGAAAATTCGTGACAAACTCGTCGGCATCTTCGACGACCACCACCTGCCGCGGATTCCACATGGAAACCGTCCGGAGCGCGTCCAAAACGGTCGCCAGGTCGGTGGCGGCTCCCGGAAAACGGGCCACCGCCAGGTCGTCTCCCTCTTCTCCCAGCACCAGGCGCGTGACCGCCTGTAGCGCTTCGTGCTTCAGAAACCGCTCCGGACCGTAGAGCGCCACCAGGGGACCGGTGGCGTGTTGCTGGGGCGCTTTGAGAAACTCGATGGCCTGCATGCGCAGTTCTTCTTGACCGGGAGTGCCGAATTCGCGTAGAGTCCGCCGCCGCGATGGCGACCGCGATCCGGGGGGAACCACGGTCCGGCGGTGTAAGGTAGCTGATGGATGATTGCCGCGCGACAGATCATACCGATGTATCGCTGCCCAGGGGAGGTCCACGAGATCTCCCGGCCGGTTCACCTGGCGCGGCTGGCGTCCGGGTATCCCCTGTGCCTCGAGTGCCCGCACTGTGAAGCGGCTGACGGCTCCCGCCCCCCCGCATCGAGCGAGGTTTCCGCAGCGGTAGCCCCCCCGCCGCGCCGCTCGCTATTTGTCCCGACCGGCGTCCGCGGCGTCTATTTGAACGAACTCGATCGACATCGAGCGGGGCTTCTGGCCGGTGCATTTGCGAGTTGCCTGTGGGAGGAATGGGGGAGTGTCGGCGAGGGGGGACAGCCTCCAGAAGCTCGAGGTTCGACGGCGCCTGCTGCCGGAACGCAGAGCGGCGAAGGGGTCACCCTGTTGCCGACGGGACAACCCGGACCGGTCGTGGTGCTGGGGCAGGACGAGCGTCCCGCGGCCCCTGACCTGGTGGTGGGAGTCGGGTTGGCGCTGCGCCGCATGGGATGCCAGGTCATCGACCTGGGGACTGTGACCCGTCCGGAACTGTGGTTTGGAATCGATCATCTCCAGGCATTCGGGGGAGTCCATGTCACTGGCTCCGGCTGCGATCCCTCCTGGATCGGACTGGACTTCGTGCGCCACGGAGTGATTCCGTGCGCGCGGGGGGGAAGCTTGGATCGCATCCAGCAGCGTTTCGAGCTTGGCTTCGCGCGCCCCACTCGCCGCCCCGGTTCGCAGCGACTCGTGAGCATCCATGAGCCATTCGAGGCGGGACTACTGCGGCACTTTCACGCCCTCCGCCCGCTGCGCGTTGTCGTGGGGACATCCCTGGGATCAGTTCGCCTGCGGCTGGAACGGCTCTTTCGCCGAACCGCCTGCCGACTGATTCCAGTCGACTTGCCCCTCCGCGCCCGACGGTTGAACGCCCCGGACGATCCCGACCTGATGCGCGTCCCCAGGGACGTGGTGGAACAACGTGCACATCTGGGACTGCTCATCGATGACGACGCACAGCAATGCGCGGTGTTCGACGACCAGGGGAACAGAGTGCCCGCGGCACTCTTGGTGCAGCGCCTGGCCGAGTCCGAGCGCGATCGAGACGAGGGGGGAGTGGCGGTTCTGGAGCAGCGGACCATGCCGATTTCACCGGGCCGGATGGCGGAATCCCTTCCGGGAGGGGACGTTGACGAATTCCCGCTGTCGCTGGAAGCCATGTCGATCGCCATGCGACAACCAGGGGTTGCCTGCGGCGGGGGAGAATCCGGGCGGTTCTGGTTCACTGGTCCCTACCCCATCTGCGACGCCGTCCTGACACTCGTGAAGCTGCTCCACCTGCTCAGCCGCCGCGACACCCCCTTCGCCGAGTTGTTGCGGAACTCTGGCTGAGGCCGGGGGCGCCCCTGGACTGATCAAGGGCCGGCCATCTTCCGACTGGGCTAGAACTGTTGGCGACGTCCTGCGTTTTGCGGATTTCTGAGAAATCCGACTACAGTCGCTGGATTTCTCAGAAATCCAGGAAGAGGACGCGTTGCCGACAAAGCGCCGCTCCGAGCGCAAGTCTGTCGCGCCGCGACGTCAGCCTGCGTCGCAAGAACTGAACGGTTCCTGCCACATTTTTTTACCCGAAACGGCGAAAGTTCCCACATGGACGCGCAGGCATTCGGTGATTACGCTAAGTTGAAACGGTCGTACAGGTTTTCACTCTGGATCTGGGTATGAAGGCACCTCGTTGGATCTGGCCCTTGAACACGGTCGGGGCGATTGCAGTCGCCAACCTGGCCTGCTTTGGGCTCTGCGGCGTGCTGCATCTGCTTCTTTTTCCCAGCGGGTTCGTGCGGGTTGACTTGGAGCCACCTTGGAAGCTCGCTGTCGACGATGTATTGTGGCTTTTGGTTCTCGCGCTGACATTTCCGGTAGGGTGGCTCAGCGATTTGGGAAGTCCAGGCATTAGTGGTCCACCCTTTCTCGCCGTGGTTTTTGTGCCGATCAATGCATGCGCGTGGGGGTGGTACGGAAAATCCCTCTGGTCTCGTCACGAGCAAAATACCGGGTGGGTTTTCCGATTCGTTGGTTGTCTGTTGGCGGTCGTGGCGGCGCTACTCGTGATCGTCGCTCTATCCTGGTTGCTATGAGTGCTGCACGCCCCAGGCTCGCGATAGCAAAAGGAACCAATGCCGCCAGATTCTGACTGATGCGACGCCTCATCGTTGAGTGTTTGGCATTCGACCAGTCATCCCGCCGGGTTTGGGTTCACTCCCTTCGCTCGTTGCGCCGCGGCTTGATGTCGGTCGAAATGTCTTCCGGCCTGATGGGCTTCCATTTCACGGTGAATGTGCCGCGGAGAACGGAACGGTTCCTGCCACCTTTGTTTTACCCCCACCCGGTCGGAGGCGAATCCGGTCGCAGCCTACGGACTCGCCGGCGACCATCCCACTTTGGCTCCTGGCAATGCCTCCTGCAGCCGCACGACTCCGGCCTCAGAGATTTGAGTCCGCAAGAGTTGCAACACTTTCAAGCGGCGAAATCCGGCAAGCGTGTCGATCGAGGCGTCGGTCAGGCGTGTGCCATCCAGGCCCAGTGCCTCCAGGCGGGTCAGGCCCGTCAGGTGTACTAGTCCCTCATCGCCGATTCCCGAGTGATGCAACAGCAGTGTTTTCAGATTCGTGAGTGACCCCAGATGCTGCATCGCGTCGTCCGACAAGCGCAGGTTCATCAGGTTCAACGACTCGAGCGATGTCAGAGTCGCCAGGTGGACGAGGCCCGCCGCGGTGATGCCGGTCGCATTGAGGTCGAGCTGCCGCAGAGAACCCAGTCGCCGCACCTGTTCCAGCCCGGCATTCGTGACCCCAGGGTTCGCAAACAGTTCCAGCCGCTCCAATCGGAACAGCGTTCCCAGATCCTGCAGGTTCCGATCGGTGACGCGGGCGTTCCACAGCGACAATTCACGCAGTTCGTGGAGCGCGCGCAATTCCCCCCAACCGGCTGACCCGGTACTGCATCCGTTCAGGTCCAGACGCCGCAACCGGGACAATTCGCCCAGCGCTTCCAAGTCGTCGGGGGCCAGCGGTTTGTCGTGCAGTGTGAGTGCTTCCAGGACCAGGCGGCCGGCGGGGAGCGCGCGGCCGGGAGGATACTCCTGCAAACGTCCGTGATGCCGCACCCCCACCGTTCCTCCCAGCTTTTGAAACTGTTGGGCCGCTTGCTGGTTGTTCGGGCGCGGCGTCCGGGGGGGGACGACTCCCACCAGTTCTTCAGGGAGGGTCCAAATCCGTACGGCGCGATCGAGGCCCCCTCCGATCAGGCGGCGTCCGGTGGCGCTGAACGCCAGCCGATTGATCACCACTCCTGACTCACTTCCCGGCAATTCCTGCATCACGGCGCCCGACTCCAGATCGCACATCTGAATCCGGGCGTGGTCGCGACTGACCGCGATCAGCTTCCCGTCGGGGCTGCACGCCAACGCATGGACCGGGCCAGACCCCTGGGTGGTCAGGACTCGTTCTCCTGTTTGGCGTTCGAGGTTCCATAGGCGGCACTCTCCGGAGCGCTTTCCCAGGACCAGCCATTGTCCCCCAGGGTGCAGCGCCCAGGGGACATTTTCCTTGATCGTCTGGAGTTGCTGACCGTTGCGGACATCCCAGACGCGGATCGTATTGTCCCAGCCTCCGCTGGCGGCGCGCCGC
Organism: Planctomycetales bacterium; assembly: GCA_046152955.1. Taxonomy (GTDB): domain Bacteria; phylum Planctomycetota; class Planctomycetia; order Planctomycetales; family Planctomycetaceae; genus SIAF01. Next base: position 9,071 of record JBJXGA010000341.1, on the reverse strand, counting down.
CCATCCGGATGCAGGGCCACCGAGGAGACCAACCCGCGATGTTCGCCGAACACCGCCACCGGCTCGCCCGTTTCAGTATCCCAGACATGGACCTTTTGCCCACTCTGGGTTCCCGCGGCCAGCAGGTTTCCGTCCGGACTGAAGGCCAGGCAATGGATGCGGTCTCCCGGAACGTCCAAGCGCTGCACCTCCCGCCCGGAAGCGACTTCCCACAGGAAGACCGTCCCCACCAGCGCGCAGGAGGCCATCCATTCGCCGTCGTTGCTGTAGGCCGCCATTGCCGATTCGTACGTCCCGGAGAACAGCTTGCGGATTTCATGCCCGGTGGCGGCGTCGAATTGCCTCACGGTGGCGTCCTGCCCCGCAACGAGCGCCTGCGAACCGTCCGCGCTCAGCGCGACTCCCCAGACGTGTTTGGGAAAGTTCCTCAGAACGACCAGGCCGTCCGACTGTGAAACATTCGCGGTTGGCTGTGGGTCCAGTTCCCGCATTTCCACGGCGCGAAACTCCACCAGCGACTGGGGTGCGACCCCCAAGGCCACCCGGCCGCGTCCGAACATTTGTCGGGAATCATCGTATTCCGACAACAGCGCATCATCCGCGCGCACCTCGACCCGGTTCCCCCGGACCAGGACTTCCAGCGTGAACCAGGTTCCCGGCACGAGGGAGCACTCGCGGACTGGCACGACGGGATCGATCGCTCCGGCGAAAAGGCTGCCGGTTCGCTGGCTCCCTGTGCCGGTATGGTGAATCAACACGCCATAGCCCAATGGTTGGAGCGGCTCGGTGCGGGGCCAGGCGGGCCCCAGCGCGCTCCGCAGCGCGACGGCGCCGGACCCGACGTCACTGATCCTCACCTGGGCGCGGAGGTGAAAGTCCTCGTAGTCGTCTCGAGCGGAGTACAGGTAGCTCCAGGCGTCCGCCGATCCGGTCAGATTCCCATCTGCGACGCGCCAGTCGCCGCGCATTTCTGGAAACACGCGCCAACCAGCCAGCGTCCGCCCGTCGAACAGCACCCGGTATCCATCGCTGGTCATCGTCGGCGGCAGGTCCACTTCGTCTCCGGAGGAAGGCATCTCACCGTCCCCGCTGTCGTCCTGGGGGTCTGGCGAGGGGCGCTCCGCGGCGGTCTCCGCGATCAGGTTTTGGGGTGGTTCCCCTTGCGGAGTCCCGGGAGAGGGCAAGAACCGGGCCGCCATGCCAAGGACCAGCAGGACCAGTCCCGCGCCTGCGACCACCCGGACCGACTTCGGTTGGCGGTGGAACCACAGGGACCATCCCTTTCCGTCGCGACTGGCCGTGGCCAAAGCCCCCTTGTCGGGTTCGGGAGCGACCGACTGGATCACCGTATTGAGCAAGGGGGCATTCCCGTGTGACGGCGTCTCACGGCGCGGAGCTGGGGTATCCCGAGGGATACCCGGCGACGTGCTCGCCTGCTCGACGGAGCGAGTCGCTTCCGTGGCGGGAGATCCGCTCCGCAGCGTGCTGACGAGCGCCACGGCCAGTTCTTTCATTGAGGCGTACCGCTCGCTCGGGTTGCGAGCCATCGCCTTCAAGCAAATCGCCTCGAGTTGTGGGGAGACCTCTCGGCGGATGTCGGACGGGCGCGGCGCCGGCTGCGTGGCGACCTGCGCCAGGACCGACAGCGTCGGCCCTTCGAAGGGGAGCCTCCCGGTCAGCATCTGGAACAGGATGACCCCCAGAGCATAAATGTCGCTGTGAGGGCCAACCGTCTTCTTGGCTCCCCCCACCTGTTCGGGGGACATGTAGGCGGGGGTTCCGATGACGACTCCGGTGTGGGTCAAGTGGGCTTCGTCGGATGCGGTCGACTGGCTTGCCAGTCCGAAGTCCATCACGATCGGGTCTCCCCGCTGATCGATCATGATGTTCGCCGGTTTCAAGTCGCGATGAATCACCCCCTGGAGATGCGCCTCGTGAAGCGCCAGTGCGATCTTGCGAAGGAGTGCCGCGGCAGTCCGATCGGCGACCGGCTTGCCAGGCTGCAGTACGTCAGCCAGTGGTCTCCCCTGGATCAGCGCGATGGAGATGAAATGCACCCCGCGGTACTCACCGACGTCGAAGATAGGACAGATGTGGGGATGGTGCAGAGTCGCTGCCAGACGTGCCTCCCGATAGAACCGTTCCAACCGTCGGCCCCCTCCCCCTTCAGTCAACTGGGGAACCTTCAAGGCCACCTGGCGTCCCAGTTGGGAATCTTCAGCGAGGTAGACCGTTCCCATCGCCCCCTGGCCCAGCGGTCGCAGAATGCGATAGCGCCCAAATTCGGCAGGGAAATCCCCCGTCACGGACGGAGCGCCGATACCGAAGTCGTGGTTGTCGGACCGCATGCTGTGAAGTGGGTTCCAGAAGGCACTCGCCGCACTCCCCGCCACGTCATCGGCCGGGGGGCTGCGGAATGGGAATCAGTATACCGCAAGATCGCGCTGCGGCGGAGCGACTGGCCGCCGGGAAATCCCAGGTCGCCCCAACTGTAGGAGCGTCCCATTCCAGTCATTCCCGGCCAACCAACCGTCAATTCGAGCAGCTTGCATCATGGGACCGGAACGCGAAACTCTGCAGAAACAACCTCCCCGGAAGAGTGTATGGGTTTGAAGGATTATCCGTCGCTAAATTCAGCCAGCACCTCGGATGCGCGTCCCATGGACGAACTGCGCCGGATCGCTCGGCGGGTTTCCGCCAGTTGGCCGGTGGTCGGCTTGAAATCTTGAGACTCACTGCGCACCATACACCGCCGCGCCTCGCCCAAAGCAGTTCTTGTTCGCCACTCAGCATCCCCTCTGACATTGTCACCCAGGAGTCCACAGCCTTGTCTACTCGCTCGACGTTGATCATTGCGGCGCTTTTCGGCACGCTCCTGAATTCTTCGCGGCTTGGGGCTGCTTCGGCCCAAGCGGCGGAACTGTCGCCGGACGAGGCGCGCCAGATCGCGAAAGAGGCGTACATTTACGGCTATCCGCTGGTCGACAGCTACCGGATCCAGTTTGCGTATTTCGTCGATCAAAGCAGCCCGGAGTACAAGAATCCCTGGAACCAGATTCGCAATATGCCGCGCGTTTTCACGCCGGAGGATAAGGCGGTCCAGACTCCCAATTCCGATACCCCCTATTCGATGTTGGGGCTGGACCTGCGCAGTGAGCCGATGGTTCTTGCCGTTCCCGCCATCAGTAAGGATCGCTATTTTTCGATTCAGCTCATCGACCTGTATACTTTCAATTTCGCCTACATCGGCAGTCGCGCCACCGGCAATGGGGGCGGCAGTTTTCTGGTCGCCGGGCCGGACTGGAAAGGGGAGACGCCGCCGGGCGTCTCCCACGTGATTCGCGCCGAAACCGAATTCGTACTTGCCGCCTACCGCACACAGCTCTTCAATCCCGGCGACCTCGACAACGTAAAGAAAGTTCAGGCCGGGTACAAAGCGCAGCCCCTTTCGGCATTTCTCGGTCAGTCCCCGCCGTCGGCTGCGCCGAAGATCAATTTCATCAAGCCGCTCACTCCCGAGCAGCAGAAGACCTCGCTCGACTTTTTCAAGGTCTTGAATTTCGTACTGCAGTTCTGTCCGACGCATCCCTCGGAGCGGGAGCTCATGTCTCGCTTCGCGAAAATCCACGTCGGTGGGGACAAGGTTTTTGATGCCAGCCAGTTCAAGCCAGAAATCCGCCACGCGATCGAGGAGGGGATGGCCGACGCGTGGCAGGCGCTCGACGGCGCCCGCAAGGAAATGGACACCGGGCGAATCACTTCCGGAGATGCGTTCGGGACGCGGGACTACCTCAAGAACAACTACCTGTACCGCATGCTGGCTGCGGTCGTGGGCATTTATGGCAACTCGAAAGAGGAGGCCATGTATCCCATCTACGCGGTCGATTCCGAGGGAAAGCCATTGAATGGGGCGTATCGGTACACCCTGCGTTTCCTGCCAGACCAGCTTCCCCCCGTCAATGCGTTCTGGTCGCTGACGATGTACGAGATGCCCGCGAGCCTGCTCAGTGCGAACCGTCTGAATCGATATCTGATCAACTCGCCGATGCTTCCCGACCTGAAACGCGATCCGGACGGCGGTTTGACACTGTACCTCCAGCATGAATCGCCCGGCGCCGACAAAGAGTCCAACTGGCTCCCCGCCCCCTCCGGCCCCTTCCTCTGCGCCATGCGGCTTTACTGGCCCAAAGCGGAGGCAATCAGCGGGAAATGGAAGGCTCCGCCTTTGAAACCCATGCCTTAGGCAATGGCAAATATCGAAAAGAATTTCGGCGACGGAACGATTTGCTTTGCCGACTACGGGCAGAGAGCTGGCTCGCAGGGCCGAATGATAATGTCCTCTGACGATTCAATGCCGCTGACGATTGGCTGCGAGGCCGAGGTGATGCATGGGCCGAAGTTGCATTTCGTCATCGAATTTGAGTTCGAAGAAGTTCGGGCTGACCACGTAGGGACGTGGGTCCGTCTGCGTGTCGAGAGTCACTCCTACGAGACGGGTCGCTGGTACTATTGGTGGAACATCCGGGACTTTGTTGACCACGACGAAGTCCATTCTTCAAGCGCCAAGCTTTGGCCCGTACGGCACGTGACTGGGATTTACCCTCGCAGCCTCCAGCGGTAGACTGGCGGCCGGTGCCGCCCCAATCCTCGGCACTCAAGCTCGTTTTGGCCAACGCAATTCATGAAGTTCCGCCGGCTCGACCAGTTCAACGTCCAGCAGAGGGTATTGGGCCATGAAAATGGCTTCCAGCCGTTTGACGTGGAATCGCTGTATTTTCGCGACGTGTGCATCGCGAACGCTGTGAACTTGTCGGATTTTGAAGACGATCCCATCCAGGTTACCGTTTGCGAGACATGCGGTAACGTCGGCTGTAACAGCGGCGGGTGGATTCACATGCGACGGATCGGTGACGACGTTCTCTGGATTCCACCGCGGCGCTTAACCGCGAGGGAAAGCAAATTGGTTTGCGAATTGTTTCCACCCGAATACATCGCTCGCGATGACATCGGAATCCCTGTTTTCGGACCGGACCTATATGACGAACTGCGCAGACAATTGCCCCGCTTGCCGCATCGAGCGACCGTTCAACCGATTCAGATGTGCGAGGCTTTGGCGCTTGTGCAAGCAGAAGCACCCTTCGAATTACTCGGCCGGGCACCGCGCATTCCTCAATTGCAACCCGATCTCGTCCTGGCCGTGACCGACGGAGAACTCGCAGCAGAGACGGCGGTTGTCAATCAATTCGCCAAAGAACACGTGAACTCCGCGAGCCCATTGGAAATGGTAAGTATCGACGCAAGTTACCGAGCGATCGAATTTCATTTAGACGCCCCTGGCTTTCCTGCTTGGAATGCGTTCTGTCGTTTGCCGGATACAATCGGTATCATTCTCGGATCGTGGCGTCCGATGAGGATCGCTAACACGAATCAACTAACGGCTGCGGAAGGTTGACCCACAGTCACTTGTCAACGGCTTGCCATTGAGGCGTGCAAACTCGACTCCACGATAGCCTTCCGTCGGCACGAAATTGACTTTATGAGCCGAATTGAAAAGCTTTACAGCCGGCTGAAGCGATTGGAAGACGAATACTTGCGTCTGGTCCGCGCGGAGCTTCAGGATCAATCCGACGGGCGTTCGACGCCTTGGATACGGTATCGTTTTCCCTGTTTTCGAGACAATTTGCCCACAAATCGGACGGTTCCTGACGATCCGACCAAAGTGGACCGCATCGAAAAGCTAGAACGCGCGATCGTCGCCACTCGTCGAGGAACTGGTGAGCCGATTCCTGGCCCCGCCGTCGCGATCCCACGAGAACTCTTTCGCGAGTTTGGCGAACTGGGCGTGTTGCAGAACGATGGTGCCTGGGTTCGGCTCGTCCGAGATGCCATTTCCCGGATCAACTTGATGCAACGGGCGGCGCTTTGATTCATCATGGACGTGTCGCGTTGTTTGGAATTCACCCGCCCTGCCAACGGGTGTATAGTGCCGGAATCGACGATCCCTGCTTGGAACGGGATTGCCTCTACATAGGGGGCTACCCGTTGATTCCACGAGACCCGTTACAGAATTGCTCAATCGGTGACAGGTGAATCTCCGCCATAAGATCGACCAATTTGGGTTTGCGTTCCACCGAAACGCATTCACGACCGACCAGTTGGTAGCCCTGCTGCGACTGCTCTCGCCGACGACCAACCAGATCGGGGTTCGCAGCCGGCGCGGAAGCGCATATGCGGCACGAAACCTCCTGTGGGACCGACCGGAAGTTTCGGTTGCATTGGCCCGTCTGGGCCTTGATCGGCGCGCCACGGAAGCACTCGGCCGAAACGCGTTCCCGATCAATGTGACGTATTTCGACAAGACTCCGGGGGCGAATTGGAACGTTCCCGGTCATCAGGATCGCATGATGCCCGTTGAGCGAGAGGTCGCGGAACCGGGATTCTCCGGTTGGAGTACGAAACTCGGCGTTGTGTATGTCGAGCCGCCGCTTGACGTTTTGTCGAACCTCCTGGCGCTGCGCATTCACCTTGATGCTTGCCCTGCCCGGAACGGAGCCCTGGCCGTCGTGCCGGGCAGCCACTTGAGAGGCAGGCTCGTAGATGCGGATGTGGCTGCGATCTCATCGGAACAATTCACAATTTGCGACGCTTCGGCGGGTGACATTCTGTTCATGAAGCCGCTGCTGGTACATCGTTCGTCGCCTGCGGAGTACCCTTCCCACCGGAGGGTTCTGCACGTCGTCTATGCTGTTGAGGAGCCGGGGAAGCAAATTCGCTGGAAACAGCCGGCCTGAACGCTGGTCGCGCATGCTCGCGTTCGGCATGCAGTCCCAGTCGATGGTCAAAGCGAGGGACTTGGGCGTGTTGTGGTCTTGACAAGGACGCTCACCTCATGGAATATGCGAGAAAGGACGGGTAGCGGAGCCCAATTTGTTCGTGATCAACGGCATGCCACACATTTTTAGGGCCATGTTGTGCGACGGCGACAAGCCGACGGTGGAGAGCACGGCGAGAGGACTTGGGGTGCGATTGCCGCCGGATGCCAAGCCCGATCTTCTGCCGGATTCAAAGGGACTTGTTTTGCCGAACACGGGGGGAATGTCAGTCGCACCGCGCTGGCAGGATCTGCCGTTCTATCGAATTCCGAGACGACTGAAGCATTTCGTACGGGAGGCGTCGGGCGCGAACGGTCTCGCATGTTGGCGCTTTGCTACAATTCCATTTGTAAATGGACCAGTTGCCCTGCAATTGACATTGCGCATTGATGGACCAAGGCACGGCCTGATCGAGCCCGCGACGCCGATGCAAGCCGGTGACTTTCAGACTGCCTTGGGCGCGACGCAGCTCCTTTGGTTTATTGACGAAAGCTATCTCTGATGTCCGAGAGCGCATCGCTGAGCGTGGAGCTTGAAAGAATCGCGCACTTGACGCGCCGATTGCACGCGTTGATTGCGCACGGGCAAGGCGACTCGCAGGAAGCCGATGCGCTGCGCGATGAGATGGACGGACCGTGGTATCGTTTGTCTGAAGCAGAACAATTGCGGGCGCGTGGACTCTCGGGCGACCTGTACTCGCTTTCCGACGAAGAGACTCATCCTCGTGACGATACCGGCAAAAGCGTTACGCCAGAGGAACTGCAATCGGCATGGGATGTGCGGGATTGGGATCGTGTGCTGGAGTTGTTGCGGGCTCCGCCGGGGTTTCTGACGCGGGACCAGATCGCCTTTCTGCGCGGCTACTGTTGGCGTGAAATCGGCGATCCGGAGACGGCGCTCTTGTTCTTCCAAAAGGCTGAGCAAATCTGTCCCGAGAACGGACATTATGGCGTGACTGTCGTCGACGCGCTGGTCGGTTTGCAACGCGTGAAAGAGGCCCACGATTACGCGCGCCGCTGGATCGAAAGCGCCTGCTGGCCGGCGGGGAGGGCCTGAAGAAAGGGCCGCCCATAATTCGCCGGGGCAATGCGGGAGCTTTCGCGAGGCCAGTTCGACGGTGGCTGTGGTTTGGCCGACATGACGACAGGCGGCTCGCGGATTCGGCGAGCAAATCTGCAATGACAAAGCTGATTCCGAGAGAGCTGGCTCGCAGGTCCGAATGACAATCTCATCCTCATCTGACGATTCAAGGCCGCTGACGATTGGCTGCGAGGCCGAGGTGATGAATGGGCCGAAGTTGCATTTCGTCATCGAACTTGAGCTCGAAGGAGTTCGGGCTGACCACGTAGCGATGTGGGTCCGTCTGCGTGTCGAGAGTCACACCTACGAGACGGGTCGCTGGTACTATTGGTGGAACATCCGGGACTTTGTGGACGGATTGGCGAAAATGCACGCCGAACTCAAGGGGAGTTGCAGGCTTTGCGATTGGGACAGTGAGACGGTGCTGTGCATGACGATGCTCGATTCCGTTCGCGGCAGCATTGGGATCGCCGGGCAGTTGAATCAGTACGACTTTTGCGATAAGGTTGCTCCGAAAGGCGACTTCATCTTCCCGCAGTTATTCGGAAATCACGGCGGGATTGTCGTCTCGTTCGACGAGCTTGTGACGGATCAATCGTACCTGCCGCCGATCATCTCGGGGCTGCGGCGCTTCCTGAATGAATCCGGGATCGAGCATCGCCCACCGTATCCGTAGCGTGCGCAAGCGATTTTCAGAGCCGTAATCTGGCGGGGTGATCGGAATTCGCTTTCTGATGGGGGACGCTGGCCTCGGTTGTCCTCTGTCACCTTCACTCGACCTTCTTGACTGGAGTGAGCGCAACGCGAAACGCAATGTAGCTGACCCCGTCGCCGCCATGGTCCCCGGCACGTCTCGCCGATCGGCAGCCTGACGCGTTGGAATTCCAGCCACCACCCCGGATTACCCGATACGGAGATGGTTCGGCCGATTCGGCATTGCAGCGATTTGGGCGGCGATGGGCAGCAGTTTATACTGCTCGTGGCGAGAGATGTGACGTTCGCGGACCGTGGCCGCCGCAGTTTGCGTCGGAAGCGGACGCTGGCAGCGTCCGCCAGTGCGTTTGCAAGTTTGTTGAATCGGCGAGGTGCAAGTCCTCGTCAGGAGGTTCTGGTTTGATC